>JBHENM010000477.1:0-3216 GCA_046262035.1 Acidimicrobiales bacterium | reverse complement strand
TGGTCCGCCCGCAGCCGGGCCTGGTGCCACCGCTCCATGGCCGCCATCAGTGCCTCCGTGGTGGCGTTGACGGCGGCAGCGGCTTCGGCCTGGGCTGGGGTGCCGGGCCGGGCCGCCCCCTGGGCCATGCGGGCCACCAGCCAGGCCTCCTGGGCGTCGTCCATCACCCGGTCGGCTTCCTCCCGGTTCCGCTCGGCGTTGGCCACGGCCCCCCCGGGGCTGGGGTAGCTCAGCCGCTGGTGCAACGCTGTGCTACGCCCGCTGCACCGGCCCTGACCGGAAAATTACAACCGTGTAACGAGCGCGTCGGTCTGGCCCGCGGGGCGGGTTGCGGGGCGGAGCCCCCGCTCGGGCGTCAGCCCCGACTGCGTCGGGTGCGGGGCTGAGCCTGTGTGGCCGCAGAACGCGGGGGGATCAGGCGGCGGGGTTGAGGGTGACGCGGTGGCCGAGGGCTTCGAGCTGGCCCACGAGGTTGCGGGTACGTCGGGCGGTGTCGACCCGCCGGTCGTGGTAGTCGGCACCGAGGTCGTTGAAGGTGGCCGTCGGTGCGCTGAGGAGATGGAAGATGACGACGAGGAGCGACCGTTCGATGGCAGCCAACGCCTTGGCTTTGGGCATCCGTTTGGCCAGACGTCGGTAGCGCGCCCCGAGGAAGGTGTCGGTCTTGGCCGCCCCCATCGCCATCTGGCCCAGCGCGGCCTTGAGGTACGGGTTGCCCTTGCCGGTCCTGGCCCTTCCGGTCTTGCGGCCGGACTGCACGGTGCGGGGCGACACCTTCGCCCACGAGCACAACCGCTGCGCGGTCCCGAAGACGCCCATGTCCAAGCCGATCTCAGCGATCACGGCGCGCGCCGAGTCTGCGCCGCCGCCGGGAAGCGCGGAGATGCGCTCGACGGCGCTGGGATAGGCCGGGGGTGCGGTGGCGATCTCGCCGGTGTCGGGGTCGACGCTCCTGGTGGCCTCGGGGCCGGCCCCGACGGCGGCGATGGCGTCGTCGAGCAACTTCGTCACCTGGTCGATACGCCCGGTGAGGTCGTCGATCTGATCGAGCAGCATCCGGGCCAGGCGGGCGTGATGGTCGCTGAAACGCCCGTCGACGGCTTCGGCCAGCGGGCCAAGACGCGACCGGGCCCGGCCTTTGGCCAGCTCGGCCAGGCCCCTTGGGTCGCGTTCGCCGGCGATGAGGGCCTCGATGATGGCCCGGCCCGACACCCCGTGAAGATCGGTGAGCACCGAGGAGATCTTCACCAACGCGTCCTCGAGCAGTTTCTCGACGCGCTGCTTGACCCGGGTGCGGTCCTCGACCAGGTCGAAGCGGGCCCGGGCCAGGTCCCGGACGTGGCGCATCGCCTCGGGCGGTACGAAGCTCGCTGAGACCATGGACCGCTCGGCCAGCTTGGCCAACCACACCGCGTCGATCTTGTCGGTCTTGGGCCGCCCAGGGACGTTCTTGACCTGCTTGGCGTTCACGAGCCACACATCGAGGCCGGCCGCCTCCAGGATGTAATAGAACGGCCGCCAGTAGTCCGACGTCGACTCCAGGACCGTGCGCTCGATGCGTTGGGCGACGAGATGGTCGGCCAGCTCGGCCAGGGCCTTGGCGGTGGCCTTGACCTCCCACACCTTGGTCACCCGCTTGCCGGCGATGTTGTCATGGGGCGCCCGGGTGCAGACCATCCCTGTCGCCTTGGCCACGTCGATCGCGGCGACGCGTCCCACGATCTGTTGGCTCTCGTCGACGTCGAGCTCCACCGGTTGTTGCATCACTACTGCCTCCTCACGCGGGGTAGGGTTTGTGTGCGGGCCTGCCCGGGGTCCGGTAGGGAACCGAAAATCTGACCGGCGTGCTCGTAGCGACAATGCGCGACCCTTCAACAAGGGGGCCCCGGCGCCAGGCTGAACAACGGCCTCGAAGGCCAAGGAAGCGCCGGCGTCGGCAGGCAGGCCCGCACCCATTTTCGCCCGTGGGCGACGTCCCATAAGGGACGCTGGGGCTGACCGGAAAATCGCCCTCAGGGTTGACGGAAGGTGAGCGGCCGACCACTGACGGCGCCATTTTCACCCGCGCGCTACGACCGCGGAGCAGGCACAAAAAACTGTCCTGAAGTGCGACAGGGAGGGGCGGGTCATGGATCCGAGCGGGGTCAGTCAGGCCGTACGTCGAGCGCTGACGACGGAGACGCCGGTGTCGGTCAGGTCGAGCACATAGGTCGGCGGCTGGAAGGGACTGGCGGCCGGAGCGGTGTGGGCGACGATGACCTTGGCGCGGAGAAGCTGGCGGAGGCGGCGGTGGACAGTGTCCTTGGAGAGACACGAAAGGCGTGCGGCGATCTCGCGGACGCTGGCCCGTACGACGAGCTGGTTGTCCTGTCGCTCGGCGTGGGCCAGGAGGTCGTCGAGGATCACGAGGGCATCGGCGCCATGGCGGCGCAGGAAGACCAGTGCCTCGGGATAGCAGTGCTCGATCCGGGCCTCAGTCGCCATCGACGTCGTCTTCGGGTAGCTCGGCCAGGCGCAGCAGGGCGGCGGTGGGGATGCGCAGGCAGCGGCCGAACCGCACGACGGGGATGCCTTCCTTGCCGCCGGAGGCCCGCCAGCGTCGGGTCTGCTCGTAGAGCTGGGAGCGGCCCAGCTGGGTGAGCTCCTGGGCCTGTTCCACGCGAAGGAAGGGGGGAAGTTCGTCGAATTGCATCTGGCGCCTCCGATCGGGATGCATTACGCTGTCGTAATCGTACATACCATGATGAAGCGGACAGCCGGACGGCGCAACCGCAAGTAGCCCGAGCGTTGTCCCCAATCTGCGACGGAGGACAGTGGCCAGACCGAAGGGTGCCGACAGCAGCGGGTGGACCCCGAGCCAGGTGGTGGCCTACAACCTGACGCAGGCCCGCCTGCTCCGAGGCCTGACGCAGGTCGAGATCGCCGAGCGCCTGAGCACCTTCACCGGTACGCCATGGAGCGCGGTCACCGTGGCCCAGGCCGAGGGCTCGGTGTCGGGCAAACGCGTGCGTCAGTTCACCGCCAACGAGCTGGTGGCCTTGGCCCGGACCTTCGACCTGCCGGTGTTGTACTTCTTCCTCCCGCCGGAGAATGGGTTCGGAGCGCTGCGGACGCCCGACGTCGGCGACATGCCCTGGGAGTACCTGCTGCTGCTGGTGTGGGGTCATCGACGCAACTTCCCCGATGTTGCCGAACGCGCTGCACCCTGGGCCCACG
>JBHENM010000476.1:0-4857 GCA_046262035.1 Acidimicrobiales bacterium | reverse complement strand
CCCGCTCGATCCGCCCGAGCAGCGGCTCGAGCGAGTCGGGCAGCTGGTCCTGGGTGACGTCGAGCTCGGCCGCGATCATGCCGCAGCCGATGTCGACGCCCACCGCGCTCGGGATCACCGCACCCTTGGTCGGAATCACGGACCCGATGGTGGCGCCGATGCCCACGTGGGCGTCGGGCATCAGGGCGACGTGACCCTCCACGATGGGCAGGCGCGACGTCTTCTGCGCCTGACGGATCGTCTCGTCGTCGATCTCGCTCGCCCAGGAAAGCAGCTTCTCGTTGACCTTGGTCGGCACGTCGTCCATCGTCGCGCCACGCGGGGAACGCTGGTGCCGGTTATCGAACCGGGCGCGTCGCCAGGCCGTTCGCATTCTCTTGCCCGACGGTGGGCTTAGGCGGGTTTCGGGCACGCCCGGCGAGATAGCCGTGCAACTGCGCAGGGCGGTCTTCGAGCGGGTGCGCCTGCCCATCACCGTCGGAGTGGCCTGCACCAAGTTCCTGGCCAAGGTGGCCAGTGGCGTGGCCAAGCCCGACGGCCTTCTGGTGGTACCTCCCGGCGCCGAGCTGGCCTTCCTCCACCCACTGCCCGTCGAGCGGCTCTGGGGTGTCGGCCCGGTGACGGCCGAGAAGCTCCACGGGCGGGGGATTTTCACCGTCGGCGAGGTCGCTCGCGTGGACGAGGCGTCGCTGGTCTCGATGCTGGGGCCGGCCTCAGGGCGACACCTCCATGCCCTCGCCCACAACCGTGACCCGCGGCCGGTGGTGGTGGGGCGCCGCCGGGGTTCGATCGGATCTCAGCGCGCCCTAGGACGTTCACCCACGTCCCGCGACGCGGTCGACGCCACGGTCGTCGCCCTCGTCGACCGGGTGACCCGCCGGATGCGGAGTGCGGGCCGGGTCGGCCGCACGGTGGTGCTCCGGCTGCGCTTCGACGACTTCTCGCGAGCTACCCGTTCACACACCCTGCTCCGGGCGACGGCGCAGACCCAGCCCATCCTGACCACCGTCCGCGAGCTGCTGGTCGGAGCCACGCCCGTGATCGAACGTCAGGGCCTCACCCTGGTCGGCGTGGCCGTCAGCAATCTCGACGACGGAGCCGCCATCCAGCTGCCCCTGCCCTTCGACCACCGCAGCCGCAGTGCCCTCGACACCGCCCTCGACGGGGTCCGTGACCGCTTCGGGTCGACGGCCGTCACCCGGGCCGTCCTGCTGGGCCGGGACCCCGGCCTCACCGTGCCCATGCTTCCCGACTGAGGGAGAGTCAGCGCGATACTGCACGAGTAGTGCTCGGCCGGCAGCTCGCACAGATGAACGTGGCCCGGCTTCGCGCCCCGCTGGAGTTCCCGATGATGGCCGGACTCGTGCGCGCCCTGGCGGACGTCAACTGGCTCGCCGACCAGAGCCCAGGGTTCGTCTGGCGTCATCGGGCTGATGACCTGCGTGTCACGTACGGGCAGATCGACGGCCAGCAGGTCATCGTCACCATCTCCGTCTGGACCCACTACGAGGCCCTGCACCAGTACGTCTACCGCAGCGCCCACGGGCTCTTCATGAGGCAACGAGCCCGGTGGTTCGAGCCCATCTCCGGCTTCACGACCGCCCTGTGGTGGGTGACCGAGGGAGACGAGCCGTCGGTGGACGTGGCCCTGAGCCACCTGGAGCACCTGCGGGCCCACGGCCCCACGCCTCAGGCCTTCTCCCTACGCCGCCAGTTCGACCCTGACGGGGTGCCTGTGGTCCGAAGCTAGTAGAAGCAGGTCAGCGGCGCCGCTTCTTGATCCGGGCGACCACGAGGATGACGATGGCCAGGGCCGCGGCCACTCCGGCGAAGACCCCGCTCCTGGCCTTGGCCTCCCGGCCCAACGTGCCCGTCCGGCCCGGCGCGGTGCCGGCCGTTGGCTCGTCCCCGATCCCCAGGCGTGCGGCGAAGGCATCGAGGTCGGGTTTGTCCTGCTCCCGCTCGGGGTGGTGCCCAGCCTGGTTCTCGGGCGGGACGGGACCGGTCGGGGCATTCGTCTCCAGGTCGGGTGGCTGCGGGTTCGGCATGGGCTTCGCGTACCCGGCCAGGGGGGCTCCTAACCGGATAGGGGATACTCGGCGCCGTGGTCTCCGACGTCCTGAGCCGCCGGGCCCTCGGCCGGGCCACGCTCGCCCGCCAGGTGCTTCTGGAGCGGGCGCCGTGGCCGGCTCTGGACGCGGTCCGGCACCTCGTCGGCATGCAGGCCCAGGTCCCCCTGAACCCCTACGTCGGCCTCTGGTCGAGGCTCGAGGGGTTCCAGCATGACGAGCTGGCCGGGTTGCTCGTGTCGCGGCAGGTCGTGCGCACCGTCGTCATGCGGGCGACCCTGCATCTCGTCACCGCCGACGACTGCCTCACGTTGCGCCCACTGATGCAGCCGGTTCTGGACGGGGAGCTGGCCCGCCACCGCGACTTCGGGCCCGCGCTGCGGGGAATCGACATGGCCCCGATCCTCGACTTCGCCCGCCCCCTCTTCGCCGAACGGCCGATGACGGGCGGGCAGCTACGCGCCGCCATGCAGGAGCGATTTCCCGAGCACGACGCCCGGGCCCTCGCCTACGCCTGCCGAAATCGGCTGGCGTTGGTGCAGGTGCCTCCCCGGGGGGTCTGGGGTCGCAGCGCCCAAGTGACCTACAGCACGGCCGAGGCCTGGCTGGAGCGACCGCTGGCGGCCGAGCCGTCGATCGACACCGTCGTCCTGCGTTACCTGGCCGCCTTCGGACCGGCCACGGTGGCCGACGTGGCCGCCTGGTCCCGCCTCACGGCCATGCGGGAAGTGGTGGAGCGGCTCCGTCCCCACCTTCGCACGTTCCGGGACGACCGGGGGCGGGAGCTGTTCGACGTCCCGGAGGGGCGGAGGCCCGGTTCGGACACCCCCGGCCCCGCCCGCTTCCTGCCCGAATACGACAACGTCCTCCTGTCCCACGCCGACCGCAGCCGTTTCGGGACCGAGGAAACGCGCCAAGGACTGACCATGGCCACGGCACCCATGCGGGGCACGTTCCTCTGGGACGGAGCGGTGCGGGGGACCTGGTCCATCCAACGGGATCGGTCGACGGCGGCCACGCTGGTGATCGCCCACCCCGGCCCCTTGCCGGCGGCAGGCCGGGCGGCGCTGGAGGCCGAAGGTGAGCGCTTCCTCCGGTTCGCGGCGGAGGATGCCGCGGCCAACGAGGTTCGTTTCGAGTCCTGAGCCGTTCGTCGGTTCGTCAGGTGGGCATGACGATGGTCTTCAGCACCGTGCACTCGTCGATCGAGTAGCCGAGACCCTCCCGCCCGAGACCGGAGTCGGGCTTGCGCCCGCCGAAGGGGAAGTGGCCGACGCCGTGGGCGGGGGCATCGTTGATCGTGACCTGGCCGCACTCCAGGGCTCGCGCCGCCTTCCACGCCTGTTCGAGGCTGGACGTGAAGACGGCGGAGTCGAGCCCGTACCGGGAGCGGTTGGCCAGCTCCAGGGCGGTGTCCAGGTCGGGCACGGGCACGACGGTGAGGACGGGACCGAAGGTCTCCTCCCAGAGAATGTCGGCCTCCAGAGGGACGCCGGCCAGGACCGTCGGCTCGTGATAGGCGGCGGAGACGTCGCCCCCGGCGAGGAGGCGAGCGCCCTTCGCCACGGCGTCGTCGACGAGCTCGTGCACATAAGTCGCCGCCTTGTCGTTGACCAGCGGTCCCACTTTGGTGCTGTCGACCCGGGGATCGCCGACCGGCCACTGCTCGACTTCCTTGAGCGCCCGCTCGACGTAGGCGTCGTAGACGGATTCCTCGACCAGCACGCGGCTGACGGCGTCGCACCGCTGTCCCGCGTTCTTGAGGGCGCCGAGGACCGACTTTTCTACGGCCAAGTCGAGGTCGGCGTCGGCCAGGATTATCGCGGCTGCGTTCCCGCCCAGCTCCAGGTGCATGGGCTTGGGCCCGGCCTTGGCTGCGATGCTGCGACCCACCGACGTCGAGCCCGTGAAGGAGATCATGGACACATCGTCGTGGGAGGCGAGCACGTCGCCGATCTCGCTCCCCGCGCCGGTGATGACGTTGAGCACGCCGGGCGGAAGCCCGGCCTCTTCCAGGACCCGAGCGAACAAGACAAGGGAGATGGGCGCCTCCGACGGCGCCTTGGCCACGACGGTGTTCCCCGCCGCCAGCGCAGGGATGATCTTGGAGGCGACGAGGAACAGCGGGTAGTTGAACGGCCCGAAGGCGGCCACGGTCCCGACCGGCTCGCGGATGACGATGGCCGACTTCCCCGCGGTCTCGCCGATCCAGTCTCCCGGTAGGTACTCGCCGAAGATCTTGCGGACCTCTTCGCGCGCCAACCCGAGGCGCTCCCGGGTGGCCTTGACCTCAGACTTCGCCTGCTCCGCCGTCTTCCCCAGGTCGGTGACGATGGCCGCGACCAGGGTGTCGGCCTGCTCGTCGACTATCTCAGCGGCGCGGGTGCAGATCTCGAGGCGGGCGGCCGCGGGCTCAGCTTTGAAGCCCTCCCGCGCCTCACCGGCAGCGGCGATGGCGGACTCGACGTCGGCCGCCGAGGCCTTGGCCGCCCGGGCGATGACGGTGCCGTCGATAGGCGAACGGACGTCGAAGGTTTCGTCGTCCGTCGCCGGTCGCCACGTGCCGTCGATTAGCAGCTGGAGGTCGAGGGCGTCGCCCGTCCTCCCCACCGCAGGTGAGAAGAACTCGGGGACGTCGAGCCTGACCTCGTCCTCGACTTGGACGTCCATCATCCGAGAGTTCTTCCCGGCCCGCCCCGGCCTCAACCGGCCGTCGCAGCGGGCGCTGGGATCTAGCGCCGCGGAACTAGACCCGGCGGCCGTCGATGGTGGTGCAGAGCGGTGAGGC
>JBHENM010000475.1:0-1887 GCA_046262035.1 Acidimicrobiales bacterium | reverse complement strand
ACCTCGATCACCCTCTACGGCGCCTACCGGCGCTCGACCGGCGCGCCCCGGGCTGGGGTGCGCCCGCCGCGCCCGGCGCGAGGCCACTCCAAGGACGGGCGCGGCGACCTCAAGCAGCTCGTTGAGATCCTCACCGTCAGCTCCGACGGCGCTGTCCCGCTCACCTACCGCCTGGCGGACGGCAACACCGAGGACTCGACCACCCACGTCGCCACATGGGACACCTGTCGCGCCATCGCCGGGCGGGCCGACTTCCTCTACATCGGCGACCGCAAGCTGGCCACGCGCGACAACATGGACCACATCGCGGCCCGGGGCGGCCGGTTCCTCACCGTGCTGCCTCGATCCCGAAGGGAGGACGAGGCCGGGCGGGCGTGGCTGGCGGCCGGGCCGATCGATTGGGCCGAGATCTCACGTCGCCCGGGCCGGCGCAAGGCCGACCCGCCCGAGGTGTGGTGGGCGGTGCCAGCGCCCACCTGCTCGGCCGAGGGCCATCGCATCGTGTGGATTCGTTCGTCGACCAAGCGGGCCCATGACGCCGCCGCTCGTGGCGACCGCATCGAGCGGGCCACGGCCGCGATGGGCGAGCTGGCTGCCAGCCTCACCTCGGCCCGGTGCCGGCTCAAGAGCCGTGCCGGCATCGAAGACGCCGCCCGTGCCGCTGTCGAGGGAGCGGGGGCCGGGCGCTGGGTGGGCTTCGAGGTCGGAGAAGAGGTCGACTCCGACTACCGCCAGGAGAAGCGAGGCCGGCCCGGTCCGAACACCCGCTACCGGCGCATCGACCGGAGCCGCTTCACCCTGACGTACTCGACCGACGCCGCCCAAGTCACCATCGACGCCGCCTCCGACGGCTGCTTCCCGTTCATCACCAACGACACGGCGATGACGCCGGTTGAGCTGCTCACCGCCTACAAGGCCCAGCCCCACCTCGAGCGCCGCCACGCCACCTTCAAGGGCGTGCTCGAGGCCGTGCCCGTCCAGCTCAAGAGCGACTACCGCATCGACGCCCTCGGCTTCTGCCTCTACGCCGCGCTGCTCACCCACGCCCTCATCGAGCGAGAGCTGCGTCGGGCCATGACCGCCGCCGGGATCACCGCCCTGCCGCTCTACTACGAGGACCGTGCGTGCAAGTCGCCGACTGCGGCTCGGGTCCTCGAACTGCTCGATCCTCTCGCCCGCACCGTCGTCCTCCACCACGACAGGCTGCTCGCCTTGCACGAGCCGAGCCTCAGCCCTCTCCAAGAGCAGGTGCTCCGGCTCCTCGGCGTCCCCACCAGCCCTTACGGGGCGGCGTGATCACAGGCGAGAATTCAAGTTGAAGGCTCTCGCGACCTGCGGAACATAGGATGTGCAGTCGTTGCGGCCGCGTCCTCGGCGGTCCGCCGGGCGACCCGTACCGCGGCCCGCCGCGCCGCATGCGCCTGCGCACCGGGCGGGATGAGCGCGAGGGCCGCGGCGTACGTCGCGGCGTCGGTGGGTGGCGGAGTGGCGTGAAGCAGCTCGAAGAGTATTTCAGCGCGGAGATCGTGCAGGCCTCGCCACAATCGGCCCTCGGCGATCACGAGGTGTTCACCGGCCAGACGCGCGAGGGCGTCGCCGACCACATCGCTCGCGACTCCCATAGCCGAGGGAAGCGCGTCGGCCGATACCGCTGACCCGAGGAGATGCGCAGCGCAGACGATTCGGAGCGCCTCACGCCGGACCCGGTCACCGCTGAGGGCATCCACCTGAAGAGCGAGCACGTCATGGAGTCGGCGACCTGTGGTGGCCAAAGCGATGAACTCCATGAGGAGACCCTCGGCACGGTTCACGGCCTCGTCGAATTCCATGGCCGTCTCTATGCCTGCCACTTCAATGGCGGAGTAGATCGAACGGGCGGCGACGTCA
>JBHENM010000474.1:0-18527 GCA_046262035.1 Acidimicrobiales bacterium | reverse complement strand
CGTACCACTGAGGCCAGCACCGTGTCCCGATCGAGCGGGGAGATGGTGCGAAGGTCGATTACCTCGACCGAATAGCCGTCCTCGGCCAGGCTCTCGACGGCCTCGACGGCCAGATGACGGTGCAGCCCGTAGGTGACGAGGGTGAGGTCGTCACCAGGGCGGACCACCTCGGCCACGCCAATGGGTACGTGCCACTCGCCCTCGGGCACCAGGCCGCGGATCTTGCGGCGATAGGTCCGCTTGTGCTCGAGGAAGAGAACGGGATCCGGGTCGTCCACCGCCTCCCGCAGGAGCCCGGCGGCATCGGCGGGGGTCGAGGGGCACACGACCTTGATGCCGGCCACGTGGGCGTAGAAGAGCTCGACGGCCTGCGAGTGGTAGATGGCCCGGTGGGTCCCCCCACCCCAGGGCGTCCTCACCACCATGGGCACGGAGAAGTCCCCGTTGGACCGGTAATGGATCTTGGCCGCTTCGTTGACCAGCTGGTCGAAGCAGGAGTGCAGGAAGTCGGCGAACTGGATCTCGGCCACGGGCCGGAGGCCGGCCAGGGCCATGCCGATGGCGATGCCCACGATGCCGGACTCCGACAGCGGGGTGTCGATGGCCCGCGCTGCTCCGAACTCGGCGTGCAGGCCTTCGGTGACCCGGAAGACTCCCCCCAGGGCGCCCACGTCCTCCCCCAGGACCACCACCCGCTCGTCGGCGTCCATGAGCTCGTGGAGGGTGAAGCGGATGGCCTCGAGGAGCGTGCGCTCCACACCCGTCCCGGGATGCGGATCACCCGGCCGGCTGACCACGGCCTGGTCGACGTGGGCGGGAACCCTCGGTATGGGTCGCACGGGCCGGGCCCAGACCCGCTTGTAGGCCTCGTCGGACGTGGCGTCGGGCGCCGCCTCGGCCCGCTCGGCGGCCTGGTTGACCTCAGCCCGCACGTCCTCGGCCAGCTTCTCCTCGTCCTCGACGGAGAGGATGTGCTGCTCGATCAGGTACTGGCGCAGCCGCAATAAGGGATCCCTCCGGCGCCACTCCTCGATCTCGTCGGAGGTGCGGTACTTGCGATCGTCGTCGTCGGACGTGTGGGGCAGGAGCCGGTAGGTCTTGCACTCGACCAGGGTGGGCCCGCCTCCGGAGCGGGCCTTGGCCACCGCCGCCTGGGTGGCGCGGTAGACGTCGAGCGGGTCGTTGCCGTCCACAATCACGCCCTCGAACCCGTAGGCCGCCATCTGGTCGGCCACGTTGGGCACCGCCAGCTGGAGGTCGTGGGGGACGGATATGGCGTAGCCGTTGTTCTCGCAGACCAGCACCAGGGGCAGGTCGTGGATACCGGCGTAGTTCAGGGCCTCGTGGTAGTCGCCCTTGGCCCCCGTCGCCTCACCGAACCAGCACACGGTGACCCGGTCCTCGCCCCTGATCTTGGCCGCATTGGCCAGGCCGGCGGCGTGGGGCAGCTGCGTCCCGATGGGCGAAGACCCGGTGATGATGTTCAGCCGATTGCAACCCCAGTGGTTGGGCATCTGGCGGCCCCCCGAGTTCGGGTCGGACGGGCGGGCCAGCGAGTTCAGGACCACGTCCTCGGCTGTCATGCCGAGAGCCAGGACCACGCCGAAGTCGCGGTAGTAGGGCAGGGCCACGTCGTAGCCCGCCCGCAGCGCCCAAGCCGACCCCACCTGGGCCCCCTCCTGCCCCTGGCCCGGGATCATGAACGGGATCTTTCCTACCCGCTGGAGGTTCCAGATCTTCTGGTCGACGGCGCGAGCCAGCAGCATGAGCCGGTGCATGCCGACGAGGTCCTCGCCCGAGAGGCCCAAGGCGGTGTGACGGTCGTGGAGGGGTGCGGCCCAGAGGTCGTCACGGTCGAACACCGTCGTCATCCACCCTCCCTTCCCGATCGGTTTCCCTTTGACCCTTGCGCCCACCAGTTCGGTTGCAGGACAGGTCCCGATTCGCCCTGCCCAATCCTTCCGGTTTACCCGAAGGTCCGGATCCGGCGCACGTGACCGACCTCGTCCATTCGCCGTTCGGCCATGCGATCGGCGGCTTCGGCCGTGGTGATCCCTTCAACCTCGGCCGTGTTGAGCACCGTCGACGTCGTCTCGTATATCCGGCGGACGGCGGCGTAGGCCCGCTCCTGGTGGTGTCCACGGGGCGACAGCTCCTCGGCGATGTTGATGAGGCCCCCGGCGTTGACCACGTAGTCCGGGCCGTAGACGATTCCGGCCTCGGCCAGGATCTTCCCGCAGGAAGGGTCGGCCAGCTGGTTGTTGGCCGAGCCGACCACGGCTGCGCACTGCATTTCCGGAATCCGGCTCTGGTCGAGGATCCCACCGAGGGCACACGGGGAGAAGATGTCGCACGACACTGCGTGAGCGGTTCCCACCGGTGTCTCGGCCACCCCGTGCTGATCCACCATCCGCTGCACGGCGGCAGGCACGACGTCGGCCACGGTGATCCGAGCGTTCTCTGCGGCCAGAAGGGCGACCAGGTTGCTGCCCACCTTGCCCACGCCGGAGACGACCACGTGCTTCCCGTCGAGGGAGACGTCGCCCCAGAGCCGGGCCGTCACCGCCTTCATGGCCCACAAGAGCCCGTAGGCCGTGGCTGCCGAGGGGTCGCCGGATCCACCCAACTCGATGCTCACCCCGGTGACCCGCGTGGTCTCCCGGCGGATCAGGTCCATGTCCGCCTGCGTGGTTCCCACGTCTTCCGCCGTCACGTAGCGACCGCCCAGGGCCTCCACAAACCTTCCGTAAGCTCGAAGCAGACCCTCGGCCTTGTGGGTGGCGGGATCGCCCAGGATGACGGCCTTGCCCCCACCCAGGTCGAGGCCGGCGACCGAGGCCTTGTAGGTCATGCCGCGGGCGAGCCGCAGGACGTCCTCCAAGGCCAGGTCCTCACTGGCGTACGGGTAGAACCGGGTGCCGCCCAGCGCCGGTCCGAGCCGGGTGGAATGGATGGCGATGATCGCCCGCAGGCCCGTCGACTGGTCATGGCAGAAGACCACCTGCTCATATCCGTCGGGACTGATGCGGTCGAAGACGTTCATCCTCCGGCGCTCCTCTGACCCGCTTCGCCGGATTGGTGCATCACCGGACCACGAGCGTCCCGGTCTGGTGGGTGGGATGAAGCTGGCAGAAGATCTTGAACGTCCCGGCCCGCGAGGCCTTGAACCTCACGTCCAGCGTCTGGTTGGGGTCGACCGTGCGGCGCACCTTGTATCCCTCGATGGCGAAGCCGTGCTGGCGCGCCGTGCCGTTGCCCACCTTGAGGCGGATGGCGTCCTCCTTGTCGACGGTGAGCGTCCGGGGCGAGAATCCCGGGTCCCCGCCCACCGTGGCCGCGGCGATCGCCCGCCGGTCGGTTCCGGTGCCGCACGCGGCCATCGTGACGGCTAGGGCGAGGCTGGCGACCAGCGCCGACCCTCGGCGCCGGCGATTCCGGGTACTGCCGCCCGGGAGCGGTTGGGACTTCACTTCACCCTCACCTCGACTGACCTCCATCCGCCGTCGATACGTGCCCTGAACTCCGGTCCGTACCGTACTGCGGCCGGCAATGGCGGCCGACGGGCCGGGAGCTTGATCAGGTGCCCTCCTGGTACGGGATGTCATCGCCGAACACCAGCGCGATCCGCTTGCGCTTGAGCTCCTGCTCCTCCCGGTACAGGGACTCGAGGGCGGCCAGGACGTCGTCAGTCAGGCCGAGGGCCGCGGCGACGCTGCGCACCCTGGCGCTCTCTTCGTGGTCGTAGGCGCGATCGGCACCGGAGGCCCGGATGGCATCGAAGACGGCGACGCGGCCCCACGTCTGCGCGACCGGGACGTTGCGCTCGAGGATGTCCGCCACGTCCTCGCCGGCGTCGTAAGCCTCGAGGGCGTCCACCGTGGCCTGGTGGGCGCCGCAACCGGCGCCGTAGCCGATCACCCACTCCTTCTCGGCCTGAGCGAGATCTCCGTCGCCCCGAGCGCACACCATGATGGTCTTGAGATAGTCGAGGCGCTCCCCTTCCGGCACCCCGCTGGGGAAGTCCCACATCTCCTTCAGCAGCCACAGGCCGCCAACCTCGTGCGCGTCCATGCCATCTCCCTTCCCGGTGGAGCGGCCCGGCACCGCCACGCCGCCGCCGCCAATGGTGCACCTGCCGCCCGCCAGTTTCACAGCTCCGTGCGGACGCCGGAAGGGGTCAAGTGTGCGCTTCGGATGCCGATATACGTGTCTGGGGTCAGCCGGTGCAGCGCGCCCGCAATCGTGTCCTCGCGCCGTCCGCTCGATCTCGCTGGGGCTGAAGGACTTCTTCCTGGTCGCGGCCCTGGCGCCCGTGCTCTCGACCTCCACGCCCGACCTCCGGAACTATCACCACCGTCGCCGGGAATGGCACGAGCCGCTTCGGCGGGGACGGTGGGCCAGCGACCCAGGCTCAACTTTGGGGTCCTCGAGGGTTGGCCAAGGACTCCTCCGGCAACCTCTATATCGCGGACTCACTCGCAATGGACTTCCTCGGCAGAAGCCAGCTGCGGAAGGTGGAACCGTCTGGCATGACGACTCATCTCGCGGGGAGCTTCGGGGAGGGGGCCTTGTTGGGGGATGGCGGGCCTGGCACCGAGGCCTCGCTCAAGATTTCCGACATCGCCGTGGACAAGGCGGGCAATGTGTTCATCGCCGACACATTGCATGGCCGGGTTCGTAAGGTCGACGGCGCTGGGGCCATCACGACCGTGGCCGGAGGCGGTACGCCGACCGACGATGGAGTGCTCGCCACATCCGCCTCACTTCTTCCGTCGGCAGTGCGAGTCGACGGCAATGGCAATCTCTTCGTGGTCGACGCCAAGAGTCAGCGCGTCCGCAGGGTCGGCCCCGCGGGCACAATCACGACCGTCGCCGGAAACGGCACTCGTGGGTTCAGTGGGGACGGCGGGCCCGCCGTCGACGCCCAACTGGACTTCGGAACGAGCGCGTGGGAGTCGCCCGGGGGCTTGGCTCTCGACGTTGCGGGGACCCTCTTCATCTTCGACGCAGTTAGTCCTCGCGTCCGCAAGGTCGACGCGACGGGCATCATCACCACTGTGGCGGGCAGCGGTGAGAGGGCCCGCACGACGACCGGGGTTCCGGCCACCTCGACCTCGGTCTACCCCCTAGGCATGGTGGTCGACGCCAACGGCGATCTCTTGCTGTCTGATCCGTTCGACCACCGGGTGCTTCAGATCGACGCCGTGGGCAGCCTGATTCCGACGAGCACGACGACATCCACGACGACGATCGCGCCGCCGCGCGCAATGCAGGTCCCGGAGTCGACTTGGGCTCAGCCTGCGCAGACCCCCTTGGACGGAATCGGGAGCTGGCTAGGTGTGGTGAAGGATCCGGCTGCGGCCGCGGGTCAGAGCCGGGCAACCTACGTGTACGGTCACATTTTCGACTTCACCAACAGCACGGCCAAGGGAAGCCTGTCGCTCGTCACCGACCCGGCCGGGAAGTTCGCGCTGTTCAGCGTTCGGGAGGAGGACGGCACCGCTCACAACGCACTGGTGCCCTTCGAGTGGGCTGCGGGCAAGTTCTATTTTCCGTTGGTGTACCAGCTGACCCCGGGGGTATGGGGGGCGTGGGTGTTCGACCAGTCAGCCGGACATTGGGTGGCGGTGGGCGTGCTCAACCTGCCCGCAGCCTGGGGCAAGCTGGCGGCGGTCAGCGCCACCACCGTCCTGTGGCACGGCGCTCCGGCCTCCTCCTGCTCCGCCTACCCGCAGACCGACGTCCTGTTCTACCCTCCCTCGGGCTACGTGGGCACGACCACCTCCCAGGCCACGCTCCGCTCAATCCACTCTGACCTCGAGGGTTGTCCCGTCCAGGCCACGATCGAGTTCGGCTCTTGGTCCCGGTACCGGCTGGGTGCCGACAGCCTGTAGGGAGGTCAGCGGATGACGGGCAGCTCCAGGGGCGAGCCCGTATCGCCCACGAAGACATCGAGGATCGTGAACTGCTCGGGGTTGGTGACGCCCGTGACGAAGGCGTGGTTCGTGAGCAGGATCGAGCCCCTCCCGTCGAAGGCGATGTTGGCGGGGGAGTCGTAGGGGAAGATGGGGTTGCCCTGGTTGGCCAGGCGAACGATCTCCGTGCCGTTCGGAGCCAGGATGGACACTCCCGACGCAAACGGGGTGGCGATGGCGACGTAGAGCAAGCCGGTCTTCCCGAAGGCGATCCCGTCCGGGACGTCGCCGTTGGTGTACTCGTGGAAGACCTTGAGGTCGGCCGCCGTCGGGTTGTTGACGAGGGGCAGCGTGTACACGAACGCCCGGCCGTCGAGATCACCCGAGACCGTGAAGTACACCTTGGTCCGGCTCGGGTCGAGCCGGATGCCATTGACGCCGATGAACGTGGATGCCAGGCGAACGTCCTGGAACCAGATCTGGGGCTGGCCGCCGCCGGGCGGTACCCGCCAGATGGTCGCCTGCGTCGAATCGGTCACATAGGCGTTGCCGGCCCTGTCGAAGACGATGTCGTTGGGCAACGGCGGCGCGTCGAAGAGCGTCGGTGAGCAGGGTGTGCCCGCCGGGACCGCCGCGCAGGCGGGCAGGTCCGGGAACGGCGTGGAGTAGGACTCCTGCTGTCCGTTGAGGGAGAGCCGGTAGATCCCGAGCTGGGTGTTGAGCACGTAGACCCGGCCCGCTCGGTCAACCGCTATGGAAGAGTTCGCATGCTCCTGGGAGAGGTTCTCCCCCTGGGTCTCGTATGTCCGGAGGAGAATGCCGGTGCCGGCGCGGTAGAGGAGCACGCTGGAGGGCCCTTGTCCGGCGGTGCCGAAGGTGGCCGGCCCGGCGACCCAAACCAGGTTGCCGAAGACTGCGATGCCCTCCGGGAATCCCGGTGGGGTGGGCACCCCGGCCAAGACTCGTGCGTCTCCGAAGGGCCGATGCCCGCTGGCTTCGACTGCGCTGGCGCTGGTGAGCGACAGAGCCACAGCGACGGGCAACAACCACCGGAACCGGACAGCAACAGCCTTCTGAGGGTTAGCCACTTGATCTCCTCGCCTATGGGGTCCGCTCAGGCCGGGACGCGCAAGCGCCCCGGAATCCCCACGGCATGATCCCATGCCTCGGCCCGCAGCGACAGAGGGATCGTCGGCCCGACGAATCCGTCCCTAAGCTGCCCGGGTGCGCAACCGGGAGACCATCGGTGATCTCCTCCGGCGCGCCTCGGTGACTGCCCCCGACCTGCTGGCGGCGGACATCGCCGCCGCGCTCCAGGACGCAGGCGGCAACCACCTGGTTCTCTACGTCGTCGACTACGAACAAGCCACTCTCCAGCCCGTCGGAATCGCCGTCGATCTCCTGGTCGAAGAGCCCAAGGGGGTGAGTGTCGACGGCACCATGGCCGGGCGAGCCTTCCAGTTGCAGGAGGTTGTCACCACCGAGGTGGACGGCGGCTGGCGGGTGTGGGCTCCGGTGAGAGAGCGCGCCGAACGCATCGGCGTTCTGGAGATCGGCTTCACCGACGTGACCGACGACCTGCTGCAACTTTGTGACGACCTCGGCCTCCTGGCCGGGCACCTCGTCCACACCGCAGGCCGCTACACGGACTTGATCGAGCTGCGCCGCCGCCGCCGGCCCATGAACCTGGCGGCCGAGATGCAGTGGGACATGCTGCTGCCGCCGCTGGCCTTCTCCTCGCCCGAACTTGCCATTGCCGGCATCCTCGAGCCGTCCTACTTCGTGGCCGGGGACGCTTTCGACTATTCGCTCAATGGCGACCTGTTCGGGTTCGCCATCCTCGACGCCATGGGCCACGGCGTCCACTCCACGCTGGCCAGCACGCTCGCTCTCGGTGGATTCCGCCACGGCCGGCGACGCGGGCTCGATCTGTCCGTGATCGCCGAGCAGATCGACGACGCCCTCATCGAGCAGCTCCGCGGAGAGTGCTTCGTCACCGGCCATGTCTGCGAGCTCGACGTCGCCACCGGCACGTTTAGGTGGGTCAACGCCGGGCATCCGCCGCCCCTCCTCATCCGGGGTTCCAAGGTGGTCGCAGAGATGACAGCCGACCCGTGCCTGCCGCTGGGCCTGGGCATCCGGATCACCGAGGTCGGAGAAGTTCACCTGCGCCCGGGTGACAGGTTGCTGTTCTACTCCGACGGGGTTGTCGAGGCTCGCCCCAAGGGCGGCCCCCAGTTCGGCGTCGAACGTCTCATCGACGATGCCGAAGAGTTCCTCGGCAGCAGCCTTCTCGTGGCTGAGGTCCTCCGGCGGCTGGTTCGGCGCCTCCGTGAACACCGCGGCGGAGAGCTGGAGGACGACGCCACCCTTGTCTTCCTGGAGTGGCGGCCAGGCGCCTGACTGGGAGGGCCGCCCGGTGGGAGGCCTGTTCAGTCGTCGAGCCGCTCCTCGAGGTGAACGGTCACGGTATCGCCCGCCTCCTTTGAGATCGCCTTACGAACCTCGGCCTTGATAGGCAGCTTGTGCCTGCCGTCCCCCAGGGCCATGAACGAGCTGCGGAAGGGATGGCCGTCGACGGTGCCACTGACCCTCACCAGCCCGCGGGTGCCAAAGTACTCGGCCGAGCTCGGCATCACCACGTAGGTCCAGCCCCCCTCGCTCGGGCTCTTCTCCAGCGTGGCAGTGAACTGCTTGCCCAACATGCTCATTGGACGCCTCCTCGTCGCCGCTTCTCCCATTCAATAGATTGCCGTCTCACATCTGTGACTTCTGACGGCGGCACCGGTCCGAACTCATCGGCGGTTGCGATTCATGTGGGTTAGGCCATCGCCCATAGGTCATTCGGACCATATCGCTCAACCCTCGATCGTCCGGGTCCGACATCCGGCCTGTGGTCGGCAGGCGGTCGAGCGGCGTCAGCGCCTGGAACGGTGACGCGCGGGCCGCTCCAGAAAGGAACCCTTGATGAAGCGGTACGTCGCGCCCAGGTTCCTCGCGATACTCGCCGTAGTGCTGGTTCCAGCATCTCCGGCGCTGGCCGACAAGGCGAGTGGGAACGCCAAGGGAAAGACGTACTTGACGTTCCTGAGCGACCCGGGCGACTACATCGGTCAGGGCCGGACCCAGACGTGGACGCCCACAAGCGGATCCTTCACCGCCAGCCACAGCACAGGTCTGGTCACCATCTCCTACAACGGCGGCTCCACGTCGTGGAGGCTTAACTTCAAGGCCAGGAGCGGTGCCGAGGTGCTTCCCGGCCCCTACGAGGGTGCCACCCGGTATCCGTTCCAGTCGCCCATGACCCCGGGGCTGGACGTGTCCGGATCGGGGCGCGGGTGCAACACCCTCACCGGACGCTTCGATGTCCTGGAAGCGGTGTACGCCACCAACGGTTCGGTCTCACGCTTCGCCGCCGACTTTGAGCAGCACTGCGAGGGTGGCGTCCCAGCGCTGCGAGGCAGCGTCCGCTACAACGCTTCAACCAAGTTCGCCCCGCCGCCCGACGACGATCGGGACGGAGTCCCGAACACCGCCGACAACTGCCCGGGAGCGCCGAACCCATCTCAGGCAGACTCGGACGGAGACGGCGTCGGCGACGTCTGCGACACCGCCGTCAACAACACCTACCTCACCTTCCGCAGTGACCCCGGCGACTACATCGGCCAGGGCCTGACTCAGACGTGGTACCCCTCGGCCGGATCCTTCTCAGCACGACACGGGACGGGTCAGGTGACCATCGGGTTCGAAGGTGGCTCGTCATGGTGGACGCTCGATTTCAAGGCTCCCAACGGCGCCGAGCTGACTCCTGGGGCCTACGAAGGCGCCACCCGCTACCCGTTCCAGGGACGGACCACGCCGGGGCTCAGCGTGTTCGGCTCCGGGCGTGGATGCAACACCCTCACCGGCCGGTTCGACATCCTCGAGGCGGTGTACGGCAGCGACGGCAGCGTGCAACGGTTCGCCGCCGAGTCCGAGCAGCGCTGCGAGGGCGGGACCGCTGCCCTCCGGGGCTCGGTGCGCTACAACGCCAGCGTCTAGCGAGATCGCCGTCAGCAGTTGACGATGGTATTGGTACCCGCCCCGCCGACACAGGTGTCGGCGTCCGGACCGCCGTCGAGTATGTCGTTGCCGGTGTCCCCGACGAGCCGGTCGATGCCTGCGCTCCCGGTTAGGACGTCGTCGCCGGGGCCGGCGGCCAGGTCGTCGTTGCCGTCGCCCCCGACGATGGTGTCGTTGCCGATGCCGCCCGCGATCCTGTCGTTGCCCTCACCCCCACAGATGATGTCGTCACCATCGAGGCCGGCGATCTGATCGGCGCCGCCCAACCCCACGATCACGTCGGGGCCATTGGTCCCCGTCAAGGTCTCATTGCTCGGGGTCCCGACGATCGTGGCCATACGTCCCTCGCATAGGAGGGGGTTGGGCGGGGCCGTCGTGGTCGACGTGGATGTCGATGTGCTCGTGGATGTCGATGTGCTCGTCGAGGTCGACGTGCTCGTGGAGGTCGAGGTGGACGTAGATGTCGATGTCGATGTCGTTGACGAGGTCGAACTGGACGAGGTGGTGTTCACGTTGGGGCCGTTGGCCTCGCAACGGGACTGTCCGAGGATGATGTCGTCGGCGGGGAACCGGTGGATGTGCACGGCGTTGACCGTGATGCTCGTCGCCCCGGGGGAGTTGGAGACGATCTGTTCGTTGAGGGTCACGTTCCCGAATAGCGGGTCGTTGACCGGCGTGTTGGGCGCCGGCATTGTCGGGACGGCCGTTCCCCGCACGAAACCGTTGGTGATCGTCGTCGAGCCGGTCGAGCCCGAGGAGTCGGACAGGCACGAGCTGCTGACAGCTGAGGCCGAGAACAGCGGGCTGGCTGAGGGTGGATTGGTGGGAACGGTCGGCGAGTTCACCGTGGCGGTGCTCTGCGCCGTGCCGGCCGGGCCCAGGGTGCCGGAGGTCTGCACCGACAGCGTCCCGGTGGTGAGGGCCGGCACGCTGACCCCCGCGAGCGTGGCCATGAACGGACCGCCACCGGCCGCCGGCAGTGTGACGGAAGGGGCAGGGGGATTCACGGACCCGGACAGCGCCTGGACCCTCGCTCCGAAGGCCCCGCCGCCTACGCTCGTCACATCACCGAGAGCCGCCGGCATCCCGAGCAGGCTGATCGCCCACAGAGCGAAGACGGCCGTCATCCCCAGGAAAATCCGTCGCCGACCGCCAATTTCCGCGTAGGACTTACTTCCCATCATTCTCCGCCCCCAGGCCTACGTGTCCAATGGCGAAGATTCTCCCCTAGCCGGAGAACCCTGTGGGGTCGGACCGGCGTCGATTGATCCCGACTCACCCATCCACGATGCCCGTTCCGGGGCGTCCGTGGCGGCCGCCTTCCGCGGGAGTAACGCCTGCCGCCTCGTGAGCAGGGTTACGTCTTGGGACCCAAGGGCAGAATCGAGGACACCTAAGAGGCGGTTGCGGTCACCCCGCAATCATCTCGTCTCGAGGAGGAAGATGCGCAAGTTGCTTGCTGCGTTACTCGCGAGTTCCATCTTGGTGTTCGGCGGCATCGCCTGCGATGACAACAACAAGGCAGAAGACAAGATCGACGAGGACGACACCAACTTCGGACCCGGCGACGGCAACGACGAGGTCGGTCCCGGGCGATAGAACCCGTAGACTCCGCCCGGAGCATCTGTCAGGGTATGCCGCGGCGGGCGCCCGTGCACCTACTCGCGCGGAGACACGACGCCCTTCCGGAATCGCCACCTGTCGAGCGCAGGACGGGACGCGCGAAGCCCTCCGTGCGGACCGATATGGGCGCGACCCGCTCGCGCAGCCCAACGTGCCCCCAAGCCCACCACCGTCACTAACGGAGCCGTCACCTGATGCTCCACCCGTGCCTTACGCCCTCGAGCTCACGGCGCTTGGCGGCGGTCAAGGTCGACTTCAAGAAGGTCAAGAAGTACGTGTCGCCCGGCGACACTGCGAAAGGCTTCGCCGCTCCCGCGTGACAGAGTTTCGGCGGCGGTGCGGACGAAGGTCGTCACCTCGAAGCCGAAGGTCCGCTCGAGGGAGTGGTCCAACGTCCGCTCCAGGTCGGCCCGCGGGCCGGTCGCCTCGAAGACCACGTTGCCGGTGTTCCCGAACGTCCAGGGGCCGGCGAATCCAGCGTTCTCGAAGATCTCGACAACCCGGGGCATCGACACTCTCCGCCGGCCGAGGTTCACCGCTCGCAAGAACGCGATCCGTGTGCTCATGGCTCAGGCCGGTCGCCGTCGGCCTGCACACATGGTTGCAATCTACGGGCACTTCCTTTCTTGGACCGAAGCGGTCCGGGAAGCTCTCGGGACATGAGGCTTCACGCGTCGGCCGACACCGTCACGGTCTGAACTCCTAGGCTGTGGGACCCCGACGAAGGACGCTCGACCATGGCCACGATCGACGATTTCCTCGCTCAGATTCCGATGGATCAGCTTGCTCGCCAGCTTGGCGTGGCACCGGAGGAGGCCGAGGAGCTCACCCGCCAGGCGCTGCCCGCCCTCATCGGTGGGATGGAGGCCAACGCTCGGGAGCCGGGCGGTGAGAGGTCCCTGGCTGAGGCGATCGGACAGCACGACGATGACCTGCTCGACGGTCGTGTCGACCTCGATCAGGTCGACACCGACGACGGCCAGAAGATCGTGGGTCACGTGTTCGGCGACAACCGCGACCAGGTGATCAGCCGGCTCGGTGGCGGAGGCAAAGAGTCGATGATGTCGAGGTTGCTGCCGCTACTGGCGCCGCTTGTGATGTCGTTCCTCGCGAAAAGGGCCGGCGGCGGTGGGGGCGGTTCGGGCGCCGGGTCGACCGGCGGTGGTGGTATCGGCGACCTCCTCGGCGGCCTCCTCGGTGGCGGGTCCGGCGGGAGTGGGCTCGAGGACCTGCTCGGGGGACTTCTCGGCGGTGGACGCAAGGGCTGACGGGTGACGCCGTAGCCAGGGGGCAGGGCGTTCCGCAGGAGCCACTTGCGTGGTTGGCATGCGCCCGCCCCGAGGGCCTCGGAAGAGGTCAACTGCGTTGCCATCCGTGCCCACAACTGCCCGGTTCGTGCCCCAACGTGCCGTTCGTTGGGGCACGGTTGGGCACGATATGGACGATTTGCCGGGAGTCGAGCTGGCCGAGCGCTCTGACCAGCACGTTTACGTGGTCGGGACCGGCGTCGATCCGGTGACCTCGCGCTTTTCAGGCGCGCGCTCTGCCAACTGAGCTACCCGACCGCAGGCGGCTGCCCACTCTCTCGAGCAGCCTCGCGGTCCTGACGAGATTTGAACTCGCGACCTCCGCCTTGACAGGGCGGCGTGCACTCCAAGCTGCACCACAGGACCGTGTGTGCCCCTCCAGCGTAGTTCCCCCGTGGCCGCCGTTACGCGTCGATCACTTCCACCGGGTGGGACAGGGAGTGGCGGGCGCAGTAGTCGCTCACGTCACAGTCGATGACCGGGCGGAGCACCAGCACGAGCCAGCCCGCAGCACCGGCGACGGCCAGCCCGACCAGCGCCCACCGTCCCCCGGAGCTCCGGACGGCCCAGCGCCCGACGATCACGCCGGTGGGGATGCACAGCACCAGGCTCACGGTCCAGAGGGCCAAGCCCTTCCAGAAGCCGAAGAAGGAGTAACCGCTGTGGATGTTCGCTTGGGTCGGCTGGTAGAGCAGACCGAACAGCACTCCGGCAATGGATGTGAGAGCGATGAGCATCGAGCCGACGACCACGCCACCGGTCCCCTTGGGGGGATTTGGTTCCACCGAACGGGCCGAACTGGTGACCGACCATGGGATTAGCCCGAACACGAAGAGGAACAGGAGCGCGTTCTCCAGGACGTCCCGATCCATGGGGACCAGTATCGGAGAGGAGGCGGACCGGCTGAAGCCGCAGGAGATCGAGCTTCCAGGGAGCGCACGTTTACGAGATGGTCACAAACCCGAGACGCCCGGGTCACACGAATCGGGCATCCTGGAGAAGTCCGACCCGTACGGGATTCGAGGTGGAGCGGAAGTGATGCAGAGATACCTGCTGAACCAGACCTTCCACTACGACTACGAGACCCCTATCCGCCAGCTCGAGCAGCGCCTGATGGTGGTTCCTCCGGCGGCCCACGGCGATCAACGCCGGCTGGAGCACCGGGTGAAGGTCGACGGAGCGGTCGTGCGCACGGCGAGCAGGCGGGACGGGTTCGGGAACCACGTCGTACACGTGAGAGCCCTGCACGTCGAGCAGGCCATCGAGTTCGACACTTGGGTTGAAGTGGAGCGGGATTCCGATCTGGCGGCGCCGGCACTGCCGGTCACCGCGCTGCGGGATCGTCGGTACACACAGCCTTCCTGGCTGACCCGGCCCAGCCAAGCCGTCATCGATGCGGCCCGTCAGCTCCGCGCCCGGTCGTCCCGGCCCGTGGAGCTGGCCGAGAGCATCACCAGCTGGGTCAACGGCGCGTTCAGCTATTCGCACGATGCCACCACCGTGCGGACCACAGCGGCCGAAGCCCTCGACCTGGGCGCCGGCGTCTGCCAGGACTACGCCCACGTGATGTTGTCGATTTCCCGGGCCTGCGGTCTCGCCGCCCGGTACGTGTCCGGCCATCTCGTGGGGGAGGGCGGTACGCACGCGTGGGTCGAGGTCCTCGTGGAGGACCCCGACCGTCCTGGCCTGGCCATGGCCGTAGCCTTCGACCCGACCCATGACCGCAAGGTCCACAACGGGTACGTCACAGTGGCCGTGGGGCGGGACTACTCGGACGTGGCGCCGACCTCGGGCACGTTCCGATCGCCCGGCATGGGCAGGCTGTCGTGCCGGAAGCGCCTCGAGCTGACGGACGACCGGAGTGAGGCCGCCCTCGCCGCCTGCTGACCGATGGTCGCTCAGCGAGTCAGGGTCAAACTGTGTGGAATCCGCAGTGCGGCGGATCTCTCCATAGCCGTCAACGCTGGCATAGATGCGGTGGGTTTTATCTCGGGGGTCACGCACCTCAGCGAGGACTCTCTCGACCCGAAGGCTGCTGCCGCCTTAGTTGCACTCGCACCGCCCTTCTTGTCGACGGTTCTCGTCACCCATTTGGAGAGGGCAGACGAGATCCTGGACCTCGCCGACCTGGTCGGTGTGGACACGATCCAGGTACACGGCCGGGTCACGGAGTCCACGGTCGCTGACGTGTGCCGGGGCGCCCGGGGCCGCCGGGTCACAAAGGCGATCCACGTGACCGGTCCCGAAGCGATCGAAGAAGCCCGTCGCTTCAGACGAATCTGCGACGCACTTCACCTCGACTCGAGGACCGCCGACCGCCTCGGTGGGACAGGGGAGACGCACGACTGGTCGGTCAGCGCCCAGATCCGGGAAGAGATGGAGTCGCTGGGGGTACCGGTGATCCTGTCGGGCGGCCTCCGCCCCGAGAACGTGTTCCAGGCTGTGCAGGCGGTGCGACCCTTCGCCGTCGACGTCAACAGCGGCGTCGAGACCACCGGGGGAGACAAGGACCCTCAGCGAGTCGCCTCCTTCGTGTCCCGCGCCGGCGGTCGCAGCTAGGACCGGGGCGAAATCCCCTTGATCATATGCCTGTATGGGCATATGATGTCGGCATGGCTCGCACACCGACGACGACCGATGCGTTCAACGCCGTCGCCGAGGCGAGTCGACGTCGTCTCCTCGATGCTTTGGGCACCGGCGAGGCGACGGTGGGCGAGCTCGTCGACCGGCTCGGTCTCAGCCAGCCGCAGGTGTCAAAGCATCTCGGCGTGTTGCGGGCCGTCGGTCTCGTGCTCGTTCGCGTGGACGGTCGGCACCGCTGGTACCGGGTCAACGGTCCCGCCCTGCAGCCCATCCACGAGTGGGTGCGCACATTCGAGCGCACTTGGAACACCCGTCTCGACCGGCTCGACGATCTTCTCGCCGAGCTCCAATCCCAGGAGGAAACACCATGCGCAGCAACGACACCATCAACAACCGCCACGGCTCCGCCGTCATCACCCTGCCCTCGGACACCGAGATCCTCATCACCCGGGTCTTCGACGCCCCCGCCGAACTGGTATTCAAGGCGTTGACCACGCCTGAGCTGGTCAAGCGCTGGTGGGGCTTCGAGACGTCGGAGTGGCTCGTCTGCGAGGTCGACCTGAGCGTCGGCGGCCAGTGGCGCTTCGTGATCCGCGATCGCGACATGGAGGTCGGCTTCCACGGCGAGTACCGAGAGATTGACGCCCCGCACCGTCTGGTGTCGACCGAGGTCTACGAGGGATTCCCTGACGGCGCATCGCTCAACACGACCACGCTCGACGAGGTCGACGGCGTCACGACGATGACGACGCTGGTCGAGCACACGATCCAAGAGCACCGCGACGGCCAGCTCGCTTCGGGAATGGAGGGCGGAATGCAGGTCTCCTACGACCGGCTCGAGGACCTCGTCCGCCAGGCTGCCTAGCGCGTCCCGCCGGAGCTGCGCCCGAGAGCGCGCAGCTCCGGCGATTCTGCGGCGTACACCAAGAAGGCCGGTGTTGCCCGCCTCGAGAAATCGTGAGCGTGCGTCACCTGGATGGTGGTGGTGGCACGTTGTAGAGGCATGGGGGACGATCTCGAAGGCGACGATTTCGAGGCGGCCTTCCCCCGGCTGTTGTTGATCGCCTTCCGGGTCGCCTACCGGATCCTCGGTCGCGTGAACGATGCCGAGGACGTTGCTGCCGAGACCCTGGGGCGGGCGCTCATCGCCTGGAAGCGGCTCGCCGGTCAGCCCCACCAAGAGGCGTGGGTTGCCAAGGTGGCCGCCAACCGCGCCATCGATGTTTTCCGGCAGGCACGCCATCTGGCCCTCCAACCCGACCGCGAAGCTGTCGACCCCGCGGAGGCGGCGGTGCTGCGCGTCGCCCTGGTGGCAGCACTCAAGGGCCTGTCGCGGCGGCAGCGCCAAGTGGTAGCGCTGCGCTACCTCGCCGGTTTCAGCGAGGGGGAGGTCGCCCGTTCCCTCGGCATCTCGCTCAACTCGGTCAAGAAGCACACGTTGCGAGGTGTATCGGCCCTTCGCGCCCGCCTCGGGGAAGACTGGCAGGAGGCTCAAGTTGTCCTGGACTGACCACACCGGACCCGTCCCGCACCGCTCGCCCGAGGAGCTCCGTGCCGCTGCGCAGGCCCACGCGGACGCCACCCGTGATCGTCGGCGCCGGGCCGGGACCATCCTCGCCTCGCTGGTGGTGCTCGTCGCCGGCCTCAGCGTCGCCGTGGCTCGCACGGGAGAGCCGGGGCCGTCGACGGAGGTGCGGGCCGCATCCGAAGGCTCATCGCCCACGCCCACGCCCGCGTCACCGACGACGGCGGCCTCGGTCGCATCGACCACAACCGTCTCGCCTCTTCCGCCGGCACCGCCGACTACCGCGACGGCCGAGGGCGGCACGCCCACCACGCTTGATTCAGTCGAAGTCTCGACGACGACGACGACCACGACCGCGAGTTGCCGGGACAGCTTCGATCCCGTCTGCGGACCACTGGTGTGGGATCCGCCAGCGGGCCTCAACCGCCCGCTCGCCGTCTCCATCTCCGCCTCGCCGAGCGCGCCCCGGGTGGGCGAGGGCGTGAAGTTCCTAGTCGTCGGTGATGACCCCGACGGCCCGGTGAGCGCCTGCATCACCTACAGATATGGCGACGAGTCCGTGGGCGGCGCATGCCTGCCGGCCGCGTGCCCTCCTCAGTACGGTCCCTGGACGCCCGTCGTTGCCCCCGGTCACCTCGAGCTGACCTTCGATCACGTTTACGCCGCCCCTGGGAGCTACGTGGCAAGGTTCCACTTCACCGGCCTGGCGTGCGAAGGGTCGTTGCCCTACGCAAGCAGCGGATCCAGCGAGATAACGGTCGTCGTCGGTCCTTAGCCGCTCAGGCTCTGTGTTGGGAACCGCCTGAACAGCAAGAGCGCTGCTAATAGCGCGTGAGTGGTGCTAGGACTTGCTCGATGGCGGATGTCCTCACCCCGGACGGGGCAGCGATGCCTGCAGGCCCGACCCGGAGGTCAACAGACCATCTGCGGAGCCGGCTCTCCCGGGCTGAGTAGCCCATCCAGCCGAAGCCTGCCGGCGGGCGCGGCTTCGGCTTGTATCGCGACCCAGCGCATTCGACCCCCGGCCCCGAACATCCGAGCGGCTAGGAACGGGCCAAGGCGGCGGCGGCGTAGGCCGTCCGAACCGGCTCACACCAGATCACCACGGATCGGATGCGGGTGGCGTCGATGTCGTCCGGCAGCAGGTAGTTCTGGGCTCCCGCCGTCGCCGTGAGCTCTTGGACCTGCACATGGGCGGAGTGCAGCGCCTGTTCGCTGGTCCTCGGTGCCTCCGTCTCGCTGACCCACACGAACAGGTCGCTGTTGGGGGTGACGACGAACGGTTCCAACCGCAGGGCCCGGCGCCCGTCAGGCAGGCGGTAGAGAGCCGCCTTACCGGTTCCCTCCTGGTCGATCCCGTAGAAGTCGCCCTCGGCGACGAGCGAGGCATCGGTCATGCCCGCCAACTCGGGCTCCGACGCCGGCGTCTCCACCTGCTGGTCGACGAGCACCTCCCAACCACCGGTGGCGGCGACCTCGAGCACGGCCGGCCCCTCGCGGATCGAGAACCCG
>JBHENM010000473.1:0-1491 GCA_046262035.1 Acidimicrobiales bacterium | reverse complement strand
GACGACCTCTGCCTTGAACTCCGGGGTGAACGACCGACGCCGGCGGGGCTTCCTCTTGCCTGCCATGGTCTCCATTGTGGACATCCTTTCCGGGGCTTCGCCCCTGATGGTGGATGTCCGTCAAACCGGGTCAGGCCCACGCTCGATTCGCCAAGCCTGCGATCGGTGGGCATGTGAAAGACGACCCATCCCAGCGCTCGGCCCGCCACGAGGCCGACGACGAGGGCCACCGCGAGCTTGAGTACCACGTCGTCGAGGAACCAACCTCCGACCCAGTCGCCGACACCGGCCGCGCCCGCCGCGGCGATCGCGGCATTGGTGAACGGAAACGCCAACCCGTCGTTGAGCCCGGCCTCAGACGTGAGGGCGAACCGCACGTCGTCCTCGTCACCTTCTCCCGGCGGCCCCACCTGCACGTCGCTCGCCAGGACTGGGTCGGTCGGGGCGACGACGGCCCCGAGAAGCATCGCCGTGGCCGGAGCAAGCCCAACGACCCACCAGCCGAGCCCGGCCGTCGCCAGGATGGTGACCGGCATGGCGATAGCGAGCAGCCGCCAGGTCGGTCGCCAGGCGGCCCAACCGAACGGGCGGTCGAGCTTCAGCCCGGTACCCATGAGGGCGACGATGACGGCCAGTTCGCTGATTCGCTCGACGAATCTCCCGTGGGCAATCGGGTCGGCGCTCGGAAGATCGAGCGGCAACGAGAACACGACCATGCCGAGGGCCACGTAGACGATCGGAAACGAGAGCGGCCTTCCGGCGAGAAGCAGGGGGACCACGGTGGCGCCAAGGACCATGGTGCCCACGACGGCGAGCAGTAGGTGGTAATGGTCCATCCGACAACACTTCCAGACTGCGGAGCCCCTTTGCCGACCGGACCGGAACGAAGACGCGGTGATCGCCCCGATGCTGCTTTCGCTGTCGTTGGGCGGTCTCCTCGGTACCGGTCCGTCGAGCGGCACCGACAACCGCTACTCCTCTTGACGAGGAGCGATGCCATGCTGGGCAGACCACTCGACGTCATCATCGGCGTCGATATCCGCAAGCACACCCATACCACCGCCGCCCTCAGCGCCACCGGAGCAGTCCCCGAGCATCCGAGGGTGACAGCGACGGCGCGGCGGGTCCTCGCCGACCCGGTGCCAACAAGCCAACGAGAGGCAAGCCGCTGCCGAGCGAGAGGCGGATTGCCGTGGACCCGCCGCCGAAACGCGTCCTCGTCTCTGGGACCAGCCGACCCACGGTTAGTCAGCAGGATGCCCTCCGGCCAATGGGCTCGTGCCCATGCTCGCGGGGCGAGGCGAGGGCGGTCGGAAGTGCCGGACCTTCCCGGGTCAAACGATGGCTTCCGTGAACAGGATCACGAGGATGGGACGATCCTGCTCGGTGCTGCAGAGTCACGCAGGCCGTGCGAGGTGCTCATTCAGGGATGACCTGCATGTTTATGGTGGGCGATGAGGGTCTTGATCCCCCGACCTCTGCCGTGTGAAG
>JBHENM010000472.1:0-8815 GCA_046262035.1 Acidimicrobiales bacterium | reverse complement strand
GCGTAGGGCGTGTCCCGGGGCATCCTCGGCCCGTAGACGTTGTGGTACCGCAGGGCGACCACGGTGGCCCCCGCCTCCCGCCCCCACAGGGAGCACAGGTGCTCCTGGTGGAGCTTGGTGGCGGCGTACACGTTCCTGGGGTCGACAGGCGCGGTCTCGTCGATGGGGGCCCACGCCGTGCGCCGGCCGCAGGCGGGATGAGGGCAAGACGGGTCGAAGCGGCCGGCGTCGAGGTCGCGCTCGGTGCGGGGGCCGGGGCGGACGTCGCCGTGGTCCTCACACCGGTAGCGGCCTTCGCCGTAGACGACCATGCTGCTGGCCAGCACGAACCGGCCGGCGAATGACCCCCGCCAGAGGGCTTCGAGTAGGCATGCGGTGGCGGTGTCGTTGGCGGACACGTAGGCCCCCACATCGCCGAAGTCGACGCCCAAGCCGACCTTGGCCGCCTGGTGGCAGACGGCGTCCACCCCGTCCACCGCTGCCGCGGCCACGCCGGGGTCGGACAGGTCGGCCACCCTGAGGTCGACGGCCGGGTTCAGGTAGTCAGGTAACCGGTCATGGGCGAACGGGTCCAGGCTGTCGACCACTCGGACCGACGCTCCCCCGTCCAGCAGGTGGTCGACGACGTGCGAGCCGATGAATCCGGCGCCGCCGGTGACGAGCACCTTCACCGTCCGGAGCCGGCCTCGCTCGGTTGGGGAGCGGCCAGAGGGAGGCGGACGGTGAACCGGCACCCGGGGTCCTCGTTCCGCACCGAGATGTCACCGTGGTGGGCCTCCACCAGCCCGCGGGCCACGGCCAAGCCGAGGCCGGCGCCTCCGTCGCCCGGCGTGCGGGCGGCGTCGCCGCGGTAGGCCAGCTCGAACACCCGGGGAAGGTCGGGGTCGGGAATCCCCCCACAGCCGTCCCGCACCGAGACCACCGCCGCCTGGTGGTCGTCGGACACGCCCGCGTCGACCCACACCACGCCCCCCGCCGGGGTGTGGCGGATGGCGTTGTCCAGCAGGTTGCGCACGACCCGGGCCATCTCCGGGATCGACAGCTCGACCACCGGGGTGGGCCCGTCGACGGAGCGCCGCAGGTCGATCCCCTTGGCGTCGGCCGCCATCGACACACCGGCCACGGCGTCCGACAGCAGCTCGTCGAGGGCGATCTGCTCCAGGTCGAGGCTGAGGGCCCCGGCCTGGATGCGCGAGAGCTCGAACAGGTCGTCGACCAGGCCGGCCAGGCGGTCGGTCTCCCGGGCCATGGTGCGGTAGTAGCGGGCGATGGTCTCGGAGTCGTCCACCACGCCGTCTTCCAGGGCCTCAACCATGGCCCGGATGCCGGCGAGGGGGGTGCGGAGGTCGTGGGAGACCCACGCCACCAGCTGTCTCCGGCTGTTCTCGACCGCGGCCGCCTGCTCGCGGCTCTCGGCCAGGCGGGCGAGGGCAACCTCCAGCTCCTGGCCCAGGTCGACCAGCTCGCCGGGGGCGCGGGGCGAGACTCGCCCGGCCGGACCGGTGGCCGGCCTACCGGGCTCGGACCCGTCGTCGCCGATGCGCCGGGCGATGTCGCCCAGGGTGCGGCTCGCGGCCACCACCCGCCGGGCGAGGGCGAGGGCGGCGACCAGCCCCATGGTTCCCGCGGCCACGAGGACCACCACGAGGGCGTTCAGGTCGTGACCGGAGATGAACATGGCGCTCGCCGCGCCACCCACACCCAGGGCCACGGCCAGCACCGGAGCGAGGACCGCCACCCCGGCCTGGACGGCGATGCGAGACCGGGGAAAGAGCCGAAGGAAGGCAGCAGCAAGGATCCCGGCCGTGGCGGCGCCGCCCACGGCCCACCCCAGCAGGACGGCGGTGTCCTCGGCGCCCATGTGGCTGCGGGCCGCGATCAGGGCGGCCACGCCGACGCCGGCCGCGGCCACCCCGGCCAGGGCCAAGCCTCCCCGACGAGAGCCCGTTCGCTCGCTCATTGGGACACCATCTCCGATCGTGTCCCAATGAGAAGCCGATTGGAGCTGCGCTCCTCCGCTTCGCTTCGGTGCTCGCTCATGGCTCGAACCGGTAGCCGACGCCCCAGACGGTGCACACGTGGCGCGGCTCGGTCGGGTCGGCCTCCACCTTCTCGCGGAGGCGCCGTACGTGCACGGTGACGGTGGACGTGTCCCCGTACGTGAAACCCCAGACCTGTTCCAGCAATTGCTCCCGCCGGAAGGCCCGCCGCGGGTGGCGCATCAGGTGAACGAGCAGGTCGAATTCGCGCGACGTGAGGGACACCAGCTCGCCGTCACGCCGGGCCTCGTGGGCGACGGTGTCCACCTCCAGGCCGCCGGCCCGCAACATCGAGGGCTCCTCGGACGCGGCCACCGGTCCCGCGGCGCGGCGCAGCACGGCCTTGACCCGGGCCGTCAGCTCCCGCGGGGAGAAGGGCTTGGACACGTAGTCGTCGGCCCCCAACTCCAGGCCCACGATGCGGTCGGCTTCCTCGCTCCGCGCCGTGAGCATGATGACGGGTACGGGGGCCGAGGCCCGTAGCTGGCGGCACACCTCGAAGCCGTCGAGCGAAGGGATCATCAGGTCGAGGACGACCAGCTCGGGAGGATCCTCGAGGGCCCGTCGGAGAGCGTCGGCACCGTCGTAGGCCACCTCCACCCGGAAGCCCTCCCGCTCGAGGTAGCGCGTGACGACCTCGGATACCGTCGGGTCGTCCTCGACCACCAGGATCCGCGCCGGGGCCGCGGTCAGAGCCATCGCCCGATGATCCCCCGCGCTGCCGGGGACCGCATCCCCGATGTGGCCGAGTTCATCGAATCGTCAGCACCTTCCTCTACAGTCCGCAAGGCTTTCATAGGTAGAACTCTCACATGCCATACGTCGTCATCCCGGTTCTGGACGAGGCGGGAGCGCTACCCGGCCTGCTGGCGGCCATGCCCGAGGGATACGTCCCGGTCGTGGCCGACAACGGTTCGACGGACGGCTCGGGCGACATCGCCCGCGCCGCCGGGGCCATCGTCGTCCACGAGCCGGTGCGGGGCTTCGGGTCGGCGTGCTGGGCCGGCCTGCTGGCGGCCGAGCCCCCTGACGGGGTCGTCTGCTTCATGGACGGCGACGGTTCCATGGACCCGGCCGACCTGCCCCGCGTCGCCGGGCCCGTGCTCGACGGCTCCTCCGACCTGGTCCTGGGGGCCCGGCAGCCCACACGCCGCGGGGCGTGGCCGGTCCATGCCCGCCTGGCCAATCGGGTGCTGGTGACCGAGATCCGCCGCCGGACGGGCCAGCGCCTTTCCGACCTCGGGCCCATGCGGGCGGCGCGGCGGGATTCGCTGATGGCCCTGGGGGTCGAGGACCGGCGGTTCGGATGGCCGCTGGAGATGGTCCTGAGGGCCATATCCGCCGGTTGGCAGATCACCGAGGTCCCCGTGCCCTACTCCCCCCGCACCGGCCGCTCCAAGGTGACGGGCACGTTGGTGGGGACGGTGCGGACGGTGCGGGACATGCGAGGAGTGCTGGCCGCAATCTCCGGATAGGTACGGCGCCGAACACCTGATGACAGCACCGTCGACGGATGGGATGAGGCGTGGAAGGCAGACACGTTCTGGTGATGGCCAAGTCGCCCGCCCCCGGGCGGGTCAAGACCCGGCTGTGCCCTCCGTGTACCCCGATCGAAGCTGCGGCCCTGGCTGAAGCGGCGCTGGCTGACACCCTCGGCGCGGTGACCAGGTGTGGGGCCGACCGGCGGATCGTCGCCCTAGACGGTCCCCCCGGACCCTGGCTCCCGCCCGGGTTCGAGGTGATCCGCCAGACGGACGGGGGCCTCGACCGGCGGCTGGCCCACGCCTGGAACGCGGCCGGCGGGCCGGGGGTGCAGATCGGCATGGACACGCCCCAGGTCACTCCTGGCCTCCTCGACTCGGCCCTGAGTGCCCTCGACGCCTCCACTGCCGCCTTGGGCCCGGCCCTCGACGGCGGGTGGTGGGCCATAGCGCTGCGCCGTCCGGATCCGGCCGCGTTCCTCGGCCTGGCCATGAGTACGAAGCGCACGGGCTGGGACCAGTGGGTGCGGCTGGAGACTCTGGGTCACCACGTCGCCCTGCTGCCCGCCCTGGTCGACCTCGACCGGGTGGAGGACCTTCCCGCCGTCATCTCCTCGGGCGCGGCAACGCGGACCGCCCTGCTCGCGTACCGGCTCGGCCTCGTTCCGGTGCCGGCGCTCGTGTGATGGCCATGTCGCCGACTCTCCTGCGCCGCTCCCCCACCCCTCCGCTGGTCATGCGTGCTCACACGGGAGAGGCGCTGGCCTTCGACCACGCCCGCTGGCACGCCGCCGCCGACGGAGAGGAGCGGGCCCTGCTCGCGCCGGTCCGGGGGCCGGTCATCGACCTCGGTTGTGGACCGGGTCGCATCGTTGACACCCTGGCCCGCCGCGGGGTCCCGGCGCTGGGCGTGGACTCGTCGCCGTCGGCCGTCGCCCTGGCCCGGTCCCGCGGCACGACGGTCCTCGAACGGGACGTGTTCGGGCCCCTTCCCGGCGAGGGCCGGTGGGCCACCGCCCTCCTGTTCGACGGAACCATCGGCATCGGCGGTGATCCGGCCCGCCTCCTGTCCCGCTGCCGGGAGCTGATGTCGTCGCGGGGACGGGTGGTCGTGGAGGTCGAGCGGCCCGGCTCCGGGTGGCGCACCGTGACCGCGTGGTTCGAACGGGACGGGCGACGCAGCCCCTCCTTCGATTGGGCGGTCGTCGGCGCCGACGCCATGACCCTCCTGGCCCAGCCCGCCGGGCTCGAGGTCGACGACCTCACGGAGACACCGTCGGGGCGGTGGTTCGCCCACCTCCAAGCTGCGGCATGAACGTCCGCCTGCCGTCCGCAGTCGAGAGGTTCACGACCGACCCGGACGCGCCTCTCAACCAGGGGGCCTACACGTCGCCGCTGCGGGACGAGCGCCTCGCCGCCATCCTCGGCGCCTCCCTCGGTCTGCTGTTCAGCGTCTGCTTCGTCACCGGCCTCTACTCCCACCTCCAGCAGAACCCGCAGTCGTGGTTGCCCATCCCCGCCCGCCCCGCCGGCCTCTACCGGCTCACCCAGGGCATCCACATCGCCGCCGGCATCGCCTCGGTGCCCGTGCTCGTGGCCAAGCTGTGGCTGGTCTGGCCGCGATTCGTGGCCTTCCCTCCGGTCAAGCGGGCCAGCCACCTGGTCGAACGGATCGGGCTGTTCCCGCTTGTCGCCGGTGGGGTCTTCATGACCTTCTCCGGGGTCGCCAACATCGCCCAGTGGTACCCGTGGCGATTCTCCTTCACCGCCTCCCACTTCTGGATGGCATGGGTGACCATGGGCGCCATCGTCGCCCATGGAGGGGCCAAGTGGGCCATCGCCCGGCGCACCCTGACCCGCCCCTCCCGCCGTCCCGCCCTGTCCGAGGCCGACTCCGTGCTGGGGACCGTGGCCCAGTCCGACGCCGCGGGCGGAACCAGCCGAGGCACGGGCCTGTCGCGCCGGGGCTTCCTGGGCACGGTGGCAACCAGTTCGACGGTGCTGACCCTGTTCACCGCCGGGCAGACGTTCCCCCCGTTGCGGCGCCTCGCCCTCCTCGCGCCCCGCGACCCAGGGGTGGGTCCTCAGGGATATCCCGTCAACCGAGGAGCGATGAACGCCGGGGTCTTCGATCTGGCCCGGTCCCCGGACTACCGGCTGGTCGTCGCCGGGCGGGTAGCCCGACCCCAGTCCCTGACCCTCGAGCAGCTCCTGACCATGCCCTCCCACGATTGTGAGCTGCCCATCGCCTGCGTGGAGGGTTGGAGCTACTCGGCGGCCTGGAGGGGTGTGCGGGTTCGAGACCTGCTGGCCCGGGCCGGAGCCGACGACGACCGGACCATCCTGGTGGAGTCACTGGAACCGGAGGGTGCCTACCGCACGTCCACCCTGAACCCGGGCCAGGCCGCCGATCGGGACACCCTCCTGGCGACCCACATCGACGGCCGGCCCCTGGCCCTCGACCACGGCTTCCCCTGCCGACTCATCGCCCCCAACCGCCCCGGCGTCCTCCAGACCAAGTGGGTCACCAAGGTGACGGTCCTGTGAGCGAGCCGACGGCGAGCGAGACCACGGACACGGTGCCGGAGCCGGGCCGGGAGCGGCCGGGAGCGCGGTTCTGGGTGTCGGCCGTGTTCGGATGGGCCGTGATCGCCGTGGGCCTGCGGGGGATCATCGAGAACAGCCTGGACACGCGGCCCGCCAACCTGGCCCAATTCGTGGTGGGCGGCGCCCTCCTCCACGACCTCCTCTTCGCCCCGCTCGTCCTCCTGGCCGCCGTCGGTCTGGCCAAGGTCGTGCCCGGACGGGCCCGGGCGGCGGTTCAGGGCGGGTTGCTGGTCAGCGGCGTCCTGGCCCTCTTCTCCTACCCCCTCGTCCGGGCCTACGGCCTGGCCGCCAACAACCCGACCTCCCTCCCCCACAACTACGCCGCCAACCTGGCCGTGGTCCTGGGCCTGGTTTGGGCTGCGACGACGCTCCTGGTCATCTACCGGCTCCGGCGGGTCGCTCCCGACCGACCCTGAGCGACACCCGCGTCGATCGCGGGCCACAATGAGGGCGTCCGACGCAACGGCGGAGCGGGAGGCGGCCCATGAGCGGGACCATCCAGGTCACATCACCACCAGGAACGACGGGCGCGGGCGGCCCTCCTCCGCCCCTGTCCCGTAGAGAACAGCTGCTCAGCGTGGCCTTCGGCGCGTGGATGATCGTCGGGCTGTTCCTCGACGGATGGGCTCACAACAACGAGAAGCCGGAGACGCTGCTCACCCCGTGGCACGGCGTCTTCTACTCCGGCTTCATCGTGACGGCGGGGTACTCGCTCCTGTTGCTTCGCCGCCGGCTCCGCCCCGGCTCGTCGTGGAGGGAACGGGTCCCGCCCGGCCTGGGTCTGGTCCTCGTCGGTCTCGGGCTCTTCGGCGTCGGTGGCGCCGGCGACCAGGTGTGGCACGGTCTGTTCGGGATCGAGGTGGACGTGGAGGCCCTGCTCAGCCCCACCCATCTGCTCCTGTTCGCTGGTGGGATGCTCATCCTGACCGGCGCGTTCCGGGCGGCGTGGGCCGACGGGACCAGCATGGCCCCGTCTCTTCGGGAGTTCCTGCCCCCCCTGCTGTCGATTTCACTGGCCAGCGCCCTGGTGGCGTTCTTCTTCATGTACCTCACGCCGTTCGGCCGCGGGAACTACGGCACCTGGATCGGCGACTACACGGCCATGGTCACCACCGACTCCGGGACGGCCGCCGACTACGCCGAGGACATCCGGGTCGTCGGCATCGCCTCCCTGCTCATCGCCAACCTCATCTACGTGGCCTCGCTCCTCCTCCTGCTCCGGCGCTGGCGCCCCCCGTTCGGTACGGCCACGATCCTGTTCACCTCGGTCACCGCCCTCGTGGGGAGCCTCGACCTCTTCGCCTTCTGGGTCCCGCTTCTGGCCGCCCCCCTGGCCGGGCTGGCCACCGACGCCCTGATCCACTACCTGCAACCGTCGGCTGCGAACCCGGCCGCGCTCCGCGCCGTGGCCATCGCCGCGCCGGTCTTCCTGTGGCTGAGCTTCTTCGCCCTGTTCCATCTCGACGCCGGCGTGGGCTGGTCTCCCGAGCTGTGGGGCGGCGTCACGGTCATGGCCGGCCTCAGCGGCGGCGGCCTGAGCCTGCTGGTCGCCCCTCCCCCACTGCCCCCGGCAGCCGTCCCCGTACCCCCGAGCGGTCCGCCTGGCTAGGAGCATTCCGGCCGTTCTTTTACTTGCCGTTCGGCACGCTGTACGTTCCCACCCGTGCCGAGCGGACCCCTTGCCGAGGTCCGGCTGATCGGGTTCCCCCTGCCCCTGTGGCAGCGGAGCCAGGAGCACATCGACGAGCTCTTGCGGGAGTTCGCCCTGATCGCCCAGAGCGATGAGGCGTCGGTGCCGCGCCGGCTGCTCAACCTCGTTGCCGAGCTGACCGCGGCCTACGCCGGCGTCTCCACCAACGTCGAACGGGAGCGCGACGAAGCCATCCTCCGGGGGGACACCGAGATCGACCTCCTCTACCAGATCCCGCCCCAGGCCTCCGAAGCCGTGAGGGCCCTCGGCGACATGCTGGACGAGGCCGACGACTACTGCCGCCAGGGCTCGCACCTGCTCACCCTGCAGACCCCGCCCGACCAGCTGAGGTTCCGCAAGTGGTTCCTGGCTGAGTTCGCCGACCAGATCGGCGGCGCGTCACCTACGTCCTGGCCGGACTACGCCGCCACTCGCTGACGGCCATCCCCCGGGTGATGTTCCCGGCACATTGTGAGTGACAGGCCGCAAGGTCCTCGTCCGACCACCAGCGGGCTAGCGCCGCCGAAGTGGCGGTAGGACTGCGGGAGGCTGGCGGCGCGGCGGCAGATCAGCGAGGAGCTCCTGCGTGGCCGTAGCAATTCGCTCAATGGCGCGCTCGACGGCCGGCGTCGCCATCTGCCCGGCTGTACTGATCGCCGCCACCTTGCGAACGTACTGACGAGCCGCCGACTCGACCTCCTCGGCGGTTGCAGGCGGTTCCAGGCCTCGAAGTGGAGTGATGTTTCGGCACATACCTAGCGACGATACGGCCCCGCTCGTCGGTCCGCAGAGTCATCGGTCAAGGCCTCGCCAACGCTGACATCATCGTCGGCGCGGGACACCGGCCGGCGTTCCTCCTGGCAGCCCGCCCGGGCAGGCGCACTCGGAGGGCGTACGCGTCTCCCGCGCGCTTTGCGCGATCTCCCCTTGCACCACCGAGCGGTTCCGTTTCGGCAGGTGCGTAGGGGGTACGAAGCTCTTGATGGCAACAGAGCGAT
>JBHENM010000471.1:0-1387 GCA_046262035.1 Acidimicrobiales bacterium | reverse complement strand
GATCGAGCGTTCGGCGCAGTCGATCGAGGGGCCGCTCGCCCCGGTCGACGGTGACATGCCGCCGCTCCCGATCGAACTGGTGACACCTGGTGCGAAATAGGACACCAGGTGTCACCGGTTCGGTGGGGCGAGGGGCGAGGGGAACCTGGGCAGCACCCGTGTGCCGGCGAACCACCGGGTCAGGCCGGCCGCCTCCTCCTCGACCGCGGCGCGCCCGTCGGCGCCGATGTCCTCGAGCTCACCCGTGCCGCGCTCGAGGCCCCGACGCCGGAGCCACGATCGAGCCTGGTTGAGAGCAACTCGATAGAGCCATCCCCCCGGCGAGTCCATCGTCCGAACCCGCGGCCAGGCGGCAAGGGCTCGGGCGAAGGCCTCCGACACCGCTTCCTCCGCCAGGCGGGCGTCACCGAGCACCAGGCGGAGAGTCGTGACCGCCTTGCCGAACTCGGCGCTGTACCAGTCCTCGAAGAGGACATCGCCCAGTGCCCGCCTCGATCGTGCTCGCCATCAGCCACGGTCATCTAACTCACACCACGGGGACGACCGGAATACGGCGGAAACCCGCCACAGAGATCGTCTTGTGGGGCGACCTGACCGGCGGCGATCTGTCCGGCCGGCGAACTCACGACTTGATCGGCGGTTCGACTGGGCCGTCTTCGGCATCAAGCTCCGGGTGGGCAAGACAGCCAAGTGCTGAGGTTGTTGGGTCGGCGCAACCTTAAATCCTTCCCGTCCGCAGATTCTAGTAAACATTTTTCAGAAAGGCTCAAGTTGCTCGCCGCAGAGGTCGATTCATGCTGTGCGGGGCTCCCACGGAAAATCTCCGTAGACATGGCGCCTCCGGGAGAGAGAAATGAATCAAGATCATCATCAAGAGATCCGCCAGGCGACCGTTGCTACCGGCGAGGGAGCGCGTGGCCTCCCGGCCCTGCGACGACGATTGCTCATTGCCCTTGGGGTGGTCGGGCTGCTGCTCGCCACTTTGGGCGCACCGGCGTCGGCCAAGAATGTCGACGCTCAAGGCCTGTGTGAGCGGCGGAACGGTTCCTTCATCGACCTGGATGGACTCGCCTACGTGTGCCTCCTGCCCACGGCGGCCACGAAAGGCGAGATCCGCCAGGCGGGGCGTCTCTGTACAGAGAGGAACGGAGTCCTCTACGTCGCCGTGGGCAACGCGGCCTACGCGTGCGTCCTTCCCGGTGGCGGCCCGCTCCTCAACGCCTACGTCGAGTTCGGTGACGACGGGGGCCTGGTGACCGGTCCCGACGGCCTCAGGCTCTTTCCGGTGATCATTGGCGCGGGCGGCGGCACGACGACGACCACGCTCCTGGGGACTACCACCACGGTGGCCGGCAGCATCAACTGCGTCGTGAGCGCCGGCGTGCAG
>JBHENM010000470.1:0-6910 GCA_046262035.1 Acidimicrobiales bacterium | reverse complement strand
AGCGGCCGCAGCGAAGTCGAGGCGGGGGGTCCGGGGGCGCCAGCCCCTGGGAAGGCAAGAACGCGCCCCGCAGGGGCGACGGGCCTCGACTGCAGCGAGGGTGCGCAGCGTGCCTTGACGCAGCCACTCCGTCCCCCTGGTGTCACTCACCGATGGCGGTGGGCCCGGGCGATGCACAGCAGCTCCTCAAAAAGCGCCCGCCGGCCCGCCAGGGCCGAATAGCGGGCGCAGCAAGCACAGGGCTGCGAAATGGGGCGGCCTTGTGAAGAAAAAACCTGGTACCTGAGGAGGGGGAGCGAGCGCCGAGCGAGCGTGGGGGAGGCCGGCGGCGGCCTCCCCCGTGGGGCCGTAGGCCCCACACCTGTGCCGCGTCCTGGTGCTTTGCCCGCGGCCCGGCGGCGGGTCAGCGCGAAAGAGGCCCCGGTACCAGGTGGGGGAAACCTGGTCCGGGGCCCCGTGGCGGGTGCTGGTGGCTCAGCTGGCCTGCAGCTGCAGCCTGGGGTGTCCGTTGTGGGCCGGAGGGCGAACCTCCTCGGCCCGCACGAAGGGGGCGCCCAGCCACTCCCGACATCCCGGGCACTGGCTGATGGGCTGGCCCTGGCGGTCGGTGTAGGTCCCGGCCGACCAGTGGATGGTCTCGTCGCAGGGATGGGTCAGGACAAGCTCGATGAGCATGACGGCCTCCTCTCGGGGGTTGGCCACCGGGAGGAAGGGGTGGGCGCCGTTGCCCACCCCCTCCTCCGCCGGCGGACTAGAAGGGCTCCTCGCCGGCGGCGTAGGCGGGCTCGGGGGCGCCGTTGGCCGGCTGCTTGGGCGGGGCGTCCATGAACTCGACCTGGTCGGCGACGACCTCGTGCTTGGAGTGGGGCGAGCCGTCCTGGCCCTGCCACTCCCGGTACTCGAGGCGCCCGGTGACGGCGACCCGGCGGCCCTTGGTCAGGTGCTCGGCCACCGCCTCGGCCTGCTTGTCGAAGCTCACCACGTCGACGTAGACGGGGGGCTGGTCCTCGCCGTTGCGCTTGCGCCGGGGGACGGCCAGGCGCAGGGTGGTGGTGGCCATGCCGGTGTTGGTGTAGCGGAGCTCGGGGTCTCGGGTCAGTCGGCCGATGAGCTGGATGGTGTTCATTGCTTCCTCCTGTTCGTGGTCTGCGGTTCCTTGGGCAAAGGACAGGCACGAGCGCTCACGGGGGGATGCAAAGGTCTGCCCGTAGGGACGGCGAGTACAGGAGGGAGCGCAGCGAGCGAGGAACGGAGCCGCCTTTGCATCGTCCCGGCGCCGTGCCACCCTTCTGCCGAGGAGCCGTCAGACAGCACGACCAGGGGGCAGCGATCACCGTTCCGGCAAGGAGGACCTGGCCCGGGACCGCGCGCCTGCCGACACAGCCGTGCCGTTGCGCCAGTGCTGCTCGGCCTGGCCGTTCGCGGTGTGCGACGGCTGATCGCCTCGACATCGAGTGTCGGTGGGGTGAGTGAGCTGGCGGGCGGTAGTTGAGGCCCCGGTCGGGCCGACGGGCGCTCCTGCGCGCCGTGCCGGGTGGCGGGCCTGCGGGGCTGCCCCGCTCCTCGGGGCGTCGCCGGCGCTCGAGCTCGCTCAGCCCGTCGGTGTGGCCACGTCCGCCCTTGTCTGCCGTCGCCGGCGATGTGGCGCGTCGCCGGCGGATGGGGTTACGGGGCCGAGGTTCTTTGTCGTGTCCCGGCCGAGAGGTGGCGAACATGACTCACTACGGGTGCGCCCGAGGCCTGGATCGGACAGAGATTTTCTCTCATGGCCAGATTCTTGGACTGGGCGACCGGAGTGGCTGGGTGTCGCATGGCTAATATGGAGGCCACCAGGACAACAACACACAACAACAAACTAGACGTGGGCCATCGACGCCAACGTCGAATATTGGCCGAGGAAGGCCAACCGAATGTCCGAGCGGGTTTCGCCCTCTCGGTGTTTGCGAATCAAGACCTCGACAAGTCCCTTTTCTTTCGAGTCGGGATTGTAGAGCTCGTCTCTGTAGAGGCAAAGAACCGCGTCACTGTCGGCTTCGATTGCTCCGGACTCTCTCAGGTCGGAGAGGCCGGGCCGCTTGTCCTGGCGCTGGTCGACGTTGCGGTTGATCTGCGCGGCAACGAGCACGGGCACGTCGAGGTCCTTGGCCAACAGCTTGAGGCCGCGGGAGAACTGCGCCACCTCGACCTGGCGGTTCTCGGCCCGCCCCGTCGAGGTCATCAGCTGCAGGTAGTCGACGACGACCAGGCCCAGGTCGCCGTGGCGGGCTCGGACCCGCCGGCAGCGGGCCCGCATGTGCAGCAGCGTGCAGATGCTGGTCTCGTCGATCACCAGCGGTGAGCCCTGCAGGCGCCCGATGGCACTGGTGACCTTGGGCCAGTCGGTGTCGGCGAGCTTGCCGGTGCGGAGTCGGCGGCTGTCCACCCGGGCCTGTGCGGCCAGAATCCGCTGCGTCAGGGCCGCCCGTGACATCTCCAGGGAGAAGAACACGACGGGTCGTCGCATGGTCATGGCCACGTGCGTGGCGGCCCCCAGGACGAATGACGTCTTGCAGTGGCCAGGGGCCGCCGCCACCACGTAGAGCCCCTGGGGTTGGAGTCCGAGAAGGGCGTCGTCGACGTCGCGATAGCCGAGCGGCACGCCGATGATGTCGCCGGCGCCGGCTTCGATGCGAGCCTCGATGCGATCGAGGGCCTCGTGCAGCGCAGTGTCGAGGTCGGTCACCGACTCGGTCAGGCGACGTTCGGCGACCGCGAACACCAGCGTTTCGGCCTGATCGATCACTTGATTGACGTCGTGGGGCAGGTCGTAGCCCATCTCCGCGATGTCGCCGGCTACGCCGATGAGGCGCCGCAGCAGCGAGTGCTCATGGACGATGCGGGCGTAACGGGGGGCGTTGCCGATGGCAGGCGTGCCCGCCTGCAGCGACACGAGTGTGGCACCTCCGCCGATCTGGTCGAGCAGGTCGGCCCGGCGAAGCAGCTCGGCGACCGTGACCGGGTCGGCCGGCGCCCCCTCGGCGTAGAGGGTGGTGATGGCGTCGTAGATGTGCCCGTGGGCCGGCTTGTAGAAGTCCGCCGGGTTCAGCTGGCCTTCGATGGCAGCGGCGATCGCCTCGCGGCTGAGCAGCATCGCCCCCAGCAGGGACTCCTCCGCTTCGATGTTGTTGGGTGGCACTCGGGTCCCGGCCTGGCCTCGGTGGCGGCGCCGGGCGTCGTCGATCGACTGGGCCATCAGGGCTGGTCCTTTCGTTGTTGGACTGCTCGCCACACGATCGGCCGCCAGTGCTTGAGTGTGGCGGGCGATTTCATGGCGCTCGTAGCCAAACCGTCGCCGAGCAGGCGCTGCACGTGGTCGATCACCGCGTCGTCCAGAGCCGCCAGGGCTCCGGCGTCGAGGGAGGCGACAGCGGCCTGTGCCTCCTCGTCGGCCGGTTCGTCGTGGTCGACCACGACCGGAGGAGCTGGCGGCGGTTGCTCCGGCTCCTGGGTCCGGAAGTAGTACGGGTCGGCGTCGTCGGCCTTGCGCACCAGGATGGCGATCGGCGAGCGCATCGGCGCCCCCGAGCGCAGGTCGGCGGCCATCTGGCGGGCCGCGCCGGCCACCTGCTCGGCGGCGAAGCGGGCCAGGCTGGCGGTTACCCGCCGGGCGTCGGTCACCCCGGGCAGGCCATGGCGATCGCACTCCTCCAGCAGTGGACGAAGGAGCACGGGCAAGTCTTCGGGCTTCCAGTCCGGTCCGCCGTCAATCCGCGAGTCTTCGCCGCGCACTTCTGGTGCCTTCCGCGACTCCGCGGCGCGCACAGATGATTGATTTGATGTGATTTCACCTTCAGTCCTATCAATCAAATCAGGATCTAAGGAAACCCCGCGAACCCGATCCGCGGCTGCCGCGGCGCGCAGCCCCGGCTGATCCGCGGTTTGCGCGCCGGAAAATCGCGGATGGTCATCGCCGACGTTCGCGGTTGATGCCGCCAGCAGCTGCAGGGCGATGTCGGCCACGCTGGCCATGACGTCGGCCACCTTGTCAAGCAGGCTGAGGGCGATCGGCGTCGCCGGCCTCGCTCGACTGGGCCCACCGCTCCCGCGGTCGCCGGCATAGGGCTGGCGGTGATCGAACCCGCCCCGGGTAGCTGGCCTCGGGATGCCGCCGGGGAAGGCGGCGCAGGCGTGGCCGTAGCCCTCAGGGCGGGGCCGCAGGGGACGGGCGTGGGTGGTCAGGTGCCAAGCCAACGGCGGGCTCCGAATCGGCTTCCCCACCGACTCCGCCACCCCCTCGCGGCGTCGCGAAGCTCGTTGGCCGTGGCCTCAAGGGCACCGCCGGGTGGTGTCCAGGGATGTGTCGCCGAGCAGCTGTTGGACCTCGAGGATGCTGGCTGAGCGCCGGCGTCTCCAATACGCGAGAAGGGCGGTTATCGCGTATTGGGTCCCCCACCGAGGGCGAAAACGAACTAGCGTTCGCCGGATCATCGGTCAGGTCGAGGAGACGGAAGCGATGCTCAAGTGCTGGGGGCGGCTCTCATCCCGATGGGCGTTCCGAGCCGGTACGCGGCGTCGGGGTCGGCACTGATGACCCCCGACGAGGCGAGGCTGCCCGTCGCCCGGGCTGTGGAGTTACCCGCCGAGGCCCACCGCCTGGCCGCCCAAGCCCTCGAGCTCGAGGCCAACCGGCGGGCGCCCAACACCCGCCGCGCGTATGAGTCGGACTTCGACCACTTCACCGACTGGTGCTCGACCATGGGGCTGGTGCCCTTGCCGGCCACGCCCGAGGCGGTCTACCTCTACCTGTGCGCCCTGGTGGCCGACGACAACGCGGCGGACTACGCCATCACTACCCTGGACCGCCGGCTCGCCGCCATCACCTACATCCACGAGACCAGTGGCCACCCGGTGTCGCCGGCCAAGCACGTCCGGGTCCGGGAGCTCATGGCGGGGATACGGCGCACCTACGGGCGACCGCTGAACAAGCGTGACGCCCTCACCACCGCACAGCTGCACACCATGGTGGCCGGCCTCGACCTCGCCACCAAGCGCGGCCTGCGCGACCGCGCCATCCTGCTGATCGGCTACGCCGGCGCTTTTCGCCGCTCCGAGCTCGCGCCTCTTCGGGCCGAGCAGCTCCGGCGACGGGGCGACGGCTACGTCGTCTCGCTCGTTCGCACCAAGAGCGATCAGGAGAGCCACGGCCGTGAGGTCGGCATCCCAGCCTTCGCCGGCTCCTCCCTGTGCCCGGTGACGGCCCTCGACACCTGGCTCACGGCCGCCGCCATCTCAACCGGGCCGGTCTTCCGCAAGGTCACCCGGTACGACACCGTCACCAGTCAGGCGCTGGCGCCATCGACGGTGGCGTTGATCGTCAAACGGGCCGCCAGCGCGGCCGCGATCCCGCCCGGCCGGCTGGCGGGGCACTCGTTGCGGTCAGGCCACGCCACCACTGCGGCCGAGAACGGCGCTCCGGACCGGGTGATCATGCGTCAGACCGGCCATCGCAGCGTCGAAACCCTGGAGGGCTACATCCGCAGTGGCAACGTGCTGAGGGAGAACTCGGCGCGCTATCTGAACCTGGAGGACCCGTGAGCGGACGCAAACATGACGGATCGCCGGCACCCAGGTGCCGGACGCCTCTGTTTGCGGGCCTTCTCGGGCCTCCTGTGGGCTGGTTGCGGGCCCCGTTTCGCGTCTAACCGCCATGGTGAGTAGCCGGGGGGAATCTCGCCCCCCGGCTCTCGCAGAACCGTACGTGACAGTCTCCCGTCATACGGCTCCCACAGGCCGACCTGGGATGAACGGGAGCAGATGCCAATGGGCGAAGAGCTTCGGCTCTCGCTGGCCAGCGGCCAGTAGCCATGCCCACGCCTTTGCCCATCTGCGCCGCAGTCGCTTGAACTTGTGCATGGCCCATCGGACGAGGTGCTCGTCGATGCGCCGTGCAAGGGAGTACAACTCGGAGCGGTAGAACGCCCCGTAGTAGTTGATCCAGCCCCGCACCTGAGGATTGATCTCCTCGGCGAGGTCGGTCAGGTCCCACCCGCTGTGACGTTTGAGGTGCCAGGCCCTGATCTTCTGGCCGACCGCCTTCCTCGCCTTGGCGCTCATGGCCGGGGAGAAGCTCACGAAGTAGCCTCGCCGACCACGGGCCAGGCGGCCCCGGAAGGTGTAGCCGAGGAAGTCGAAGCTGGTGTGCTCCGAGGTCCCCCGGCGGTTCGCGTCCTTGCAGAACACGATCTTCGTCTTGTCGGGGTGGAGTTCGAGGCCCACGGCCCCGAGCCGGTCAGCGATGGCGGTCAGAAGGGTATGCGCCTGTTCCTCGGTGTCGCAGTGGGCAACGATGTCGTCCGCATAGCGCTCGAAAGAACAGCCCGGATGCTCCCGGGCCATCCAGGTATCGAAGGCATAGTGCATGAACAAGTTGGCCAACAATGGGGAAATCGGGGACCCTTGCGGAGTACCCTTCTCCCTGGCGGTGAGCGTCCCGTCCGGCATCTGCATGGGGGCTGTGAGCCACCGTGAGATGTAGAGCAGGATCCAGCGCAGGTCGGTGTGGTGAGCTACCGCTTTGAGCAGCAGATCATGGGGAACGCTGTCGAAGAAGGCCCGGATGTCAAGATCGATCACCCAGTCCTGTTTCCAGCAGCGCTTGCGAGCCACGGCCAGGGCGTCATGAGCACTTCGCCCAGGACGGTAGCCGTAGCTGTCGGGATGGAAGATCGGCTCAAGCCTCTCCTCCAGCAGCCTGGCGACTGCGGTCTGGGCCACCCGATCGGCCACATTCGGCACTCCGAGGGTCCTGACCCCTGCCCCATGGTCCTTCGGTATCTCCACCGCCCGCACCGGAGAAGGCATGTAGCTGCCAGCGCTCATCCTGTTCCACAGCTTGTAGAGGTTGTCGGCCTCCTCGGCTTTGAACATCGTG
>JBHENM010000469.1:0-5647 GCA_046262035.1 Acidimicrobiales bacterium | reverse complement strand
TTGATGTGCTCGAGGTAGGCGAGGAGGTCGTCCACCTGCTGGTCGTTCATCGGTCCCCCGCCTTCCACGCCCCACGCCGGCATGGGTGTGCCCGCCCGCCCGTAGACGATGATCGTGCGCACTTCCTCCGGGCGGTAGCGGAGCATGACGGTGTCGAGCGCGGGCGCAGTCCACTGGACCTGCTTGGGCGGCGCGTCGGGGTTGCCCGCGTCGGTGAGGGTGTACTGGGTCACGCCGCCGACGCCCTCGGCCCCGTGGCAGTTCTCGCAGCCGAAGTGGGGCTCCCGGGGCTTGGGCGGGTCGCCCGGCGAGTTCTGGAAGAGCTCGAGCCCCCGCTCCACGGCCTTGTGCTCGAAGTAGGCGGTCCCCCGGTCGAACCCTGCCCCTTCCTGGCGGAAGGGCTCACGCAACCAGTAGGCGGGGAGGCCCACGGCCAGGATGGCCAGGGTGGCGAACGCCCACCAGAGGTACCGGGTGAGCCGGGGCCCCTCCATGACCTCGTCGTCGTAATAGAGCTTGCGGTTGGGGGCGACCTCGAGCTCGGCCCCGGGCGTGTAGGTGCGGCGGGCGGCGCTGAGGAGGTAGATCAGCCAACCGACGCTGAGAAGCAGCACGACGATGAGTGCGACCCGCTCCTGCTGGGTCACGGCGAACACGGGGTTCACAGAATCAATGCTCGCTCACGGCGCCGATGCAGTGGGGACCCTCGGACTCCTGGCCGGTGGTGTTGGTGCCGATGGGCGGCCCGGGGATGATCTGGCTCGTGTCGACCGTGACCTGGCCGCCCTCGACCGTGACCCGGAAACGGTCCATTCCCCGAGGGGCAGGGCCACCCTTCTTCTCGCCCACCCGGTTGTACTGCGACCCGTGACAAGGGCATTCGAACCATTGCGAGGTCTTGCACCACGGCACCCGGCAGCCGAGGTGCGGGCACTTCTGGTACACGGCCACGAGGCCGGCCTCGTACCCTTCGATGACGGCGCCGTAGGCGGTGACGTTCTTGGCTGCTTGGACCCCTTCTTTGGGGTAGGGGTTGATGTAGAAGCGGCCGGCGGCATAGTAGAAGGGCTCCTTGGTCTGGGCGATCTCGTCCAGCACTTCCTCCATCCGGCCGACCCGGACCTTGGCCCCGAAGCCACCGGACAGCGACGGCCACAGCATGGCCAGCATCGAGCCGCCGAAGCCGCTGATGGCCACCAGCATGGAGGCCACGATGCCCCGGTTCAGCACCTGGCGGCGGGTGACCCCGAGGGTCTCCTCGTCGGGGATGGCCGGAGGCGGTGCCGGCGGAGCGGGAGCGGGACCGGTGTCGCGGTGGCGCTCGAGGGCGACGGACCGCTCCACGTCACGGCCGCTTCGGGGCGCCGCTTCGGCGGAGATGAGGGCCGGGCTGGTGTCCCCGGCCGCGACGTCCGCCTCCTCGGGGAGGTGGCGGAGGGCGCGGTCGGCATCCCGACGCCGGGCCGTGGCGAACAGGAACAAGAAGGCGGCGGCGAAGACGCCGATCACTGCCAGCAGGAAGATCGTTCCAGTGTCCATCAGTGTGCTCGCAGGCTCCTAGAGGTCAAAGAAGACGCCATCCCGCCACGGGAAGGTGAAGTTGAATCCGGGGCCCCGGAAGAAGCAGCCGATGATTACCAGCACGGCCCAGAACATGATGAACGCCGTCATCAGGGCGATGGCGAACTTGCGATCCTCGGGCTTGGTGCTCGGGTTCTTGTCGAGGAAGGGGGCGAACATCAGCAGGAAGATGCCCATACCCGGAATGGTGACCCCCGCCACCATGGGGTGGAACATGGTCAGGAGCTCCTGGAGGCCCAGGAAGTACCAGGGCGCCTTGGACGGGTTGGGCGTGAAGTTGAAGTTGGCCGCGGCCAGGAAGGGGGCGTTCACCAGGGCGGAGAAGATCAGGAGGAAGGCGGTCATGGCCAGGGCGGCCACGAACTCGCCCACCAGCAGATGGGGCCAGACGTGGACCTTGTCCGTCGGGGTGGCCTTGACGTCCTGAATCGACCCCGCCTTAACCACGGTGAGCAGGCGCTGGGTGTGCCCCTCCGGGCCGCGGGCCACGGGGGCGGGTGCGGTGGCCGTCGTCGCTGCCGCCGGAGCCTGGGCCGTGGCCGTCGCCGTCGCCGTGCCTCCCCCGCCTCCGCCTCCGCCAGCGTCCGTCTGGCTCCGGGCCAGCAGGTGGGCGGGGATCTTCTCGCCGGACTCGCCGGAGTCGCCTGACCCAGCCGCCTCCTCGGGCGCGGAACCGCCCGCGGGCGCGTCCTCGCTGCCCTGGCCCAGGGCTGCTCGCCGCTCCTTGGACCGGCGGAGGAGATGTTCGGGAACTTCGGTCATGGCTCTTTCTGCCTCGCTCTACAGGGGACCCGAGATCCCGCCGTCCTTGCGGACACGCCAGAAGTGGATGGCCATGAAGATGATGATGACGAACGGAAGCATCAACACATGGAGGACGTACCATCGGAGCAGGGTGTCGGTTCCGATCTCCACCCCGCCCAGGAGCACGAACTTCACCTGACTCCCGAACACGGGCGTGTAGCCCATCATGTTCGTACCCACGGTGACGGCCCACAGGGCCAGCTGGTCCCAAGGCAGCAGGTAGCCGGTGAAGGACAGGAGCAGGGTGAGCGTGAGCAGGATCACGCCGATCACCCAGTTGAACTCCCGTGGCGGCTTGTAGGCGCCGTGGTAGAAGACCCGGGCCATGTGCAGGAACACGGTGATCACCATCAGGTGGGCGCCCCACCGATGCATGTTCCGCACGAGGAGCCCAAACGTGATCGATGTCTCCAGGGTTTTGATGTCGTTCCACGCCGCCGCCGCCGTGGGCCGGTAGAAGAACATCAGGAAGATCCCCGTCACCGTCAGAATGATGAAGAGGAAGAACGAGAGCCCGCCCAGGCACAGCGTGTAGCTGACCTTCACCGCGTGACGCTTCACCTTCACCGGGTGCAGGTGGTAGATGAGGCTGTTCATCACCACGTAGGAGCGGTTTCGGGGGCTGTCGGTGTAGCCCTTTCGGAAGATCGACCCGGGCCGGAAGATCGAAGCCCAGGCCTGGGAGCCGCGGACCTTCTCACCGACCTCGGCCAGCCGCTCGGCCGGCGAACGGTGGCCGTTGCCGTTCCCGTTCCCGTTCCCGTTGCCGTTACGCCGGAAAGGCCCTGCCACTAGAAGCGCATCCCGTAGGCGTAGCCGTGCTTCTCGTCGCGCTGGTGAGCGTCGCCGTCCTTGGCCGCCACCCCCGCCTTACCCATGATGATCACGCCGGTGGGGCAGCGGTCGACGCAGAGCCCGCAGCGGGTGCAGACGTCCTCGTCGACCACGAAGATGACGTGGTCGTCGGGGTCGATACCGGGCTGGTCGGTCTCGACGGCCTCGGCCACGGCGTCGGTGGAGAGCATGTGGATGCATTTCCACGGGCAGATGTCGACGCAGCCCTCGCACATGATGCACTCGGACTGGTCGATGTGGAGGAACTGCTTGGGCTTCACCGACTTGGTCAGCTCGTCGCTCGGGATCTCCTGCAGGACGTAATCACCGGAAAACGCCGGCATGGGGGGGTTGGCTTCGTTCTTGGCCATCAGTGTGCTCCTAGGCCTTCTTCAGCACGGGGCGGCCGAACGCCGAGCTCAGCTCGACCTCAGGCTTGGCCCGGCCCCGCTTCTGCCACATCGACCATAGGTACATCTGGCCTCCAAGGGCGACGACGTAGATGACGGTGGCGATGATGTCGCGCAGCTTCTCGTAATCGATGAGTATCCGGCCCCGCCCACCCAGGGTGTCGGCCGTCTGCCCGAACTTCACGCCTTCGGTGGACACGGCACCGAGCAACTTGTCGGGGCGCCAGGCGAGGTCGGTGTCGGCATACTGCAGCCACTGGTTCGGTAAGACGCCGTAGGCCAGCATCATGAGGCCGAAGACCCACGTGGCGGCCACGAAGGCCTCGCCCCAGGTGACCGGCGTGCCGACCGGCCGGCGCCGACCCACGGCGATCACCACGGCGACGCCGAAGATGGTAAGCGCTAGGGAAACAACGAAAGAAACCACTGGTCACCTCACCTCGTGAACGCAGTCACATACTACCGGCGCCAGACCAGTGAGCCCACTCAGGACCATCGTGCGGGTTCTACCACGACGCCTCGCCCGCCGACACATCGCCGAAGGGCGGTACGCCGGCCCTGCTTGGCCCCAGTGGCGCCCGGGGACATAGATTCGAAGCGTGACCGAGGTCCCCGAGTACCTGCTCAAGCGCTCCCGCGAGCGGCGGGAGGCTCTCGGCCTCGGCGGGGGTGGTTCGGGTGCCGGTTCCGGGGGCGAGGGTGAGGCCGCCGGCACGCCCTCGCCGTCGGCTCCTGCGGTCCAGGAGAGTGCTCCCGCGGCTGCTGCTGCGCCCCCTCCGGCGGCTGCCGCCGCCAGCCAGGTCGAGGCGGCAGCGGGCCCGCCCGCCTTCACCGTCTCCCGCCCCCGCAGCGGCATCCCCGTCTGGATGATGCCGGTGATCCTGATCTTTCCGCTGTGGGCGGTGGTGTACGCCGGCGCCTTCACCGAGACCAAGGCCAAGGTCGTCGACCCCGGCGCCGCCGCCTACCTGAAGGGCGGCTGCGGTGCCTGTCACGGCCCCACCGGTGCCGGCGGCGTCGGACCGAAACTGTCGGGTGGCGACGCCAAGCTCACGTTCCCGAATGAAGCCGACCACGTGGCATGGATCGAGACGGGATCGGGAGGCCCGAATAAGGGCAAGCCCTACGGCGACCCCAACCGCCCCGGCGGGCCCCGCCCGCCGAGCGCGGGCGGTATGCCGGCGTTCAAGGGCACGCTCACCGACGAGGAGATCAAAGCCGTCGTCGTCTACGAGCGCGAACAGCTTTAACCGCATGCCCGACGTCCGCGACGCGCTGGTCGTCGGCGGCGGACCAGCGGGCGCCGCCTGCGCCTACTGGTTGGCCGAAGCGGGCCACGACGTGCTGCTGGTCGAGAAGAAGCGGTACCCGCGCGAGAAGACGTGCGGCGACGGCCTCACGCCGAGAGCCGTCAAGGAGCTCGACGACATGGGCCTCGGCCATGCCCTGGCCGACCATCACAGCTTCGATGGCCTCCGTTCGGTGGCGTTCGGCCGCACACTGGAGCTGCCGTGGCCGGAGACGCCCGGGTTTCCCCGTCACGGATACGTCATCACCCGTCACGACCTCGACGCCCTGGTGGCGGAGCGGGCGGAGAAGGCCGGCGCCGCGGTGTGGCAGCAGGCCGAGGCCGTCGCTCCCCTCTTCGACGCTGGCGGCAACGTCAGCGGAGCCGTGGTGCGTCAGGCCGCCGGAGAGCCAACCGAGGTCCGGGCCCGGTACGTGGTCGTAGCCGACGGCGCCATCTCCCGATTCGGGCGCACCCTGGGCAAGAAGCGCGACCGTTCTCTGCCCCAGGGAATGGCCATTCGTGGCTACTTCCGGTCGCCTCGCCACGACGAGCCCTGGATCGAGTCACACCTCGACCTGCGAAACCAGTCCGGCGACGTGCTTCCCGGCTACGGGTGGATCTTCCCGTTGGGCGACGGGCGGGTGAACGTCGGCGTCGGGCTGCTGTCCACGTTCCAGCGGTGGAAGTCGGTCAACACGACCCACCTGCTCGACGCCTTCGTCGCCAC
>JBHENM010000468.1:0-22553 GCA_046262035.1 Acidimicrobiales bacterium | reverse complement strand
GGTGATTTCGTGGTACCAGGCCGCTCGGGCGGGTCGCGCCTCCCCCTGCCGCTACTGGCCGACCTGTTCGGAGTACGCCCGGGAGGCGATCGAGGCCCACGGACCGGTGCGGGGGGTCTGGCTGGCAAGCCGGCGCCTGGCTCGCTGTCATCCCTTGGGCGGGCAGGGCGTGGACCTGGTGCCTGACCGGGCCGGTCACTCCGCTCAGGGGGCCGCTCGGGCCCTGCCCCCCGCTCAGGGGGCCGCTCGGGCCCTGCCCCCCGCTCAGGGGGCCGCTCGGGCCCTGCCCCCCGCTCAGAGGGCCGCTCGGGCCCTGCCCCCCGCTCAGAGGGCCGCTCGGGCCCTGCCCCCCGCTCAGAGGGCCGCTCGGGCCCAGGGAGGCCGGGCATGATCTTCGCGGCCGAGAAGTTCTGGATCCTCGATCCCCTTTACGCCGCCTTCGGAGGGGTGCTGGCTGCCGTCTACGCCGTCATCCCGTCCTTCGGGGTGGCGATCATGCTGCTCACGGTGGCCGTCTCCATCCTGCGGATGCCGCTCGTGGCCAAGCAGGTGAAGTCCCAGCAGGAGATGCAGCGGATCCAGCCTGAGTTGAAGCGGCTGCAGGCCAAGTACAAGACGGAGCCGCAGAAGCGCAACGAAGAGCTGATGAAGCTCTACAAGGAGCACAACGTCAACCCCCTGGCCGGGTGCCTCCCCCTGCTCCTGCAGATGCCCCTGTTCATCGTCCTCTACCGGCTCATCCTCGACCTGGGCCGGCCCGTTCCCAAGCACATCCCCGTGAACAGCGACCTCTACCAGGCGCTGAGCGAGTCCGGGGGAAAGATGCAGTCCTTCGGGATGGACCTGGCCCAGGCAGCGTCCAAGGTCGGCTCGTTCCCCAAGATCCTCCCCTACCTCCTGGTCATCGGCCTGGTCATCGCCACCGGGATGTTCCAGCAGCGACAGATGACGTCCCGCCTGCCCAAGGACGCGATCAACACCCAGGTCCAGATCATGGGCAAGATCTTTCCCGCCTTCCTGGGGTTGATCTCCTGGAGCATCCCCGCCGGCGTCGTCTTGTACTTCTTCGTGTCGAACGTCTGGCAGATCGGCCAGCAGGCGGTGCTCTTCCGGCGCCGGGAGGCCCGCGAAGCGGCGGAGGCGGGCTCGGGTGGCAAGCCCGACCGGCCGGCCAAGGACGAACTGGATCCCGCTGCCGACGGCAACGGCAAAGGCAAGGGCGAGGGCGGCGGGGGCAAGGCGGGCCGGCCCGCTCGGGCGGCCAAGGCTCCCAAGGCGGGAAAGGGCAGGCCCACACCGCCGAAGTCCGGCGGCAACGCCAAGCCTGGGCCCGAGCGGCCTTCTGAGCGGGGTGGTCGCCCCCGGAAGCCTGCCGCGGGCAAGCCAGCGCGGAGCTCGGGCGCAGGGCGAGGAAACGACAAAGCCGCGGGCCGGGCGTCGTCCCGTCGTTCCCGCAGGGCCGACGGCGCGGCGAGGGGCGGCGGCACCGGCGGGGACGCCGGTTCCACCCGCTCGTCCGGGTCGTCCAACGGCCGGGCGACCCCACCGGGTAAGGGCCGGGCCCAGGCCAAGGGCACCGCGCCCCAGGGCCGATCCCGGCCTCCGCGCGGCAACTCCCGGAAGGGGAAGTAGCTCATGGAATGGGTTGAAATCACAGGTAAGACGGTCGAAGAGGCCAAGGATGCCGCCCTTGACCAGCTGGGTGTGGACGAGGCCGACGCCGAGTTCGAAATCGTCGAAGAGCCCAAGGCGGGATTGTTTGGCCGGTTGCGGTCGGAAGCGCGGGTGCGGGCGCGGGTTCTGCCCAGTGCGCCCCGGCCGAAGGTGGAGCGGCGGGAAAGGCGTCGGACGCGCAAGCCGGCGCCCGAACGTGAGGCAAGTCCGAAGATCGACGTACGGGAGGCGCGGGTGGAGGTCATCGACAGCGAGTTGGCCGAGGATGGTCCGGACGCAGACGAGGTGGAGGTGGCCGAGGGCTTCCTGACGGGCCTGCTGGAGACCTTTGGCGCTGCGTTCACCGTCGAGCAGCGTGATTTGGACGAGGACACGGTCGAGCTTGCCGTCCAAGGCGAGGGTCTGGGCCTTCTCATTGGTCCCCGAGGACAGACTTTGAGCGCGGTCCAGGAGCTGACCCGGACCGTCGTCCAGCGGAAATCGCGCGGGCGAGCGAGCCGCATCGTCGTCGACATCACCGGCTACCGCCAGGCCCGGCGTCAGGCCCTGGAGCGCTTCGCCACCGGCGTTGCCACCCAGGTCCTGGAGAGCGGCGTGGCCTGTGTCCTGGAGCCCATGCCCCCCGCCGACCGCAAGGTTGTCCACGACACCATCAACGCCATCGACGGGGTGAGCACCAGCTCCGAGGGCGAGGAACCGCGCCGCCGGGTGGTCATCGCCCCGACGGACGGCTCTTCCTGAGGGTCCCTACGGGCGGGGGCGCTCGTACGACCACTGGCGTCGGCCCGCTCTGGGGCCGCCCGCGGTCCGCCTATTCGGGAGACGATGACCGCCGCGCTAGCCCCTGAGGTCCTGCGCCGGGTACTCGACCTGCTCGAGGAGGCCCAGCGCCAGGGACTGACGGGCCCTGGCCCCGTCGGGCCCCAGGTTTCCCACACCCTGGCCATGGCCCGGGCCGTAGGAGATCCACCCTCGGGGCGGGCCCTCGACCTGGGAACGGGGGCTGGCGTTCCCGGCCTGGTCCTGGCCCTGGCCTGGCCGGAAAGCCGGTGGACGCTCCTGGACAGCCGCCAGCGAAGCGCAGGGTTCGTGACGATGGCCGCCGAACAGATGGGGTTGTCCCCGCGGGTGGGCGTGGTCTGGGAACGGGCGGAGGACGCAGGTCGGGATCCCGACCATCGGGGCGGCTACGAGTTGGTGACAGCCCGAGGATTCGGACCTCCGGCGATAACCGCCGAGTGCGCCGCTCCCCTGCTGGCGGTGGGCGGACGTCTGGTGGTCAGCGAGCCGCCCGACCGTTCTGTCGACCGCTGGCCTCCCGATGCGTTGGAGCCGCTGGGGCTCCAACCGGAGGGCCGAACGGCATCGGAGGGTGCCTCGTTCATGCTGCTCAGGCAGGTGACCGCCTGCCCCGACCGGTTTCCACGACGCCGGGGCGTTCCCCGCAAGCGACCGCTCTTCCCCAACCCCGCGGTTGACGTTTCACGTGAAACAAACCCGGTACTTGATAGTCAGGGGAGACCGGAGGACAATAGATCTCAGTGACCGACTTCGAGGTCGGGTGGCGTCCTCCCGCTCGGCCCGACCCTCCCGCTCCTGTTGGAGCAGGCGAGGCACTTCCGGCGTATCTCGGGCCGGTGCCGTCCGCTCCAACCGACAGCTTCCCGGAGACCGGCGCGGAGCACGAGGGCGCCGCCATCCAGGCCGCCCTGACTGACCCTGCGGGCGACGGCCCTGGTCCCGGACCTGCTCCCCCGCCTCCGGAGGGCCAAACCGACGTGCAACCAGATCCGGCCGAACGCCCGGACGGGTGGTGGGAACCCCCGGCCCCTCCCCTCGACCCGGAACCCGCGGGCGGGGAGGCCGCTGACCCCGCGCCCGTGCCCGAGGGGACGGTGGCTGAGCCGGTCCCGGTCGCCGAGCCGGCCCCGGTAGGGGAGCCGGCGGCGGTGCTCGAGCGGGCGCTGGCCGATCCTCCCGAGGCCGGGCCCGAGCCGGTGGCACCCGCCAGTCCTCCCGGGCCCGTCCGCTACCAGGCCCGACCGCTCCCCCGCACCATCGCCATCGCCAACCAGAAGGGCGGCGTGGGCAAGACCACGACGGCCGTCAACCTGGGCGCCGCCCTCGCTGACCTGGGCTATCGCGTTCTGGTCGTCGACCTGGACCCCCAGGGCAACGCCACCACGGGCCTGGGGATCAACGCCCGCAACCTCACGGCCTCCATCTACGACGTCCTCATGAGCGAGACGCCCATGGAGGACTGTGTCGAGCCGACGGACGTGCGGAACCTGTTCGTGGCCCCCGCCACCATCGACCTGGCCGGCGCTGAGATCGAGCTCGTGCCCGCCTTCAGCCGGGAGCTGCGCCTCCGGCGGGCCATCGAGCGGCTGGGTGACGACTACGACTTCGTCCTCGTCGACTGCCCGCCGTCCCTCGGCCTTATCACCATCAACGGCCTGGCCGCGGTGGCCGAGATCCTGGTGCCCATCCAGTGTGAGTACTACGCCCTCGAAGGCCTCGGGCAGCTCATGCGCAACGTGGGCCTGGTGCAGAGCAATCTCAACCCCCGCCTCGAGCTCAGCACCATCGTCCTGACCATGTACGACGCCCGGACCAAGCTCGCCGACCAGGTGGTCAAGGAGGTCCGGAGCCACTTTGGGGCCAAGGTGTGCCGCAACGTCGTGCCCAGGACCGTGCGCCTTTCGGAGGCGCCCTCGTTCGGGCAACCCATCAGCGTTTTCGATCCCACCTCCCGGGGCGCAATCGCCTACCGGGAGCTGGCCAAGGAGGTGAGCGGTGGCGCGCCGCGGCGGTCTGGGTAGGGGGCTCGACGCCCTCATCCCCCCCCACACGAACGAAGGCGACGAGTCCGCGTTCCGCGAGCTTCCGGTGTCGGCCATCACCGCCAACCGGAGACAGCCGCGCACCCGTTTCGACGAGGAGGCGCTGGGCGCGCTGACGGCGTCGGTGCGGGAGCTGGGCGTCCTGCAGCCCGTCCTGGTGCGGGCCACAGGCGGGGATAACTACGAGCTGATCGCGGGGGAGCGGAGGTGGCGGGCGGCCCGGCGGGCGGGGCTGGCCACCATCCCCGCCATCGTCCGCATGGCCGACGACACCTCGTCGCTCGAGCAGGCCCTGGTGGAGAACGTGCAGCGGGAAGACCTCAGTCCCATGGACGAGGCCGCCGCCTACCAGCAGCTCATCGAGGACTTCAACCTCACCCACGACGAGCTGGCGGCCAGGGTGGGCAAGAGCCGGGCCGCCATCTCCAATACCTTGCGGCTGTTCCAGCTACCGCCGGCCGTCCAGCGCCTGCTGGCCGACGGACAGCTGACCGCAGGCCACGCCCGAGCCCTGTTGTCGACGCCCGACCGGACCTTCCAAGAGGGTCTCGCTCGGCGGACGGTGACCGAAGGACTGTCGGTGCGGGCCGTCGAGGAAGCGGCGCGTCACCACGGCGACGCCGCGCCGGGCCCGGCCATCCGGGCCGTCGGCACGACCGGGTCCAGCGGCTTGCGTCCGCCTGGGCTGCTCGAGCTGGAGGAGCTCCTGGCCGATCACCTCGACACCCGGGTCAAGGTGGACATGCGGGGCGGCAAGGGCAGGGTCGTCATCGAGTTCGCCGACCTAGAGGACCTGGAGCGGATCTACCGAGCCATGACTGGCCGTCGCGACCAGGCTGCGGCCACGTAGCGCGGTCATCCGACCACTCAACGTCAAACTAGGTCCCGGCTGCAACCGTTCCCGCTCTCGCGGTGTTCTTTCCTGTGGTGCACCGCTCCGCTGATGCCAGCCTGACCGACGACCTGGCCGACGACCCCCACGGGGCGTTCCCCGGCCTCATGTCCGGCCTGGCCGGCCCCGTCTACAGCCTGGCCCTCCGTCTGTGCGGCCGGGAAGCGGCCGAAGACGTGACCCAGGAGGCGTTCGTACGGGCCTACCGGGCCTTGCACGACTACGAGCCCGAACGCCGGAGAGCCCTCCAGGTTCGACCGTGGCTGCTCACCATCGCCCTCAACGTGGCGCGCAACCACGTACGTACAGAGGTCCGGAACCCCCGGGGCGACAACACCGGCCTCGTCGACCGGCCCGATCCCGCACCCGGGCCCGACGCCGCCGCCCAGCGGGGCGACGTGCAGGCCAGGCTGGCATCGGCCCTGCACCGTCTCCCCGTACCCATGCGGGAGGCGGTGGTGTTGCGGCACATCGCCGGCTGCGCGACGGCCGAGGCCGCCACCATTCTGCGCCGGCCCGTGGGCACGGTAAAGGCCCAGGTCTCGAGGGGCCTGGCCGCGCTGCGCGTGGACCTGGAGATCGAAGGACTCACTCGGGAGGACACATGAGCAACGAAGGACACGTGGCCATCGACGAACCGGCCCTGGTCGAGGCCCTGACGCGCCTGCGCGAGCCCGCCCCGGCCGCGGTGCTCGACCGGATCGGAGCGGCTCTGGAGGTGGGGGACCGGTTCGTGGTCGTCGACAGCCCGCTCGGACGCCTGTACGTCGCCTTCAACGACCGGGGGATCAGCATGCTGGAGACCGGTGATGACGAGGCCGGCTTCCGGAGGGCGTTCTCCGCCCGGTGGCCCGGTCGTCCGCTCCGCTCCGCGTCCAGAGCGCCGGCCGGCCTCGCCCAGGCCCTACAGAGCGGCCGGTCCCCCGCCAGCCTGCGCTACGACCTGAGCGGGCTGTCGCCCTTCCAGCAGGCCGTACTGCGAAAGACGGCGGAGATCCCGCCGGGGGAGGTCCGTCCCTACGCGTGGGTGGCGCGGGAGGTCGGACAGCCCGCCGCGGTCCGGGCGGTCGGCACCGCCTTGGGCCGCAATCCGGTACCGGTTCTCATTCCCTGTCACCGCGTGGTGCGCTCCGACGGTCGGATCGGCAACTATGCCCTGGGCACGCCCATGAAGGAGCGGCTCTTGACCGTCGAAGGCGTCAACCTCCCCGAGCTGCACCGCCTGGCCGGATCCGGGGTGCGTTACGTGGGCAGCACCAGCACGTCGATCTTCTGCCTGCCGACGTGCCATGCCGCCAGGCGGATCGGGAAGGCTAACGTCCAGACGTTCCGATCGGCGGCGGAAGCCAGTAGGGCGGGTTACCGACCCTGCCAGAAATGCCGGCCGGCGGAAATCGCCGCCTGACCGGATCGTTCTCCACAGATTGCGCTCAAGCTGTGGAGAACCGAGCGGTTACAGGAACTCAGCCAGCTCCGTGAGCAGCTGGTTCTTGCCCTTGGCGCCCACCATCCGCTTCTTGAGCACGCCGTCCTTGAACACCAGGAGGGTGGGGATGCTCATCACCTCGTAGCGACGAGCGATCTCGGGAGAGTCGTCGACGTTGAGCTTGGTGATGCGCAACTTGCCCGGGTTCTCGTTGGCGATGGCCTCGAGCACGGGGGCGACCATGCGGCACGGTCCGCACCACTCGGCCCAGAAGTCAACCACCAGCGGCACGTCGGAGGCGCCCACCTCCTCGTCGAAGGTGACATCCGTCAGTTCGGTGATCCCTGTTCCCATCGTGCTTTGCTCCTCGGTTCGGGCCTGTGGGCCCCGTGCTCATAGTGGAACGCTTCACAAGTGATGCCTATTTCCCGTACCCATTTTCCCGGTGGGGCCCCCATCCCCACCTCCTCCCGAGCGTGGGGCCGGGCGCCGCCACCGAGGCCTAGTGGGGCTGCGCTTCGAGCCAGCGCTCGGCGTCGATGGCGGCCATGCATCCCGAGCCGGCGGCGGTGATGGCCTGGCGGTAGACGTGATCCTGAACGTCGCCGCACGCGAACACCCCGTCCACGCTCGTCGCCGTACCGGTGCTGGTCAGGACGTACCCGCCCTCGTCCAGCTCCAGCTGGCCGACGAAAACGCCCGTGTTGGGGACGTGCCCGATGGCGACGAAGAGCCCGGTCACGTCCAGCACCGTTTCCTCGCCCGTCTTCAGGTTGCGGACCTTGGCCCCTTCGAGGCGCTTGTCGCCCAACAGCTCGACCACGGTCGAGTCCCAGACGAAGTCGATCTTCTCGTTCTTGAACGCCCGCTCCTGCATGATCTTGGAGGCCCGCAGGGCGTCCCGCCGGTGGATGACGGTGACCCGGTCGGCGAACTTGGTGAGGAACAGCGCCTCCTCCATGGCCGAGTCGCCTCCCCCCACGACGGCGATCCATTGCTCTTGGAAGAAGAACCCGTCACACGTGGCACACGTGGAAAGACCCCGCCCGATGAGGCTCCTCTCCGACTCCAGACCCAGCATGCGCGACTGGGCGCCGGTGGCGACTATCACCGATCGGGCCCGGTACTCCTCGTCGCCCACCCAGATTCCGAACGGGCGGGACGAGAGGTCCACCCGCGTGACCTTGGCAGTTATGAACTGGGCCCCGAATCGGGCGGCCTGAGCGCGAAAGTTGGCCATGAGCTCCGGTCCCTGGATGCCGTCGATGAAGCCCGGGTAGTTCTCCACCTCGGTGGTGACCATGAGCTGACCGCCGGGCTGATCGGTGGACGAAGACAACTCACCCTCGATCACCAGCGGCCGCAGGTTGGCCCGGGCCGTGTAGATGGCGGCGGTCAGGCCGGCGGGGCCGGACCCAACGATGACGACGTCTCGTACTTCGCTCAACGCGTCCAGATCCTTCCTGTCAGGAGTTTGACGGACGGCGGTTCTTCTTGGACCACAAGAACAACCCGGCGAGGGTGAATATTGCCCCCACGATCAGGTACGCCAGCCAGACCTCCTGAGGAACCAGCTCGTCGATGGCCCGGACCAGGGCGACAACCACCAGCACTAGGGCCATCACGCCCATGATGGCGGCCAGCAGGCCGAAGACGAGCAGGCGGGCCAGCCACAGGATCCGGTCGGTCGTCTGCGACCGGATGGTGGTGACCAGCTGGTCCAGGCGATCCGCGGTTTCGCTGGCCCAGTCGCCGGTGGCCGAGCTGGCGGCCGGCGCGGGCCGGGGGCCAGTCCCAGGCGCAGGCCCAGGTCCGGGTCCGGCGGCCGAACTCGTTCCCGTTCCCGTGACCCCCGTCCGGCCCATTCCGTCGTCCGCCACCCGCTCTCCTTTCCGCGCCCAAGTCGAGCCCGGCGTTGACCCCCGAGCCTACCCTTGCCCGGTGCGTCCCATCCTTGCCGTGGGAGCGGCCGCCGTTGTCGGAGCTTTGGGGGCGGTGGTCCTGGGGGAGTACACCTTCTCGGGGCTGCCCATCCTCGTCTCCGGCCCCGTGCTGGGGTTCTTCATGGCGGAGGCCGCCCTGGCCGTCGCCGGCGCCCGGGCGCCGCGAGCCGTTCTTGCCGGCGGCTGTGCTGTCCTGGCCCTGGCCGCGATGGTCTGGTCGGCCTGGATCTCCAGCGGCCACGACCTCTCGTTCCTCCCGGGGGAGGGGTGGGTCGCGGTGGGACTGGCGGCCGTGGCCGCCGGTCTCAGGGCGGGGTGGACTCGGCCAGCAGCCGGCAGCCCTCGCCGGGAGCCAGAACCAGAAGGGTGACGGGCGACCCGCCGACCTGGTCGGCGAACCCCAGGACCACGGCCGCGGTTCCCCGGTACCGGACGGTGGCCGCGTAGACGACCAGCCCGACCTGTGGACGCGCCGCCCGGGCGTCGATCTCGCACACCCTGGTCCCGACGATCCGGGCCGTAGGCGTGGCGCTGTCGGCCATGGCTCCGACCGACCCTCCTGCTGCGGGTGCAGGCTGGGCGTTCCGCGTCGGCGCCTGCCCGACCCGGGCCCGGAGGGTGGCCACGTCGGACACGTCGCCCAGGTCTCCTCCGTCGAGCATGCTTTCGGGCGCAACGGCGGGGACCTCCGCCGACTCCCCTTGCACGGCCCGATCGCCTGGCCCTCCGCTGAGGGCGGTGTCGCTGTCGCCTCCTCCTCCTGAGCCGCGGCTCACCAGCCCGGCCGTGAGCGCCACCACCAGCACCAGGGCGGCCGCCGCCGAACCCGTGAGCCACCAGCGCGTGCCCGTGGAGGGCCGCTCCGGCCGCTCGGGCTGGGCCTTGCGGGCCGGCGGCCAGGGAGTAGCGGGTGCGGTTGGGGAGGCGGGCTCGGGCTGCCCTCGCTCGGGTCCTGCCCATTCGGCGGTGACGTCGAGGGCCCGGGCGATGGCGCGGTCCCTCACTCCCGGCGCGGCTCCCCGCTCGGGAGGCCGGCCCACCGCCCGCTGGACAGCCCGCAGCTCGACCAGGCGGTCCCGGCAGGCGGCGCACGTCTCCAGGTGGGTGGCCGCGCCCATGCCCAGTTCCTCTCCGTCGAGCGACGCGCTCAGCGTTTCCAGATCGGGGTGTTCGGTCATCGTTGCTCACTTGGACGACGGTGAGGGGGTGGCGGGTTCCCGTCGCCCGCCAGCAGAGGACCCAGGGCCCCCCGAGCCCGGGCGATCCGGGACCGGACAGTGCCCGGCGGGATGTCCAGCGCCTCGGCGATCTCCTCGTAGGAGAGGCCACACAGGTCCCGCAGAACGACGGCGGCGCGGAACTTGGGGGACAGCGTGGCCAGGGCGGCGTCCACGTCCAGCCTGGCGGCCGTCTCGGCCGCGTGGTCCGTCCCTGCCGCCGCGGCGGCAGGGTTGGCCGAGCCGGCGGTTTCCTCCGGCAATCCGGGGTCGGGTCTCCGCCGGCGCCGGCGGAGCTCGTCGAGGGCGGCGTTGGTGACCACCCGGTAGGCCCATGTCCCGAAGGCGGCGCGGGCGTCGAAGCGGGGGAGCCCCCGTACGATGGCCATCAGCCCCTCCTGGCAGGCGTCGGCGGCGTCGGCGTCGTCTCCCGTCAACCTCCGGCAGACGGCGTAGAGCCGGTCGTAGTGCCGCCTGAGCAGGGAGTCGAGGGCGTTGCGGTCCCCACCCTGAGCCGCCGCTACCAGCTCACGATCGTCGGGCGTACCGGAGATGCTGATGCCCGCAGGGTACCGACCCTCAGCCCGAGATCCGCACCTCTCCCACCGCAACCTGGTTGGCGGGGCCCAGGTCGGTGATCCACAGGAGCACGGCCGACCCCTGGCGGTTGGACAGGGAGAAGGTCGTGATATCGGCGCTGATGCCGGACTTGGATGCCACCGGCTCACCCCACTCGTCCAGGGTCGCCTTGGGCCCGTCGGCCACGTAGACGCGGGCGCTCCAGCCGTTGCTGGCCGAAGTCACCGAGAGGCTGCGCAGGCGATGGACGCCGTCGAGCACCGCGACCGTCCCAACGCCGTCCTTCAGCCCCCCGAAGTCGGACGTGGAGTAACTCTCGGTGCTCCAGGCCGTGGCCGGGTCACCGTCGTGCAGGAACGGGAGCTCTTCGTCGTGCTCGATCCCGCTTCCGGGCGGAGGATCGAAGGCGAGGGGCGACAGGATGGCCAGGTTCGCCCCCTGCGCGCCATCGTCGGAGTCGCGGTTCAAGGCTCTCTGGCCGGTGTCGGTGTTGGCGAAGATCACGCCCAAGACCGCCAGGGTGGCGGCCACGGTCACGATGATGCCCACCGGGTAGCGCCACGACTGCTTCTCCCGACGGGGGAAGGTCGGGGCCGGCATCCCGCGGGGAGGAGTTCGCTCCCGGACGACGAGCGGTTCGGCGTCGTCCGGCTGCAGATCGACGGCCAGGAGGGCGGCCTGCAGGGCGCCCGCGTCGGGATAGCGGTCGTCGGGGGACTTCTCCAGGCAGCGGAGCACGACGGCCTCGAGCGGCCGGGGGATCCCGTGCTGCAGCTGACGAGGGCTCACCGGGACGGCCGACAGGTGCTGGATGGCCACGGCCATGTCCGACTCACCCGCGAACGGCGCCCGTCCGCACAACATCTCGTAGAGGACGACGCCCAAGCCGTAGAGGTCCGCCCGTCCGTCGACAGGATCGGAGTTCACCTGTTCGGGAGACAGGTACTTGGCCGTGCCGATGACGGCTCCGCTCTGGGTCAGGTCGCCGGAGAAACGGGGGGCGTCCCCGCCGGGCGGGGCCGCCGCCTTGGCGATGCCGAAGTCGGCGACCTTCACCCGCTCGTCGTCACACAGGAGGATGTTCCCGGGCTTGATGTCGCGGTGGACGACGCCGTGGGCGTGGGCGTACTCCAGGGCCGCCGCCACCTGGAGGGCGATGGCCACGGCCCGGAGCGGGTTCAGGGCGCCCGTAGTGGCCAGGACGGAGTGGAGGGTCTGCCCGTCGACCAGCTCCATGACGATGTAGGCCACGCCGTCGTCGATGCCGGTGTCGAAGGTGGCGACCACGTTCGGATGGGCGAGACGGGCGGCGGAAATGGCCTCCCGGCGGAAGCGCTCCAAGAAGGACTGGTCACTGGCCAGATGGGGGAGGAGCACCTTGACCGCCACCGGGCGCCCGAGGATGTCGTCGGTGGCCTCCCAGACCTCGGCCATCCCACCCCGGGCGATGGCCCGCCGCAGACGGTACCGCCCGGCCAGGACCCGCTCAGCGGCGATGCGAGACGGGTCGGGCACCGACCTCAACGGTACCGACCCCGTGGACCTACAGCCACGCGGGGCTGGGACCGCCGATTTTCGGCCAGGCGGTTCTCTGCCAGGCCGGCGGGGTTGGGGCCCCCGTCGGCACGCGGCCGGGCGTGATGCGAAGCATCCGCGTGCCCGCCGCAGGAATTAGCTCACCTGGTAGGCGACGGCGATGGTCCGGGGCCCGGTGTGGGCCCCGACGACGGGACCGATGTCGCCGACCACGATCTTCTCCCGGGGGAAGTGAGCCGAGAGCATGTCGAGGAACTGGTTCAGGTCGGGTGCCGCCCCGTGGATGACGCCCAGTTGGTCGATCCCGCCCGTTTCGGCCGCCACCTTGTCGACCAGGTAGGCGAGCGCCCGGGAGCGGGTCCGCTGCTTGGGGCCCGGCTCCACCGCCCCGTCCTTGACCTCGATGACCGGCTTGATCGACAGGAGAGAGCCGAGCAGGGCCTGGGCCCCACCGATGCGACCGCCCTTCTTGAGGTTCTCCAGGGTGTCGAGGGTGCCGAACACCCGGGTCCGCTCGATGGCGTTCTCCGCACCCGCCACCACTTCGTCCAGGGTCTTGCCCTCGGCGGCCAGGCGACTGGCCTCCAGCACGGTCATTCCCAGGCCGAGGGTCGCCGAGCGGGAGTCGACCACTCGCACCGGGATCAGGTCGGCGACGGCCTGGGCCGCGGCCTGGGCCGACTGGCTCGTGGCCGAGAGCTTGGCCGAGATGTTGACGCAGATCACCCCGTCGGCCCCGGCCTCGGCCGCGGCTCGGAAGACCTGCTCGAAGGCGCCCGGCGAGGGTGCGGACGTCTCGGGGAGGACGGGGGACTGGGCGCACCGCGCCCAGAACTCGGCCGGGGTGAGGTCCCGGCGGTCGACGAACTCCTCCTCGCCGAAGCGGATGCTCAACGGGACGACGGAGATGTCGTGGCGCTCGGCCAGCTCGGCGGGGAGGTCTGAGCTGCTGTCGGTCACCACTTTGACACCGGCCATGGCCGAGGAGTCTAGGGGGCCAGGGCCCGGGCGACCCTGGCGGCCGAGCCGCGCCTCAGGAGGGGACGAGTCGGCGGGCCCGCCGGCCCCGCACCACGTGCTGGCCCCACCAGAGGGCGAGGAACAGGGCCGCGCCGGCGGACACGAACAAGCTCACCCGGGAAGCGGCCGTCGACCGGACGGTCAGCCGGCCGCCGCCGACGACCAGGTTGCCGTCGGGCGACGTCATGGTGATGCGCAACGGAAACGCCCCCGACGTCCGGGCCACGACGGTGAACCGCTCGGTGGTGTTGCGGCGGGCCAGGTCCAGAGGACGGGTATCGCCCTCGGGGAACTCCAGCTTGTCGCTCTGGACCTTCACCACCACCCGGGCCGGGGAGCCCGTCCGGTTCTGGAACGTGACCGGGATCTGGCCGCGGCGGTCGGTCAGGGTGATCGAGGCGCCCTGAGGCATCTGGATGGCCTCCAGCTGGTCGGCGATCCCCGTCTCCACCGCGTTCAGGTAGGCCTGGCGCTGGCGGGTCGCCCGCAGGTCGCTCGACTGGGCCACCAGCAGCCTCTCCTCCATCAGCTGCGAGGCGGGAAGGGCCGGGCCCAGGATCGAGCCGAGGGACGTCAGACGGCGGCGCGCCTGGCGCACGTCGGCGACGACGTCGCCCAGCACCGCGGCGGCGGCAATCACGGCCGCCGGCTGGCGCACCAGGGGCGTCCCCCGGTCGGTCAGGGCCGGCTCGGCCGAGGAGAAGAGGGTGTCCAGGGAGAGGGCCTCGGTCACCGGGCTCTGGGCCACGCCGCCAGCCAGGGCCTCGAGGAAGGGGCGATTCGCCCGCCACTCCCTCGGAGCCGCCGCCACCACCGCCCGCCGGGTGTCGCCCGGCGCGTCCATCCACAGCACGGCCAGGTCGGCCAGGAGGTGATGGGCCTGGAGGACCTGGTTGGCGCTGTCGTTGAAGTGCGCGGTCAGCCCCCCATCGGTCACCGCCGCCGGGACGTCGGCCTCCTCACCGCCCAGCGCGAACGGCCGGGCGAGGGTGACGCTCAGGTCGTCGACCGCCTCCAGGGCCGCGTCGGGGGCCAGGATCCGCTCCACGCCCCGCTCCACGAGGTAGTCCACGGAGAGCGGATCCAGGGGCTCGGTGGCGTTCCACGTCCGGGTCTCAGGCCGGGTGCGGAGGGCGTCCCCGACCACGGCAATGCCCTTGGTCAGCTGGATCTCCACCTCATCCTCGAGGTCGGCGGCGAGCAGTCCGGGAAGGCTGATGGGAACGTAGGGGGCGGCGAGGACGGGATGGTCAACGGCGACCCGGCGCAGGCTTTCCAGGGTTTGCGCCGCTTCTTCCTCGCTGCTGGAGGCGAGGGTGGCCACCGTCTCGGGCGACAGCTGCACGGAGAAGGGCAGGCTCCGCGTCGCCTCCAGGGCCTGGGCCACTCCGAGGATCTCGTCCAACCCCTCCAGCTCTCGCGGCCCGTCGGCCGGGAGGCCGGTGCTGGCGTAGAGGGGGAGGACAAGGGCCATGCCCAACTTGGTGTCGCCCCGCCCGGCCGAGAACTGCATCAGGTGGGTGACGAACCGCTCGAGGGAGTTGCCGCCCCGCGCCCGCAGGTCCACCCGGACGGGAAAGACTCCTTCGTCTACGTCGAGGTCGATCCGCCCCGGCTCGGCGGGCTGGTTCGGATCCTGCAGCGGGATCCTGACGGTGACGTCACCGGTCGAGTCGACCGGCAGTGAAGCGACCGGGAAGACGGTTGCGGGTGCCACCGCCGGTCGGGCGATGCGGTCCTGGACGGTCTCGACGAACTCCGACCGGGTGCGGACCGACCGGAAGACGGTCACCGCCAGCTCGGCCGATGCCGGCAGGTTGGCCCGGTCGACGCGCAGGCGCAGGGTGAAGTCGCCGCCGGGGACGACGGCTGACGTCTGGGCGCTGAGCGAGAGGCGGGTCCGGGGCGGCTGCGGTTGAGAGGCGCCGGCGCCGGCGCCCGGAGGGCCGATCCACACCAGGAGCGAGCCCACCAGGAGCGAAGCGACGACCGCGGCGGTCCGTCTCACGCGAAGTCCTGGCGGAGGACGGCCAGCCCCCACCGTTCCTCCCGAAACCCCAGCCTGAGGTAGAGGGCGTAGGCCGCGTCGTTGTCGAGCTGGGTGTTGACCACGGCCCGCTCAACGCCGCGCCGGCGCATCCAGCGAAGGCCGTCGAGGGTGAGCGCCTGCCCCCAGCCCCGACCCCGGTATGCCGGGTCCACGGCCAGGCGCTGCACGTAGCCCCGCCGCTGGGTCCGACCGCAGATGGCGTACCCCGCCACCCGCTCGGACCGTTCCGGTTGGGTATCGACGACCACCCGGAAGCGGGCCACAGGCGTGGCCGACAGGGCGTCCTGGAGCCCCCACTCGTCCAGCTGCCAGAACGGACGGAAGGCGACCGCGTCCACTCTGAGCACGGCCGGACGGTCCGCCTCGTGGGCGCGCCTCAGGGGAGCGTCGGGAGCGGGAGGAAGATGGTCGAGGTTGTGGCTCAGAAGCCGGAGCCGTTCGTGCTCATGGAAGCCCACGGCCAGGAACGGCGCCTGCTCGGGAGGCGTCAGCGCCGCGGTGACAACGCCCCTGTAGCCGGCGGAGAGAAGCTCGTCCAGGCACCGGCGGAGGAACTGGGGCGACGGCGGGGGGCCCTCGCTGGTGGGGGTGAGGATGGCGAGCTGGCCGTCGCTCCGCCACGGGCCCACCCGAACGCGCTCCCGGCCCCACTCCAGGACATCGGACCGGACGGACACGTCGAGAAAGAATAGGCCGCCCGCATCCAGACGCAGCCGTCGCCCGAGTACCGTCGGCCTCCGTGCCCGTGCTGGTCGAGCACCATCCTGCCTGCGCCGGGCACGACTCCGGCCGCGGCCACCCCGAGCGCCCGTCGCGCCTGGAGGCCGTCGTCAAAGGCATCGAGGCCGCCGCCCTGGGTGACGCCGTCCAGTGGGTCCAGCCCCGTGCTGCCCTGCGGGAGGAGCTGGCCCTCGTGCACGACCCCCGCTACATCGAGGCCCTCGAGGGGTTCTGCCGGCAGGGAGGAGGAGCCCTCGACCTCGACACCGGCGCCGGCCCCGGCTCCTGGGACGCCGCCCTCGTGGCCGCGGGAGCCGGCCTCGACGCCATCGAGAGGATCGAGGCCAGCCAGGCCCACCACCCCGCTCAGGGGGCCGCTCGGGCCCAGGGCGCCTTCTGCGCCGTCCGGCCGCCGGGCCACCACGCCACCGCCCGTCGGGCCCAGGGCTTCTGTCTGTTCAACAACGTGGCCGTGTGTGCCGCGGTCCTGGCCGGACGGGACGAGCGGGTGGTCATCATCGACTGGGACGTCCACCACGGCAACGGAACCCAGGACACCTTCTATGACGACCCCCGCGTCCTCTACGTCTCCATGCATCAGTCGCCCCTGTACCCCTTCACCGGACGCCTGGAGGAGACGGGGAACGGTCCCGGCCGCGGCTTCAACGTCAACCTCCCGTTCCCCCCGGGCGCCACCGGCGACGTCTACGCCGCCGCCATGGAGGACGTCGTGGGCCCGGCGGCGGAGGAGTTCCGGCCCACGTGGGTCCTGGTGTCGGCCGGCTTCGACGCCCACCGCGACGACCCCCTGGAGGACACCGCCCTGCGCCTGTCGGCCGGCGACTTCGGCGACCTGACCAGCCGCGCTGCGGCGCTGGCCCCGGCCGGCAGGTGCGTGCTGTTCCTCGAGGGGGGCTACGACCTCGACGCTCTCAGCCGATCGGCGGGAGCGTGCGTCGCCGCCCTCGTCGGGGTCGCCCACGACCGCGAGCCGCCCACCACGGGCGGGCCCGGCCACGCCGTGGTGGCCGCCGCCGCTCGCCTGCGGTTGGGCTGAGCCGGGGGCTCCCGTCCGGGGGCGCCGGTAGCCTCGGCACCAGTGGTCCCCGAACGCATCAAGCTCCTCCTGGACGAGGTCGCGCCTCTGGCCGACCGGTTCGCGGATGCCGGGTTCCACCTCTACCTGGTGGGGGGGACGGTCCGCGACGCCATCCTCAACCGCTCCCTGGACGAGCTCGACCTGGACTTCACCACCGACGCCCGCCCGGACGGCATCGAGCGGCTGCTCTCGGGTTGGGCCGACGCGGTGTGGACCCAGGGGAAGCGGTTCGGCACCATCGGCGCCCGCAAGGACGCCCGGGACTACGAGATCACCACTCACCGGGCCGAGGCCTACACCCCCGACTCCCGCAAGCCCGACGTGGCCTTCGCCGACGCCGTGGAGGAGGACCTGGCCCGCCGCGACTTCACCGTCAACGCCATGGCCCTGTCGGTTCCCGACCTGAAGCTGATCGACCCCCACGGCGGCACCTCCGACCTGGCGGCCCGGGCCCTGCGCACGCCCCTGAGCCCCCAGGAGTCCTTCACCGACGACCCCCTCCGCATGTTGCGGGCCGCTCGGTTCATCTCGGGCTACGACCTCGAGCCTGTCCCCGAGCTGGTCGACGCCGTCACCGCCCTCCGCAGCCGCCTCTCCATCGTGTCCGGCGAGCGCATCCGCGACGAGCTGGACAAGCTGCTGAAGGTCGAGCACCCGGGAAAGGGCCTCTGGTTCCTGGTCGACACGGGCCTGGCCGCTGAGTTCCTGCCCGAGCTTCCCGCCCTCGCCCTCGAGCAGGACCCCGTGCAGCGCCACAAGGACGTGCTGGCCCACACCATCGCCGTGGTCGAGAAGACGCGTCCGGACAAGGTGCTGCGGCTGGCCGCCCTCCTCCACGACGTGGGCAAGCCCAAGACCCGGGCCTTCGGGCCCGAGGGAGTCACCTTCCACCACCACGAGGTGGTCGGCGCCCGCCTGGCCGAGGCCCGCATGCGGGTCCTGCACTATCCGGCGGAGGAGATCGAGGACGTGCGCCGGCTGGTCGAGCTGCACCTCCGCTTCCACGGCTACGGGGAGACGTGGACCGACAGCGCCGTCCGCCGGTACGTGCGCGACGCCGGAGACCTCCTGGACGAGCTCAACGAGCTCACCCGCTGCGACTGCACCACCCGCAACCGGGCCAAGGCCCGGGACCTGGACCGGCGGATGGACAACCTCGAAGCCCGCATCGCCGACCTCCGCACCCGGGAGGAGCTGGAGGCCCTCCGCCCCGACCTGGACGGCCACCAGGTGATGGAGCACCTCGGGCTGGCACCCGGGCGTGACGTGGGCCAGGCTCTGGCCTTCCTGCTGGAGCTGCGGCTGGAGGAGGGTCCTCTGGGCGAGGAGGAGGCCAGGCGCAGGCTCGACGAGTGGTGGGCCGAACGTCAGCGCAAGAGGTCGTCCAGCGGCGACCCCGGATCGTCCGAGGCGAAGAAGTAGTTCAGCTCGTCAGCTGGGGGATCACTGTCGCAGAGTTCGGCCCGCTGGGAGCGGAGGACGAGGAAGGCGGCGACCGTCGCTCCGCTGTTGGCTGCGACGTGGACCAGGGCGGAAGCCCCCAGGCTTCCCGTCCGGTACCGCAGCCAGCAGAAGACGACGCCCACCAGGGCCGTGAACAGCACCGCCCCCGCGACCGCGACGACCCGGGCGCGTCCTGAACGGGCCAGCCCGTTGGCGTCCAATGTGGGCAGGGTGGGGAGGACGTGCCACAGCCCGAACAGGAGCGAGCTGACCCCAACGGCTACGCCGGTGGAGGTGGAGCGCTCGACGAGGGCGAGGAGGACTCCCCGGAACGCCACCTCCTCCAGGACGACGGTGCCGCAGGGAATGCGCACGAGGCACCGGTAGGCGGTTCCTCTCGCGCCTACGCCCACCATCCGCCCGTCGGCCAGGAGACGCCGGGCCGGAGTGGCGGCGGCCAGGACCATCACGCCGACGACGAGGAGCCCGCCGGCGATCCCCGCCGCCAACCCAGGAACGAGAGCCGACGGGGATAGCCCCAGTTCGTCGAGGCCTACTCCCGAAACCAGGGCCAGGCCGAGCAGGGTCGCCGCCGTGCCCAGGTTGGCCGGGACGTACCAGCGGGCCGGCAGCAGCCGGTTGGCGGCGACGTTGTGCACGCCCAGAAGGGCGACGGCGATGACCAGGGCGGCGGCGGCGTTGCCGTTCAGGCCGCTCGACCCTCAGCCGAGGGGCGGGCTGCGGGGCGGGCCCGCACCAGCCACCACCCGCCGGCCAACAGTCCGATCCCCAGCACGGGCAGCTCGCCGGGCATGCCGCCGACCACGAAGCCCCGGCGAGCCAGGAAACCCATGCCCCCGGCCACGAGCACGGCAGCCACAACGGCGCGTGCGCTCGACACGCCTCGGGGAACCACCCGGCGCACTTCGATCCGGGCGAACACGGCCACAAGAGGAACCAGGGCCGTGGCCAGGAGACCCACCCACAGGGGACGCCAGGCCCACCAGGCCGCCGAGCCCGCGTCGGGCTGGGGCATCCAACCGGTGGGCAGGAAGATCGCGGCGACCACGACCATGGCCGTGAGGTGCCACAGGAAGACGGTCATGGCCATGCCGTTGGCGGCAACCACCGCGGCCCACGGGCGCGGACGGTCGAGCCAGCGGTCCACGATTGGGCGCAGGGCGAGGGCGAGCCCGAACTGCCAGACGGCCAGGGCCACAAGGGCGAGCGACGGAGGAAACGTGTTCGAGCGGGCGTCGCCCACCCCTCCCACCATGGACCGCGGGTAGCCGGCGACGGTGGTCAGCAGGGCCAGGCTAGCGAGGCCGGCGGCGGCCAGCACCACCATGCGACGGCGGGACCATCCTGCGAACGCCCCCGACCGCCACGCCACTCCGAGCTGGTGGGCGAACAGCCATACGAGGGCCAGATTGACCCAACCCACGAGGGGGATGCCCAGGGGCCAGCGGGCGAGGTCGACGGCGGCAACACCCACGGCCAGCGCGACAGGGACGGTCCAGCCCCACCGATGCTGGGCGGCCACGGCCACGGGCGCAATGGCCACCACCACCACGTACACGGCGAGGAACCACAGGGGCTGGGCGATGGAGCCGGCCCGCACGCCGGAAGGCTGGATACCGGCCGCAGCCAGGATCAGGACGGCAACCGACCAGACCAGGGCGAAGGCGAGCACGGGCCGAACCAGCCGCGCCAGCCTGGTGCTCAGCCAGTGACCGTAGGGCCCGAGCGGCCCCCTGAGCGGGGTGGCGGAGTTTCGGTCCCGCTGCGTGGCGGTCCAGGACGCGGCGTTGGCGAAGCCACCGACGACGAAGAACACGGGCATGATCTGGAACAGCCACGTCAACCACTGCGCGTCCGGCGTTGACTCCAGGACGTTCCCGGCCGACAGGCGGCCGTCCCGCCACTCGACGGCGGCTATGAGCCAGTGGCCGAGCACCACCACGGCGAGGGAGAAGACGCGCAGGAAGTCGACGAAGCGCTCGCGGCGGGCCGGCGTGGCCGCCGCCACCTGAGCGGCGGAGCGGGCTTCACGGCCGGCGGTGCGGGCGGGGGTGGCGATGGTCGAAGTGCTCATACAGGCATGGTCACCCCAAATGGCCTCGCCACCCACTGGGGGCAGCCCCTATTTGGCTCTGGGGCAACCCCCCAAAGGGCCCTCAACCCCTAGGCAAGGCCGTCGGGCCGGGCGCACGATCGGCCCATGACCACCAACCTCGCCTCCATCCTCGCCCAGTCCGCCGACCGCCAACCGTCCGCCATGGCCGTCATCGCCGGCGACCGATCCCTCGACTACGCCACCGTCGACACCTTCGCCCGTATGTTCGCCGGTGCCCTCCGCAACCTCGGCGTCCGCCCCGGCGAGCACGTGGCCCTGCTGCTGCCCAACGTCCCCCAGTTCACCGTGGCCTACTTCGGCTGCCACTACGCCGGGAACCCGGTCGTCCCCCTGAATGTGCTCCTGACGGCAGAAGAGCTCGCCTACCACCTGGAGGACTCCCAGGCCGTGGCCGTCGTCGCCTGGGACGCCTTCCTGCCCACGGTGCAGGAGGCTGCGGCCCAAGCCGGGGCGGTCCGGCATGTGATCGTCGCCCGCCCTGACCTGGCCGACCTGTCCGCACCCGACGGCGCCCTCAACCTCACCGCTCTTGTGGCGACAGCGTCCGCCGTCGACGAGCCCCACCCCACGGAAGCGGACGACACCGCCGTCGTCCTCTACACCTCGGGCACCACGGGCAAGCCCAAGGGCGCCGAGTTGACCCACGCCAACCTCGTCAGCAACGCCGAGGTCTCCGCCCACCTGGTCGACCTCGGGCCCGACACCGTCGCCCTGGTCGCCCTTCCGCTGTTCCACGCCTTCGGCATGACCGTCATGCACAACGCCGTGCTCGCCACCGGAGGCGCGCTCGTGCTGCTGCCCCGCTTCAGCGCCGCTGCCGCCCGAGAGCTCATCGCCCGCCATCGCGTCACGTTCTTCGGCGGCGTCCCCACCATGTACATGGCCCTCCTCCACGACGGGGAGCACTTCAGCGACGCAGCTACCGCGGTCGACGACCTCGCCACCCTCCAGTGGTGCGTCTCGGGCGGGGCGCCCATGCCCGCCGAGGTCATGTCCGGTTTCGAGGCCCGCTACGGCGTGTGCCTCCTCGAGGGCTACGGCCTGTCGGAGACGTCACCCGTCGTCAGTTTCACCGTTCCCGACCGCCCGCGGACGCCGGGCTCGATCGGCTACCCCCTGCCGGGAGTGGAGATCAGCCTTCTCGGCGCCGACGGGCGCCCGGTGGCGACACCCGACACGCCGGGGGAGATCTGTGTCCGGGGCGACAACGTGATGAAGGGCTACTGGCGGAACCCGGCGGCCACGGCCGAAGCCATCGTGGACGGATGGTTCCGCACGGGCGACATCGGCATGATCGACGCCCACGGCGCCTACCGCATCGTCGACCGCAAGAAGGACCTGGTCATCCGCGGGGGCTACAACGTCTATCCCCGTGAGGTGGAAGAGGTCCTGCACCGTCACCCGGCGGTGGCCCAGGCCGCAGTTGTGGGGACGCCCCATCCGCGGTACGGCGAGGAGGTCAAGGCCGTGGTGACCTTGAAGCCCGGTTCGGCCACTACCCCCGACGAGCTGGTGGCCTGGTGCCGGCGGCACCTGGCGTCCTACAAGTACCCGCGGATCGTCGAGGTTCGCGATCACCTGCCCATGGGCGCCACCGGCAAGGTGCTCAAGCAGGCCCTCCGGGTTTGAGCCGGTAGAACCGGAACAGGTCGTTCTCGACGGGGAGGACCTCGACCTGGGCGAGCCCGGCGGCCGCCGCGTCCTCGCGCAGCGTGCCCGTCCGCATGACCGTGCCCGTCGCGCCGAGGGCTGCTCGGTCATGGAGGCGGTCGTCGCTCCGAAGCGCCTCTCGGCGAGCGCGTCCCGGCGCTCGGCAGCCACGTCGGCCATGGCGGGCCTCCCGTTCCTCGACTTCGGCGGGATTCTTGTCGGAACCGCGGAAGACCCGCATAGGGTTTCGAGTTCCCTAAGGGCGAGGAGACGGTGATGGCTGAGCGCAAAGCGGCGGCGACCTGGGAGGGCAACCTCTTCGAC
>JBHENM010000467.1:0-14229 GCA_046262035.1 Acidimicrobiales bacterium | reverse complement strand
TGGTGACGGTGAGCCGGCCTGTAGGCGGGGTTCTGTCCGCCGCCGGAGCGGCGGGGTGACCATCCATCTACGCGGCCTACCTGGGAACATCGGGCGGGCCACCCGTTCCCTGTTTGGCCTTGCTCCGGGTGGGGTTTGCCGAGCCGCCCGGGTCGCCCCGGGCGCTGGTGCGCTCTTACCGCACCGTTTCACCCTTGCCTGTGGCCCGAAGGCCCATCGGCGGTCTGTTCTCTGTGGCACTTTCCTGCGGGTCGCCCCGACTGGCCGTTAGCCAGCACCCCTGCCCTGTGGAGCCCCGACCTTCCTCAGCCCGGTTTCCCGGACCGCGGCCACCCGGCCGACTCACCGTCGTCCCCATTCTCCCACGTCGCGGCCCGTCTGGGCGCTCAGAAGAACTCCAGTGCCGACAGCTCCGGCACCCACTCGGTCGCCCGCGATCGAGCGTCGAGCCACCGATTCCGGTCGAGCCGCCGGGCGGGCGTGATGACCCGATCCGGCTTCCACATGGCCGACCACTCGTCGAGGTCCGCCCAGACGCCGACGGCCAGGCCGGCGAGGAAGGCGGCGCCGAGCGTGGTCGCTTCCCGCACCCGGGACACCTCGACCGGTCGTTGGGAGGCGTCGGCCAAGGCCTGCAGGAACACACTGTTGGCCGTCATCCCGCCGTCGACCCGAAGCTCGTGGATGCCGACGTCACCGTCGGACTCCGCCACCTCCACGAGATCGACGGCTCGGTGGGCGATCCCCTCGAGGACGGCCCGCACGATCTCGGGGCGGCCGGTTCCCCGGGTCAGACCGAGGAGCGTGCCGCGCGCCCCGAAGTCCCACACCGGAGCGCCCAGGCCCTGCAAGGCGGGCACGAACCATACGCCGTTGGTGTCGCGGCACGAACCGGCCACGGCTTCCGACTCGGCCACGTCGCCGAGGATGCCGAGGTCGTCCCGGAGCCACGCCACGGCTTGCCCGGCGCTGAGCATGACCGCCTCGAGGCCCCACGTGATCGCCCCGTCCAGGCTCCAGGCCACGATCGGAAACGAGCCCTGGGGCCCCCTGCGGGCGTAGGCGGGACGCTCGGCCAGGCAGAGGTCGAGCATTCCGCCCGTGCCGAAGGTGAGCTTGGCCATGCCGGGGCGGGTGCAACCCTGGCCGAGAAGCGAAGCCTGCTGATCGCCGGCCAGGCCGGCGATTGGAGGGGCGCCGGGCAGAGCGGTGGCCTCTCCGACGATCCCCGAGGAGTCGACCAGGGCGGGGAGGAGGCCGGCCGGGATGCGCAGCTCGTCCATGACGGCGGGATTCCAGCCCGTGCCGTCCAGGTGGAGGAGACCGGTGAGGCCGGCGTTGGAAGGGTCCGTGACGTGCACACTTCCTTGGGAGAGGGTCCACGCCACCCAGGTGTCGACCGTGCCGAAGCACAGGTCGCGCGAGCGGTCGGCGTCGGCCATGTCCAGAAGGAAGGCCAGCTTGGTGGCCGACTCGTTGGGAGCCAGCCGGAAGCCCCGTTCCCGCAGGGCGAGGCAGACGCCGGCCGTGCGGAGGTCCTGCCAGCTCACTCCCGGTCCCAGCGGCTCTCCGGTGGCCCGGTCCCACAGGATGGTGGACGCCCGCTGGTTGGCGATGCCCACCGCTTCCACGGGCCCGGAGGCGTCGATAGCGGCCTGCGCCACTTCGAGGGCGGCGGCGGCCATGGCCGCGGGGTCGAACTCCACGAACATGGGCACCGGGCTGGTGGGCAGCACCTCCCGATAGTGGGTGGGGCCTGACTCGGCGTCGGGACCGACGATCGTCGCCCGTACCCCGCTCGTGCCGACGTCGACGACGAGGATAGTCATTCGCCCCGCGGCTCCGGCGCCCCGTCACCCGAAGGCCTCGGCGGGCCGGCCAGGAGGCCTCCGAGGATGCCTGCGGATGCGGCCATCAGCGCGTTAAAGGCGAGGGGCACGGGATCCGGCGTCTTGTCCGCGGCCAGGCGGACGGCGGAGGCGGCCACCGCGACCACGGCGTAGGCGGTGAGGGCCGTGACCACACCGTGGACGATGGGAGCGTCCGCCCGTCGTTGGGCAGCGCGGCGGGCTCCGACCACCACGCCGGCCAGCACCACGGCGTAGAAGGCGAAGACCCAGTTGGACCCTCCGTCGATCCCAACGATGGCGTCCACCACTTCGACCACGAGGATGGTCAGGACGGCCACGGCCACGGCTATGGCCGCTCCTGCCAGCACCGCGCTCCAGCCGATCCTCGGGCTCATCCAGGCTTCCGAGGGCAGCCGGGCACCATTCAATCTTGGCTGGCGAGTTCCGCGTAAGGGGTGCGGAAGCCGTCGTGGACGAGGGCGCGCACCGATTTCCGGTTGCGCACGATGATGCCCGCGGCCAGGACGAGGTAGAGGATCGAGACGCCTATGAGCTCCATGCCGTGGAGAGACTCCGGGACGATGGCCCCGATGATGAACTGGGCCCAGAACAGGCCGAACAGAGCCAGCGCCTCCCGGACGGAGATGGACAGGCTGGAGAGCACGGCGACGGCGAACACGGACTGGGCCGCCGTCAGGAGCAGTTCCTCCCGCTGGCGGGCCACGATGGGCAGGCCGGAAACGCCGCCAGAGGCAATGGCGAACACGACGGGCAGGCTCCCTACCAGGAGCGTCCACTGATTGACCTTGGACGAAACCAGGGTTCCCAGACCGGCGTTGGTGTTGAGACGCCAGGCATAGAGACCGGCGACCAGGAGCTCAGGTGTCTCGGAAGCGAGGGGCGCGAGCCACTGCACGAGGAGGAACTCGCTGACTCCGAACTCGGCCCCGGTCTCGACGAGCGCTTCGGCGAAGGACTCGGCGCACGCCACGATCACCAAGGCGGCGAAGACGAATATCAACCCGACGGCGAAGCGCCGGCGGTTGACGGCGAACCCGCCGATGTACGCAGCAGGACCGACGAGGTGAGGCTCCTCGGCCGGGGCACGGGACACGCGGATCGTGTACATCACGAACAGCCCGACGAGCAGGGCTGCGTCGACCAGGGTGATGGTCCGCTTGAGGGGCAGGGTGAGCGAGTAGAGCGAGGCGACGGTGAGGAACGAGAGCTCCACCGTATGAGTGCGCTCGAGGGTGATCGTGTCCTCCCGCTGTCCGCGGCGTCGCCACTGGTACCACGCGATGAAGACGACCATCGACCAGCCGATGCCGATGAGCAGCCGGTTGGCGCCGGTCATGTTGGCCAGGGCCAGTGAGCAGGGGGATTCGCCTGTGGCTCCCGGGGGCTGGCACGCGGGTCCGAACTGTTCGACGGCGTTGCCGCCCTTCCACGCGAACACGAGGTCGACGGCGTACTCGGGCAAAACGGCGATGAAGGCCAGGATGGCGATGGCCAGTCCGGCCGAGAGGTCGAGCTGGGCCACCTCGGCGGCCCAGGAAAGAAGGAAGGCGGCGCCGACGATGGCCAGCCCGAACAGGAAGGCGCCCAGGCCGGGTTCGAGATGGGCGCCGGTGATGCGGGTGATCAGGCCCGGGGCGGTCAGGAGGACAGCCATCGCCAGCGAGAACTGCTGACGGCCGGGCCGGAGCCGGCGCTCGTCGGCTGTAGCGGTCATCCGGGGCATCCTAGGACGCTGTTGTATAAGCCTCTCTCGGCGGCTGACGTCGCTCTCGCGGCGCAAGAGTTCCTGGTCAGCCGCCCGGGCGCGAAGCGGCCGAAGCGATAATCAACCGCGTCCTAGGAGGCGAGCCGTCGCGCCCCGCTTCGGGCCGGTTCGGTAACGCGCTGGACTTCGGCAACGCGGATGTTGCAAAATAGGTGCTGTAAATCCGAGCGACTGGTCGCGCTGAATCGAGCGCTGAGGACGTTTGGACCCGAGCCCATGGAGGAATGCTCCGCCCGATGAAACTGTCATGGCGCCAGCGCGGCGCGTGCGTGGGACTGGACCCCGATGTCTTCTACCCGCCTTCGGACGAGGAATCGGACGAGGCGAAGGCGATCTGCGCGTCGTGTCCCGTGCAAGAGCCCTGCCTGGAGTTCGCCCTCGACTCTCGCGAGGCTGACGGAATTTGGGGCGGCACGACCGCTCGCGAACGCCGGCGCCTTCTGCGCCAGCGCCGCAAGACCGCAGCCGCCTGAGCTGGTCTCCGCCCGCGTAGCCCGGCGGGGAGGCTCCCCGGTACCGTTGACCGGTGCCTGACGCCGTCTCCCTGTCCGATATCGGCGGCTGGCCAGGGGTTCTCGGTTCGCTCACGCGTGGTCGCGACCTCACCGCGGCCGAAGCGGGTGCGGCGTTGCGCGAGATCCTCGAGGGCTCGGCCACCTCCGCCCAGATCGCAGGCTTCTGCATCGCCCTGCGGATGAAGGGCGAAACCGTCGAAGAGATGACCGGGCTGCTGGCCACCCTGCTGGAGTTCGCCCGGACGGTGCCGATCGCCGGAGACCTGGCCCTGGTCGACACCTGCGGAACCGGTGGCGACCGGAGTCACACGATCAACGTGTCCACTACCGCCGCCCTGGTCGTGGCCGGGGCCGGTGCCCCGGTGTGCAAGCACGGAAACCGGGCGGCGTCGTCGGCCAGCGGTTCCGCCGACGTGTTGGAGGCCCTGGGGGTCACGGTCGACCTCGGGCCCGAGGGGGTCGCCGCTTGCGTCGAGCAGGTGGGCATGGGCTTCTGCTTCGCCCCCCGCTTCCACGCCGTCCTCCGCCACGCCGGGCCCACCCGCCGGGAGCTGGGAGTGGCCACCGTCTTCAACTTCCTCGGGCCTCTGGCCAATCCGGCGAGGGTCCGCCGCCAGGCCCTGGGGGTGAGCGACCCGTCCATGGCCGAGCGCATGCTCGGGGTGCTCCAGGCCAACGGTGCCGAACGGGCGCTCGTCGTCTACGGCCACGACGGTCTCGACGAGCTGTCCACGACCACCACGTCGACGGTGCTGGAGCTGAATGAGGGCCGGGTGCGCACCTACGTGGTCGACCCAGCCGAGCTGGGCCTTGCACAGGCCTCGGCCGGCTCGCTCCGCGGTGGCGACCCGGCCACCAACGCCGACCTGACCCGGCGCGTGCTCGACGGGGACAGGGGCCCCCACCGGGACATCGTCCTCCTTAACGCGGCGGCCGGAGTCGTGGCTGCGGGCCTGGCCGACGACCTGGCCGGGGGACTTGAAGCGGCCGTCTCGTCGGTTGACGAAGGGCGGGCGGGCGAGGTGCTGGAACGCCTGGTCACGGTGTCGGGCGAGCACAAGGACGTAGCACCCGCCGGGTAGCCAGTGCCCTGGTTACTCCTGGCGGCTCCGAAGCTTGCGGGGCTCGTAGCGGGGCACCCGGGGCAGAGGCGAGACGAGCTCGCCCTCGCACCGCAGGAGCCTCAGCCGGGACGACTCGGCGTCCAGCCAGCTGGCCATGCAGCTGAGCTCGTCGGCCAGGTGGCGAGGGACCGGTGCGCCCGCTCCGTAGTCCCGGAGGTCGACCTCCACCCCGGCCTGGGCGCCGAGGAGGCCCGCCGTGAGGACGAGCCGACGATCGCCCGCCTCCACTTCGAGGCGGCCGGCCAGCCGGAGGGCGTCGACCTGTCGTTGGCGGTGGAGGGCACGGGCCAGGACGTCGGCCCGGTCGCGGGCATCAGCGGCCTCCTCGAACCGCTCCGCTCCCGCGAGGGCCCGCATGCGGTCGCACAGAGGCTGGAGGAGGGCCTCCGGCTCGTTGGTCAGCCCGCGGACGACCTGGTCTACGAGGATCCGGTACTCGGCTTCGGAGATGGCCCCTGCACAGGGACACGTCGCCACCCCGAGCTGCGCGGGCGTGCACAGGCCCTCGCGGGGGACGCGGCCCGGACGTGCCGTGCACCGCCGGATGGGTACCGCGGTTTCGATCGCCTCGGCCACGGCGCGGGCGGTGGCGGTGGACGAAAGGGGACCCAGGTAGAGGCACCCGTCTTCCGGGGTGGGCGCTCGGACGACGGACAGACGGGGAAAGCGCTCGCCGAGGGTGAGCTTCAGGTAGGCGTACTTCCGCCAGCGGGTCGACCGCTGGTTGTACGGCGGCAGGTACCGGTGGATGAGACGGATCTCGAGGACGGCGGCCTCGATGGGGCTACGGCAGACCACGTGATCGATGGACTCGGCTTCCCGGAGCAGGGACGACACCTTCCGCCGGTCGTCGCCCGAGAAGTAGGACCGCACGCGGGACCGCAGGTCGGTGGCCTTGCCGACATACAGGACCCGTCCGCCCAGGCCCCGGAACAGGTAGACGCCCGGCGAGCGCGGGAGCCCGCGGGTGAGCCGAAGCTTGGCGGCCATGGGATGGGCGGCGAGGGTCGGGAGGGTGAGGAGGTCGTCGAGCCCCAAGACGCCCAGGCCGGCGGCTCGTTCGAGCAGGACGTGGAGGAGGTCGGCGGTGGCCAGAGCGTCCTCGAGGGCCCGGTGGGAGGGCTGGTGGGCTAGGCGAAGCCGTCGGGCGAGGGTGCCGAGCCGGCAGTCGGGGACCTCGTCGCGGACCAACCGGCGGGCCAGGGCGCAGGTGTCGACCCGCTGGTGAGGGAGCCGCGGATAACCGGCGGCGAGCGAGGCCACATCCAGGAACGACGTGTCGAACCGGAGGTTGTGGCCCACGAGCACGCAACCGCCCAAGAACTCGAGGAGGGCGGGCAGGACCGCATCGATCGAGGGCGCCGGCCCCACCATGGACTCGGTGATGCCGGTGAGGACCACGATCTGGGGAGGAATGGGGAGGCCGGGGTTGACGAGGGTCTGGAAGGTGCCCAGGCATTCGCCGCCTCTTACCTTCACGGCGCCGATCTCGGTGATGGCGTCCGACGCGGGGGACCCTCCCGTAGTCTCGATGTCCACGACGCCGAACGTGACCTCGTGCAGGGGTGTGCCCAAGTCGTCGAACGATCGAGCCTGGAAGGGAAGAGTCTCGGCGGACCCCTGCGGTCCTCGCATGCGCCGGGAAATTTATCGAACATACGTTCGGCTGGCAAGGTTCCGGTGTCCGTGTCGGCCGCCGTACTATCGGCCGGTGCCTTCCCGCTACCGCTGCACCGCGTGCGGCAACCTCACGCGGTTCGACGTCACGACGGCCCGGACGACACGCGCCTTCCACCACTTCAGCCTGGGCGGAGAGCTGACCGTGGAGGAGGAGCAGGTCCTCGATGAGGTGGTCCAGAGCGTGACCTGCCGGTGGTGCGGTTCGAGCGAGGCGGTCGAGACCCTCTGAACCCGGCTGGTGACCTCCTCCTGCGGGCTGCTCTGGAGGCGGCCCTCGCCGCGGCCCGGGAAGGTGAGGAAGAGAAGGAGAAGCCGGCTGTTCCCGCCCCTGTGGCTCTGCGCCCCTTCCTCCGCTTCGCCAAGCTGCCGCCGCGAGCGCTGGCTGCCACCCGCCGGGCCCTCGACACCGACGAGGACTTCCGAGCGCGGGTGACGGCAACGGTCGAGGAGCGAGACGTGGGGCGGGCGGGGTGGCTGTTCCTCGCCCGGCCGTCGGGCTGGGAGGAGGAGCTGGCGTCGCTGGTGGCGCGCGCCGAGCAAGAGGCGGAAGCGGCTGTCAACCAGCGAGCGGAGCACGACGCCCGTCGCCGGCTGGCGGGAGCCGAGGACGCCAGCCGCCGGGCCGAGCAGGCGGCCGCGTCGGCTCGTGCCGAGGCGGCGCAGGCGACGGCGGCCTTGGGGGAGGAGCGAAGGGCACGCCAGATGGCGTCCGACGCGGCCGCGGCCGCCGGTCGCAGGGCGGAGAGCCTGGCCGCCGAGCGGGATCGGGCGAAAGCCTCGGCGGCAGCCGCGGCGGCCGAGGTCGAGGCTCTCCGTCGCCGGGTGCGTCAGCTCGAGGTCCAGGTAGGCGAATTGCAGGCTTCGGCTGAAGTGGCGGCCCCGGCGGACGCACTGGGCCTCGAACAAGAGACTTCGCCGGTCGCGCCACCGGACCGGGAGCCGTCTGTGCCGGCCGCGTTGCTCGCAGTCAACGCCGACGTCGGTCGCGCCCTCCGGGAAGCCGCTCGGGCTGCGGCGCGCCTGGCCGAGGCCCTGGGCGCGGCAGCAGATCCCCTCACCGGGGACGGTGGTTCTCCCGAGGACGTCCGATCGCCAGCGCTGGTACCCGTGCCCGAGGTCAGGCCGGCCCGGCGTCGGAGCGGGCGTCCCGACGCGGTGGGGCGCCAGCCCGTGCGGCTGCCGCCGGCCATCTTCGACGACTCGACCGAAGCCGCCGAATACCTCGTGCGGGTGAGTGGCGTGGCCCTCGTGGTCGACGGCTACAACGTCTCGCTCTCGGGGTGGCCGGAGGTGCCCCTTCCCGATCAGCGACGGCGCCTGGTGGACGCCCTGACCGAGCTCGCGGCCCGCACGGGCGCCGACGTGCGCGTCGTGTTCGACGGAGCCGAACAGATCATGCCCGGGGTCGTGCCCACGACGGCGCGGGCGGTCAAGGTCCAGTTTTCCGCTCCCGGAGTGGAGGCCGACGACGAGGTCCTCGCCCTGGTGAACGAACTTCCCCCCCAGCGTCCCGTGGTCGTCGCCACCAGCGATCGCAGAGTGCAGCAGGGCGCGGCCCGGGCAGGAGCCAACGTCATCTCCTCCAGGCAGCTCCTCGCCGTCCTCCGCCGGTAGCGGCAGAACTGTCACACCGCCCCGGTAGGTTCACCGGAAGTCAAACGAGTTCTGGAGGATGTGCTCATGGAGGGCGTTTCGGTCATCAGCTGTGACGACTGTGTGATGCAGCACACCTCTGCGTGCGACGACTGCGTTGTCACCTTCATCTGCAACCGCGAGCCGAACGAAGCCGTCGTGATCGACGCGGCCGAGGCCAGGGCCGTGCGGATGCTCGGCGACGCCGGCCTCGTACCCCATCTCCGGCAGGTTCGGCGCACGGGCTGAGCACGGGTGATCGGGGGCCCCACGGTCCGCGATTACAACCGGAGTCGAGTGGTAGCGTCCGGTTTCAAGGGTCCGCAGTTCGTCCGGCCACAGTGCCTCGGGAGCACAGTGCGAAAGCTCCATGTCGTCGGCTTCACAACCGATCTCGATGGCTTGATATTCAGCACCCGCAAGGGGTCGAAGTCGGGCAGCTTCGTAGTCGCCATAAGCGACGAGCTGCGGGACAAGCTCGCGGAGGTCGAGCGGCTCCGCAACGGTGACGAATCGGGCGGCGGTCCCGCCTCTTCGGACTGGGGAACCCGGCGCGAGGAGCGAGCTGCGGAGCGGACCCGTCCCCAGAGCGAGTTGACTCCTCGGGAGATCCAGGCCCGTCTGCGGGCGGGACGGACCATCGACGACGTGGCCAAGGAGGCCCGTTGCCCGCGTGAGTGGGTGGAGCGCTTTGCGCCTCCGATCCTGGCCGAGCAGGTCCAGGTGATCGAGCTCGCTCGCAGCCTCACCTACGCCAAGGCGCGGCTGGGCGACTCGGCCTTCCCGTTGGGGGAGTCGGTCGTAATCAACCTGGCCGACAAGGGCCTGGTCCTCGCCGAGGACGAGTACACCGCAGGCTGGAGCGCGTTCCAGGCGCACGACAGCGTGTGGATGGTCCGCTTTCGCTACGAGTCACGGGGCCGGTTCCAGCAGGCGTCGTGGGAGGTCGACGTCGCCCTGGGGCAGCTCCGCTCCAAGGACCGTCTGGCGTCCGACCTCGCCTACGTCGACGGCGGGAAGAGACGGCGGGCCGGGGATCAGCCGGACGAGCCGGAGGAGCAGGCGCCGATCGACCGGTCCGTCGACATCCTTCCCGCTCGGGTCCGTCCCGGTCCCCGCCCTCCAACCCCGCGGGCTCGTGCCGCGGTCAGTCGTGCACCCGCCCCCCGAGCGCTGGGAGCGCCGGCGTCTCCGACCAGGCCGGCGCGGAAGCCTCCCGCTGCCGCCGCTGCTGGCGCAGCGAAATCGGGCGAGCCGAAACGTCCTGCGAAACGCCCGGCCAGGGGTGCGGTCAGGGGCCCGGCGTCGAAGGCTCCCACGGCCCAGAGGCCGGCCAGAGCGACGCCCAAAGGCACTACGGCAAAGGTCCCGCCGGCCAAGGCGCCCACGGCCAAGCGCTCGCCCAGTCCGGCCAAGGCGCCTGCCGCCAAGGGTGGGGCCAAGGGCGCGACGAAGAGGACGGCCAAGAGCGCGACCAAGACCGCCAGAAAGTCCGCGACCAAGGCTTCCTCCACCGCGAAGAAGCGGGCTCCGGTCGCGACGGCTACGGCGACCAAGGCGACCCGACGCGCTACCGCGCGGGCCGAGGGACCACGCTTCGGCACCGACGGCACCCGGCTCGCTACCAGGGCGACCGGGGTCCGAGGCGGCCGTCCCGCCTCTCCTGTCGGAGCCCGCCCGCCGGCCGCCCGTCCGCAGCCCGCGGCGCGGCAGGGTGCGACGTCCAACAACCGCTCGGGAGGTTCCCGATCGCGCGGCGGCAACGGCCGAGAGCCGTTCAGCCTGCGGTTCGCTGACACCCCGGCCCCGCCTGCCCGCACCTCAGCCGGCCCTCCCGGCCGGAGCCCGGTCCGCGAGGGCGTGCCGGCGCGGGCGATGCCACCCAAGAGGGCGCCAGTCGATCTCCCGGCCCCCCGCCCTTCACCGGAGGTGGTGAAGGACACGCGCAACGACGTCCCGCCCGCTCGGGCGAGCATCTTCGGCGAGGCTCCGGCACGGGCTCCCGGACCCCCGCCGTCCTCGGCGTCGTTCGCTCTGGGGACGGAGCGGAGTTCCGGGCCCGACAGCCCGGCGACGCCGCCCGCCGAGGACCGAGACGCCGATTGGGACGAGAGCGATTTCGACCTCGACGTTCTCGACGTTCCCGAGGAAGCGGCCGACGACCCGGACGCCTTCGTCATCCGGCCCCGGATCTCGGCCAAGCAGGCGTCGGAGCTGGCCTCCAGTGGCGACCGTCCGCGCCTGCGGAAGAATCCTCCGCGGCCGTCCCCGTCGGCTTTCTCGCCCATTCGTTCCTGAAACGGCACCCGACTGGCGCACGTCCTCGTCACCAACGACTTCCCGCCCAAGATCGGGGGAATCCAGTCATACCTGTGGGAGCTGTGGCGGCGGCTGCCCCCGGACCGGGTGACCGTCCTCACCACGCCGTACGCCGGTGACGTCGAGTTCGACGACGCCCAGCCGTACCGGGTGGAGCGGGCTCGGCAACGGGTTCTCTGGCCGACGCCGGCGTTGACGCAGCAGATCCGCGACCTCGCCGACGAGGTCGGTGCGGGGTTGGTGGTGCTCGACCCCGCCCTGCCCCTGAGCCTCGTCGGCCGCCACCTGCGCCGCCCCTACGCCGTCGTGGTTCACGGCGCCGAGGTCTCCGTGCCGGGCCGGCTGCCCGGTGGCCAGGCTGCCCTCCGCCAGGTGCTTCGCGGGGCCTCGCTGGTGATTGCCTGCGGCGAGTTCGTCCTGTCCGAGGTGTACCGGGCGGCAGGAGGCCAGGTTCCGTCCGTCATCGTGCCGCCCGGGGTCGACCTCGCCCGCTTCCGCCCCTTGTCGGACGACGAGCGGGCGGCAGGGCGCGCTCTCTACGGCCTGCCGCCCGAGGGCAAGGTGGTGGTGGCCCTCACTCGTTTGGTGCCCCGAAAGGGGATCGACGTGCTGATCGCGGCCTCGTCCTTGCTCATGTCCCGGCATCCGGACCTCACCCTGGTCGTCGGTGGCACCGGACGTGACGCTCCCCGCCTCGCTCGCCTCGCATCCAAGACCGGTGCCCCCGTGCGGTTCCTGGGCCGGCTCTCGGAGGATCGGCTCCCGACGTTCCTGGGATGCGCCGACGTCTTCGCCATGCCCTGCCGGAACCGCTGGGGCGGGTTGGAGCAGGAGGGCTTCGGCATCGTGTTCCTCGAGGCGGCGGCCTGCGGCATCCCCCAGGTGGCGGGCCTCAGCGGAGGGTCGGCCGAAGCGGTGACCCACGGCGAGTCCGGGCTCGTCGTCCGCTCGCCCGAGGACCCGGTCAGGGTGGCCGGCGCCCTGGACGCGCTGCTCGACGACGAGCAGCTGCGCACCCGCCTGGGCCGCGGGGCCCGGCGCCGGGCCGAGGAGCGTTTCGACTACGACCACCTGGCTCAGCTCCTCGACCAGTCTCTCCAGGCGGTCGAGTGATGTCCGGCGAAGTCATCCGCCGAAGCGCGTGGTGGGGAACGGCGGCGTTCTCGGTGACCGCGGTAGCGGCTGCGGCCGCCCCCGACACCCTGGCCGCGCCCGCCTTCGTGGTCGCCGTCGCCCTGTTCCTTGCCGGCTGCGCCGCCTTCGTCGCCGCCTACGCCACGGGAATCCGGCGGAGCCGGCGCGAGCAGATCAGCGTGGCCAACCTCTACTTCCTGACCGGCGACATCGCGTCGGCGGCCGTGCGCCGGAGCCTCCTGGGGGCCCTGGCCGTTCAGGTGGTGGTGGCCCTGGCCACGGCCATCGCCCGGCCGTCCAGCAGCCTGGCGGCGGGGACGCTCGTGCCCGTCTACGGCCTGGGTCTCTGTGGGCTGTGGGCGTCGCTCCACGGCACGTTCGAACCCCATCCGGAGAGGGACGCCGGGGCCACCGGCTAGGGCCCGAGCGGCCCCCTGAGCGGACGACTAGCCGGCCGTCACGCCCCCGCGTCCTCGCCGATCTCCCGGAGGGCAGCGCCCAGAGACGCTCGCAGCCGGCGCGCGGTACCCGGAGCCAGGTGGGCGGTGTTGCCCGTGCCGCTGCGCCCGACCTCCTCCAGGGTGAGGTCGACCCGCAGGTCGTCGCAACCGTCGCAGTCGTCGGACAGCCCTACGGCCCACGCTGTCCTGGGCCGCTCGTCGTCGCCCTCGGGATGGTCGTCGAGGGCGAAGTCGATGGAGCGCTTCACTGGACCCGCACCAGGCGCAGGGTGTCGGTGGCGGGATCGGGATCGGTGGGCGATCCCACGAGCACGGCCACCAGGTCGCCGGAACGGACGATGCCCTGCTCGACCGTGCCCTTGACCGCGAACCAGACGATGTCGTCGGTGGTGCCGTGGCTGTCGACGATGATCGGCGTTACGCCCCAGGCCACGGAAAGCTGCCGCGCCGCCCGGGCGGACGGGGTGGCGCCGATGACGGGAACCGTGGGCCGGAACCGGGAAATGGCCCGGGCCGTGCTCCCGGTGTTGGTGCAGGCGATGATGGCCGAGACGTTGGCGTCGGTCGCCGCGCGCCACGCCGCGGCCGAGACGGCGGCCGTAATTCGCGCCGGAACAGGCGCCCCCCTCGTCTCGGAGGACTGTTGCTGGCCGAGCTCCCGGCCCCAACCCAGGTAGTCGAACTCCTGCTCCGCCCGGATGGCGATGCGGGCCATGGTGCGCACCGCGTTCACGGGGTCGTGACCGACGGCGGTCTCGCCCGAGAGCATGAGGGCGCTGGTGCCGTCGAAGACGGCGTTGGCGACGTCGCTCACCTCGGCCCGGGTGGGCACGGGCGCCCGCACCATCGATTCGAGCATCTGGGTGGCAGTGATGACGGGGCGGCCGAAGGCCACGCCAGTGCGGATGATCAGCTTCTGGTAATGGGGGACGTCCTCGAGGTCGCAATGGATGCCGAGGTCGCCGCGGGCCACCATGACGCCGTCGGAGGCGGGGATCACCTCCTCGATGGCATCCACCGCCTCCTGGGTCTCGATCTTGGCCACCACCATCAGGCCTTCGCCGGTGACGGCCCGGACCCGCTCGATGTCGGCCGCCGACCGCACGAACGAGATGGCCACGGCGTCCACGCTGGCCTTGCACACGGCCTCGAGTAGACGTAGGTCGTCGGGCGTGGGCGTGACCGTCGTCATCCGGCGGGTGGGCACGATGACGCCCGGACGGCCCCGCACCTGGCCTCCGGTGACCACTCGGGCACTGACCCGCTCGCCGTCGACCGTCTCGACCGCCAGCTGGATGCCACCGTCGCCGAGAGCGACTCGGTCACCGGGACGGATCTGGCCGATCAGCTCGGGGTCGTCGATACCGATCCGCCGCCAGTCGCTGGTGGCGACCCCGTCCGTGGGCACCAGCTCGGTCTGGTCACCCTCGTTCAGGTACACGCCGTCGTCGGGGAACGGGGCGGCGCGGATCTTGGGCCCCGGTAGGTCGGCGAGTATCCCGACCGTCTCGCCCACGTCGGCGGCCGCCTGGCGCACACGATCGATGCGCTCGAGGGTCTCTTCGACCGGACCGTGGGCCAGCGACAGGCGGGCCATGTTCATGCCCGCCCCCACCATGGCCCGCAACATGGCCGGGTCCTCCGACGCCGGACCGATGCTGGCGACGATCTTCGTTCGGCGCGACAACGGGATTGCCGGGCGGGTGGTTTAACTAGCCGCCGAAGCCG
>JBHENM010000466.1:0-13212 GCA_046262035.1 Acidimicrobiales bacterium | reverse complement strand
GGCCAGAGCGGGGGCGGGTACGGGTGGGGCCGGAGGGGCCGGCGCCTTCAGGAACGAGCCGACGCCCCACTCCGACGCCCACTTCTCGGGCTCGTGAGGCTCGGTGAAAGGCCCCCAATCGTCGAGCGGGTCCAGCCGCTCCTCGGCGGGGGGCACATGGCGTTCCTCGACGGGCCAGGAATCCGGCTTCCCCAGCGCTTCATCGGCGCGGACGGTCTCCCATTCCTCGGAGTCGCCACCTACGACCGAAGCGGCGGCTTCGACAACCGGCGCCTCCGAGCCCCACAGGTCAGGAACCGGCATCTTGGCCACGGGAACGGGCTCGTCCGGTCGCTCCATGGAGCGGAGCAGGGGGCGCTCGCTTTCGTCCCAAACAGGAGGCTCCCGGTCCGGGTCGCGCGACCCGGCCCGCAGCGGCCCCCAGACGGTGGCGGGCTCGACCAGCGTCTCCCGCTCGTCGTCGTCAGGGACGTCGAGTTCCGCTCGGCGCTTGTCGTCCAGGCTCCGTTCCGCGGGGACGGGCGTCGGTGGCGACGGGGGCGGGGGGGGCGGAGGCATGTCGGCCCAGGGCTTGCCCTTGAACCTCTTTCCATCGGGCACCCGTTCCTCCTGCCGGCCGCGACGCGGCAGGTACCTCAAGCCGGGCAGAGCCATGCCCTCGCCGGTAGCGGCCGGAGCGGGCTGGGCATCGCCCTCGGGGCGGCGTCGCAGCCAGACGGTGTGGATGACGGCGGCGATGAAGAGGCCGCCCGTCACTGTGACCAGCATGCGCACGCGCTGTTCCCGCTTGGACGCGACCGGTGCCGGACTGGCGGCCTCGCCGGGCGCCTCCTCCCGAACCTTGGCGAGGAAGGCGTCACCCACGCCACCGCCCTGGCCCGGCTGGAAGGGCTTGACGATGGGAAAGTCGCTGGAGTTGGTGTAGCCCACGATGATCACGTTGTTGTCGCGATCGATGGCGATGGCGGCCGACTGGTCGTCGTCGCGCCCTCCCAGGTACGACGACGAGACCATGGAACGGCCGTTGGCGTTGACCGTCGAGGCGAAGGCGTCGACGAAACCGCCCCCCTTGGCCCCTTGGAAAGCCCGGACAGTGGGGAAGTCGGAGGAGGCGGTTGCGCCGGTCACGAAGGCGCGACCCTGACCGTCGACGGCGATCGCCTCCCCCCCGTCCGATCCGCTCCCCCCGAGATAGGTCGAGTAGGTCAACGCCGCACCGTCGGGCCTCAGCTTGGCGACGAAGGCGTCGAAGTCACCGTCCTTCTTGGACTGCACGGCGTTGAGGACGGGGAAGTTGCTCGACCCGGTGTTGCCGCTCACATAAGCAGCGCCTTGACCATCGACCGCCACTGCCGTGGCCTTGTCCGAGTCCGCACCACCCATATACGTGCCGTAGGCCAGGCCGCTGCCATCGGCCTGGACCTTGACGACGAAGCCATCGGCGAAGTTCCCGCCGCCCGACGCGCCGCCGCCGCCGGGAGCGGCCTGGAAAGGACGAGCGGTCGGGAAGTTGGGCGACCTCGTGTCGCCCACGACGAAGGCGTTCCCAGTGGAGTCGAGGGCCACGTCGATGGCGTGGTCGTCGCCCGTGCCTCCGAGGTAGGAGGAGTAGGCCAGGCTCGTGCCTCCGGGCGCCACCTTGGCCACAAACCCGTCGACGTCGTCCGGCTTGCCCAGGGTGCCCTGGAAGGGCTTCGACATGGGAAAGTCGGCGGAGCCTGTCGATCCGACCACGTAGGCGGCTCCGGCGGCGTCCACCGCGATCCCGCTGCCACTGTCCGCCCCCTTGCCGCCGAGGTAGGTGGAGTACTCCAGGGCCGAGCCGGCGGAGTTGAGCTTGGCCACGAACACGTCGCTGGCGCCTCCGGCGCTGACGTTCTGCACGGCGTTGGCCATGGGGAAGTCGGCCGACTCGGAGTAACCGGTGACATAGACGCCCCCGTCAGGGCCCACGGCCACGCCGAATCCGGCGTCCCGGCTCCGGCCGCCGAGGTAGGTCGACCACAGGAGGCTTCCCCCGTCGGCCTTCACCTTGGTGACGAACACGTCGGTCCGGGTGCCGTCAGCCTGGACCAGGCCCGTCTGCGCCGGGTTCAGGGTGGGGAAGTCGGACGACTCCGTGTACCCGGCGACCACGATGTTCCCGTCGGCGTCGAGGGCGACCCCGTAGGCGGTGTCCGTGCTGCTGCCTCCGAGGTAGGAACCGCTGACCAGCACGGGGTCGATCACAAGGGGGCGCCTGCGGTCGTAGGCGCCCACCTGGAAGCCGAACCGGTCGTCTCCCGTGCGTCGATAGGCGCCGGTCACGGGACGGCGCTGACCGTCGATCTCCTGATAAAGGTGGGGCGCCAGGAGCCGGACCTCGGTGGTGCCCGCGGGGAGGACCAGGTCGCCGTTGCCCTCGATACGGCTACCGGACGAACCCGAGACGGCCAGTGTGATGACCGAGGGATCGGCGCCGGGCGCCACTACGAAGTCGTGCTCGACCTGACGCCCCTGGCCGTAGAAGACCACGTCGATCCCGGGGTAGGCCTCACGGTAGGAGACGGCGCCGAAGGTCGGCACGTCGGTGCGCCACCTGGCGGGATCGTCGCCCACGAAACGGTGGGTCGGGGCCGGCAGCGGCCGCCAACCCTGAACCTGGGCTTCGGGTCGTGCACCCTCGAGGGCCAGCCCGACCACAGGACCGCCGGCGCCGGTGGGCGAGACGAGGAGGCCCTGCCCGGTGAGAAGTACCTGATGGCCGGCGGGACGGGCCGCGAAACGCACGCTTGGGTCGAACTGACCCTCGTTGGCCTCGAAGCTGAGCGGGATCCGGCCCAGCAAGTCGGCAACCGGCGGGTTCGACCCCCCGGCGAAACTCTGAGGACGGCTCAGGCTTTGGCCGCCCGGCACCGCAAGCGCGCCGATAGGAACGATGATGGCCACCAGGGCCAACATCGTCAGAATTCTCGTCCGGCAGCTCCGGATCGCTGGCTCCTCACTCTCTGCCGCTGCGCGCCCAACGCCCTGCCGGCATCCCCAGCCCACACCTTCAGGCTGGTGCGCGCCCCCAGAGGTTACCTACGGGTGCGGTACGGCATGGGGCTTTGGCGCATAGGAACAAGATCGCGCCGGTACTGGCGGTGGGTCCGCTCGACTGCCTCCCGGGTATCAGCCAGGGCTTGCGCCAGCTGGCCCCGGAGCCGGACGATCTCGTCTTCCAGTTCCATGACCGCCTTCACCCCGGCCAGATTGAGGCCGGCTTCGGTCAGGGCGTGGATGCGGCGGAGGCGGTCGATGTCCCGCTGGCTGTACCGGCGGCTGCCTCCGCCGGTTCGCGCCGGGTCGAGGAGGCCACGGCGCTCGTAGATGCGGAGCGTCTGCGGGTGGACGCCGGCCAGCTCGGCCGCCACCGAGATCACGTAGACGCCACGGTCCTTCTCGCTGGCCATGTTCACACCCCCAGATGGGCTCGCGGCGAGTCCGTCGACGCCACGGCCAGGGCCTGGATGGCATCACGCTCGGCCTGGCTCAGACGGGTGGGCACGGCCACCTCCACGGTGACGAGCAGGTCACCGGTGCCCTTGGCCGTGGTCACGCCCCGGCCCCGCACGCGGAACGTCCGGCCGGAACGGGTGCCGGACGGAATCTTGAGCACGACCGGGTCATCCAGCGTGGGCACCGTGATCTCCGCGCCCAGCGCCGCCTCGGAGAAGGTGACGGGGACGGTGATGGTGAGGTCGCGGCCCTTCCGCCCGAAAAGGGGGTGGGGCTCGACCTTGACCACCACGAACAGGTCACCGGCGGGAGCCCCATTGCGCCCCGGGGAGCCTCTTCCCTTGAGCCGAATCCGCTGTCCGTCGGCCACGCCGGCGGGGACCCGGACCTTCACCTGCCGGGGACGAACCTCCACTCCCCGGCCGGAGCAGGTCGGGCAAGGAGTCTCCACGACCATTCCCCGGCCACCACAGCGGGGGCACGTCCGGCTGAAGGAGAAGAAGCCCTGGTTGTCGTCCAGCACCCCCCGACCCGAGCACTGCGGGCACACGACGGGACTCGTCCCGGGAGCGGCGCCGCTTCCGTGACAGGTCTGGCAGGTCGTTTCGCTGGTGACGTTCACCGTGGTGGTCACGCCGTTGACCGCGTCGGCAAAGGAGAGGTGGAGCTCGGCCTCGAGATCTGCACCCCGCTGGGGACCGCCGGCGGCCGAGCGCCCGCCTGGGGCCCCGGCTGCGCCCGGCGCACCGGGAGCGCCGGGCCCGCCCGGACCTCCGCGGAAACGGCCGAACAGCCCGCCCAGGATGTCGCCGATGTCGTCGGTCGAGAAGTTGAACGTGGTGCCACCGGCGCCGCCGGCCCCACCCGGCCCCCCGGCTCCTCCAGCGCCCCGGCCCCCGAAGGCGTTGGCCATCGGCCCCAAACGCCGGACTTCGTCGTACTCCTTGCGTTTGGCGGGGTCCGAGAGGACGTCGTACGCGGCCGAGATCTCCTTGAAGCGCTCCTCGCTGCCGGGATGGGCGTCGGGATGGTGCTGCTTGGCCAGATTCCGGTAGGCGCGCCGGATCTCGTCCTCGGTGGCGGTTCCGGAAACGCCGAGGGCCTTGTAATAGTCCTTCTCGAACCACTCGGTCTGGGCCATGGCCGGAGCGTCAGCCCCGCACGCGCACCATGGCCGGACGGAGCACGCGACCCTTCCAGCGGTAGCCCGGACGGAGCACCTCGGCCACGATCGGACCGTCGTCGCCCTCCTCGTGGGCGACGGCGTCCGACTCCGCAGGGTCGAAGGTCTGGCCCTCGGGGTGGATCCGCTCGAGCCCCTCCTTCTCCAGGGTGCTCATGAAGCTGGCGTGGACCTGGTCGAAGCCCTGCCCGTGGGCCAGTGCGGCGTCGAACGTGTCCAGCACGGGCAACAGCTTCTCGGCCAGTCCCTCGGCGGCGCGCTCGACGTGCTCGGTCTGCTGGCGCTGGATCCGCTTGCGGTAGTTCTCGAAGTCAGCCTTGGTGCGCCGGAGCTGGTCGAGGTAGTCGTCCCGCTCCGCCGCCAGCTTGGACAGGTCCTCCAGGACGGCCTGCTCGGCCTCCTGCACCGCCTCCTCAGCCGCGTCTACGACCGCGGCCTCATCATCTGAAGAAGCCTCGTCCTCGGCAGCCCCATCCGCAGCCGCCCGCCGAGCCTCAGCCGCAGCCCACAACCGCCCGCCAGTCGGACGGGCCGCCCCACCCCTCCTCTTAGTCGGGGGGGATGCCGTCGGGTGGCCCGAAGGGGGGGACCCAGGCGGGGAGGGGTCCCCCGAAGGGGGAGGGACCCCGTCTGGGGTGGGACCGCTACCCCGCTCAGAGGACCGCTCGGGCCCACCGGGGTCAGGACCCGCCGTAGGGTCGGGCCCCCGCTCACCCATCGACGATCTCGGCGTCCACGACATCGTCGTCGTTGGCGTCGGCGCGTCCCGGACCGCCGCCCGAGTACCCGCCCCCGTCGCCCTCGGAGCCCGACTGCTCGTAAAGCTTCTGGGCGAACGTCTGGGTGGCGTACATCAGCTGCTCGTGAGCCTCCCGAACCGCGCCCAGATCGCTGCCCCGGAGGGCCTCCTTGACGTTGTTCAGGGCGGCCTCGATCTTGGCCTTCTCGTCGGGCTGGACCTTCTCCGCGTAGTCCCGCAGCATCCGCTCGGTCTGGTAGACGAGGGTGTCAGCGTTGTTCCGGGTCTCGGCCTCCTCGCGGCGCCGGCGGTCCTCCTCGGCGTGGGTCTCGGCGTCACGGACCATGCGGGCGATCTCGTCCTTGTTGAGCGAGGACTGACCGGTGATGGTCATCGACTGTTCCTTGCTCGTGGCCCGGTCCTTGGCCGAGACGTGCACGATGCCGTTGGCGTCGATGTCGAAGGTGACCTCGATCTGGGGGATACCACGGGGTGCGGGCGGCAGGCCGACCAGCTGGAACTTGCCCAGGGTCTTGTTGAACATGGCCATCTCGCGCTCGCCCTGCAGCACGTGGATCTCCACCGAGGGCTGCAAGTCCTCGGCCGTGGTGAACACCTCGGTGCGCCGGGTGGGAATGGTGGTGTTGCGCTCGATGAGCTTGGTGCTGACACCGCCCCGGGTCTCGATGCCCAGGGACAGCGGGGTGACGTCGAGGAGCAGCACGTCCTTGACCTCGCCCTTCAGCACGCCGGCCTGGATGGCAGCGCCCACGGCCACGACCTCGTCGGGGTTGACGCCCTTGTGGGGCTCCTTGCCCGTGAGGCCCTGGACCAGGTCCTGGATGGCTGGCATCCGGGTCGATCCACCCACGAGGATGACGTGCTCGATGTTGGCCTTGGACATGGCTGCGTCCTTGAGAGCCTGCTCGAAGGGGCCCTTGCACGCCTTGACCAGATCCTCGGTCATCTCCTGGAACTTGGACCTCGTGAGCTTGTAGTCCAAGTGCAGCGGGCCGCTCTGGGTGGCGGTGATGAACGGCAGGTTGATGGTGGTCTCCTGCACGGTCGACAGCTCGATCTTGGCCTTCTCCGCCGCCTCCTTGAGCCGCTGGAGAGCCATCTTGTCCTGGGCCAGGTCGACGCCGTGGTCGTCCTTGAACGACTTGATCAGCCAGTCGATTACCCGCTGGTCCCAGTCGTCGCCTCCCAGCTGGGTGTTACCGCTGGTCGACTTGACCTCGAACACGCCCTCGCCGATCTCGAGGATCGAGACGTCGAACGTGCCACCGCCGAGGTCGAACACCAGGATCGTCTGCTCCTGGTTCTCCTTGTCCAGCCCGTAGGCCAGAGCCGCAGCGGTGGGCTCGTTGATGATCCGCAACACCTCGAGGCCGGCGATGGCGCCCGCCTCCTTGGTCGCGGTGCGCTGGGCGTCGTCGAAGTAGGCCGGCACGGTGACCACGGCCTGAGTGACGCTGTCGCCCAGGTAGGCCTCGGCGTCCCGCTTCAGCTTCTGCAGGATGCGGGCCGAGATCTCCTGGGACTTGTACTTCTTGTCGTCGATCTTCATCGTCCACGGCGTGCCCATGTGGCGCTTCACGGAGCGGATGGTGCGATCGGGGTTGGTGATGGCCTGACGCTTGGCTACCTCCCCCACCAGCACCTCGCCTGTCTTGGAGAAGCCCACCACGGACGGCGTGGTGCGGCCTCCCTCGGCGTTCGGGATGACGGTGGGCTCACCGGCTTCCAAGACGGCCACGACGGAGTTGGTGGTGCCGAGGTCGATGCCGACAGCCTTGGGCATAGGTTGCTCCTCCCGGTCAGCGGGCCCTGGTGGCCCAACTGTAGAGACTAACTATAGAAACTTGAGTGCTTCCTTATCAAGGTAGCGCACAGCTGTGATATTCCCCGGCGGGGGCCGTGTTCATTCCCCGGCGGGGACCCCCATCCCCGCCTCCTCCGCAGGTTGGGGCTTCTGCCCCAACCGCGGCCGTATACGGGTCCGGTTCTGGTGCGGCCTAGGCGCCGTACTTGGCCAGGCGGCCGGCGCAGGCCAGGACCACGGCCATGAGGTCCTTGGTCGGGCGCCGGCCGAGGGCGCCGTTGAGGCACCAGCGCTCGCCGAAGCGCTCGACGTCGTCGCGACCGGCGCGGGGCCCCCAGACGACGGCCGGGACCGGATGCCACGAGTGGGCCGCCATCTGGCTCGGGGTGGCGTGGTCACCGCTCACCACGAGCACGTCGGGCTGCAACTCGAGGATGGCGGGCACGATGGCGTCGACCGCTTCGATGGCGGCCACCTTGGCGTCGAAGTTGCCGTCCTCGCCCGCCGTGTCCGCGCCCTTGTGATGGACGAAGAAGTAGTCGAAGTCGTCCCAGTGCTGCCGTAGCAGGGCCATCTGGTCCTCCAGGTCGGCCGCCTTGGGCAGCACCTCCATCCCCACGAGCCGGGCGATGCCCCGGTACATGGGGTAGACGGCGATAGCGGCCGGGTTGAGCCCGTACCGAACTTGCATCCGCGGCAGCTCGCGGTGGGTGTCGAAGCCCCGGAGGAGCAGGCAGTTCGCCTGACGGTGGCTGGCCAGCAGGCCGCGGATCTGGTGGTCGACCTCGGTCACCGCCGTCGCCGTGCGCTCGGCGTGGGCGGTCAGGGCCTGGACCACGCGAGGAGGAACACCGGTCTTCTGAGGATCCGTATCCGACAGCCGGGGGTCGAGGCCGGGTCCCCGGAGCACCAGCAGCACTCGGTGCTGCGCCTCGTGGACCAGGATGATCTCGATCCCGTCCACATCGAGGCGCTCGGCGAGAAAGCGGACCACCTCGCGTGCCTCGTCGTCAGCGATGCGGCCGGCACGGCGGTCGACGATCAGCCCCTCGGGGTCGAGGGTGGCGAGATTTCCTCGAGCGGCCACGTCACCAGGGCGCAGCTCGACGTCCAGTCCCGCGGCCGACAGCGCCCCCCGTCCCAATTCGAACTCGTCGGGGTCGTAACCGAAGAGGCCCAGGTGGCCGGGCCCGGAGCCGGGTGTGATCCCCGGCCCCACCGGATCGAGCAGGCCCACGCAGCCCTCGGCCGCCAGCTGGTCGAGGTTCGGGGTGCTGGCTTCCTCCAGCTCGGTCCCCCGGTCCGGACCGGCGAAACCTCCGAGCCCGTCGATCACCAGGAGGACGATGCGGGTGTCCGCAGGCTGAGCGAGGCTTGAGAGGTCGGCAGGCATGGGCTACGAGGTTACGAGGTCGGCAGGCCAGCGCCGATGAGCGCCGGCCTTGGCCACGCCACGCACGCAGGCGGGGGTCGGCGGAGGCTGGGGTTCACGCCGGCCCCCCTTCCTGCGTGGATTGGAATGCTATTCGATGAAGGTTGTCGCCGGCACGTTTGCCATGGCGCGTCTCAGGTGGCCTCCAGCAGGTAGCCGCGTGACCTCACCGTGCGGATAGCGAGGCCGATGGGCTCCACCCGCCGCCGCAGACGAAGTACGTGCACGTCCAGCGCGTTCCGGCCGGCAATTCCGCCGGGCCAGCCTGCCTTCGTCAGAGACTCACGGCTCACCACCGCGCCGAAGCGCTCCAGGAGGGTCATCATCATCCGGGTCTCGAGAGGAGGGAGGGACACCCACTTGCCCCGGTAGCGGAGGACCCCGTCGGTGTCGAGGCCGGGAGCGTCGCACTCGTGGACGGCTCGGCGAACACTGAGGGCGTTCACCCGGGCGATCACCTCTTCCTCGGGCGCGGGGACCCGCACCCAGTCCTCCAGGCAGTCGACGAGGGTCGGCGGGTCTTGACCGTCTTCAACGAGCAGAAGCCGCGGCCCGCCGGCGAGGCTTAGACGGTCTCGTCGAGCCCTCTCGGAGGGCCAGCGCAGCAGCGTGACCTCCATTGGTTAGGGACCTTACGGGCCGAACGTTGCTGCTCTGTTTCGCCTCTATGAACCGTTGTCGCTTGCTGCATGCCGGATGGACGACGTCCGTGCCGGGCAGCGGTTGCCTTGCACTCTTGGCCTCATCGCCGAGGGTTGGCCGCGCAGGCTGGCCTGAGCCGGGGGCGGTAGAGTGAACGCCCTCGCGGGCGTAGTTCAGAGGCAGAATGTCAGCTTCCCAAGCTGAAGACGCGAGTTCGATTCTCGTCGCCCGCTCCCGTAAGAGCCCAGGTCACGGCCTATATGTCATGGGCTGATACCGGCTCGGCGAACCCGCCGGGCCCCGAACGGGCCCCGAGCGTCGTCGGAAGTGTCGCGACGGGGGCTAGCTGCGGCGGCTGACGGACACGACCGCAGCGCCCCCGGAGGAGTCCGGTGCAGGCACGATCAGCGCCCCCAAAGCAGCCGCGATTGCCGCGTCCCGCTCTCGCGTTGCGTGCTGGTACCGGAGCGCGGCGGCCGGCGAGGCGTGTCCCATACGGTGCATCAGCTCTCGAAGACTCGCCCCGGTCGAGGCAGCCAGCGTGTTGGCAACGTGGCGGAGATCGTGGAAATGCAACTCCGGCAGACCAACTGACCGTCGTGCGATATCCCACTTCTTCTGCCAAACATGCTCGCGCAGTGGGCCACCCTTAACCCCGAGGAAGACAAGGCCATCCACGCCAGGGGCCGCAAACTCGCTCAGGTGGGCCTGGATCTCCGGTATCAATGGCGGAGGAATCGCGATCGTTCTTATCCCAGCCTGCGTCTTGGGGGGATTGATGGCAATGCTGCCGTCAGGCATCCGTTGACGCTGTTGAACGACCGAAATCGTTCCGTGAAGCAAGTCGAGGTGACGGCGTGCAAGTCCGAACAGCTCGCTTCGGCGCAATCCAGTAAATGCTGCCATGAGGACAAGCAACCGAAAATGCCGGTCAACTGCCCCTGCCAACTCGAATACCTGGGCAACCGTGACTACGGGACGCTCGGCGGGGTGCTCCCTTCCAGCGTTGGCGAGCATGCATGGATTCTTCGCGACGAGCTCGTCGGCGGTTGCCGTCGCCATGATCGCGTGGAGGAGGCGGTACGCCTTCGCCGCCGTTGAGCTCCCCGGCCCCGACTCGCCGGCCAAACGGGAGTACCAGGTGCGGATTTGGCGAGGCGTCAGCCGTCCGATCTCAACGTTGCCGATTGAAGGGAGGATGTGGAGGCGGAGAAGATCCTGGTAGAAGCGTCGCGTTCGTGGCCGCAGCTTCGGATGATCGCTGACCCAGGCCGTGGCGTATGAAGAAAGGCGCTCACGCCCGCCGGCGGGATCGACCCACGAGCCGCGCGACTGATCTGCCAGTACCAGGTTGACGTTACGGTGCGCCTCGGCGCGCGTTGGGAATGTTCCGAGACTGACGCGGGCACCGGTGAGGGGATCGAGCACGCGGGCCTGGTACCGCCCGGACTCCCGCCGGCGGACGCTCCCTATAGCACGACGAGACACAGTCATCTCGGGCCTCCAGCGGACCTGCGGGGCATAATGGCAGCCCCGAGAGAGATATCGAAGGGGAACCCGCGTCAGGGTTCGAGGTTACACAGACTGCCACGGACGCCGGGCTCTCGGCAACACCGATTGTGGAGCCTCGACGCGCCCAGCCTGCACAAATTCATCGAGATCTGGGCGCCGGAACCTTACGAACTTGCCTAGCTTGTGATACGCAACTCGCCGCTCCGCCACGATCCTCCGCATGAACCGCTCGGTCACATTGAGGTACTCGGCTGCCTCGGCGATCGTGAGAGGGCGATCATCGCTTTCAGCTCTTGGCGAGCCAGTTCTCCTCTCACTCATTGCGGTCTACCTTCGCAATCTCCGACATACCGACGCCGTCTGTACCGGCCGTGGTCGCCGAGCGCGGTGGCCTCGTCGCTCCTGCCCGAAGGCCGCTGTTGATGGTGCGGCTCGCCTCCCGTTCCGGAAGGCCCGTCGCCACTGCGGCCGCCAGCAGCTCCTCGTAGACCAGGTCCGCCGCTAACTCACCGCCCGCGACGAGGCGGCCGAGTGAGTAGGAGGCGCGATTGAGACCGTCCTTCCTCTGCCCCACTGTCAAGCGGCGGACTCCGTCCAACTCATCGGCGAGGGCGGCCGAGCCGTAGCGGCTTCCGCCGGCGTCCCGACGCGTCGCACGGACGTCGTCGGGCGCCGCTCTGACTGGTCGCGCGAGCCAAAGGGGAAGTGGACGCATTTCCCCGGCTCGCTCCGACCAGCGGTAGCGGCCTCCACTCACATGAAGGCTCGGGGCAGCCACGACGTAGCCGCCGTCACCGCGGAGGTCTATCCCAGGCGTGCTTCCCACGTTGGGCAGCTGGCCGACCGTGTTGCGAACGCGCACGTCCGCCGGCACCGAGTAGAAGAGGTGAAATCCCCCTCCCCCGCTGAACGCCAACAGCGTCACCGGTAGGTCGTACCCCTCGGCTCGGATGGCTTCTATCGACCAGCGCCCCCCGGCGACTGGATCGACGTCAACGACCACGACGCCGGACCGATGTCCAGTGGCGATCCCGACATTCGCCCAGGGCCAGCGACGCCACCACTGGCGGAGACGGCCTTCGTCCGTCGAGGCGTCGTGCACACCGTGGCAAGTCAATGGGTGCTTCGCTGGGCTACCGCAACCTTTGCCGCATGTGCACGCGTCCCTCGCCGTCCCCGCAATCGGAAGCACCAACCACCCGGCCGCCGCATAGGCAAGCGCGGCGTCAAGCGATGACCGGAATCTCATCGCTGGCGGTGCGTGTGCTCCGGGACCAGCGCGATCCCCCGACCTGGTACGGCTCACAAGGCACGCTCCAGAGATCCGCCAACAGGTCGCACCGTCCGCACGGCCCGGTCTTGGGCCTCATCTGAGCCGTCCGGCACGAGATCACCCCCCCGCTCCCGGGGCACGTCGGGCGGATGCTCGAAACGCACGAAGGCCCCACTCGCCTTCCCGATGTTGTCCGACCACGCCGACGTGGCGTAGGCGGTAGCACCGCGAGCGATCGAGGCCTCGGGGCTTTGGGGCTCCAGGACCGCCCTCGCGAAGACCATGAGGCAGAACGCCAGGTTGGCGACCTCTTCTGCGGGGGTGAAGACGACGTCGCCGCCTTGGGCGCGGACCGAACACGGCCGCTCCTCCTCGTCATCGTTCCGTAGCTTGCGTTGTTCGGCGGCCCGGGCCGCCGCGGCCTCTAGTTCCTCGATGGAACGGAGAACTTGGCGCGCCACGTCGGCGGCATCCGTGTCGGGCTGGCGGGCCGCGAGCACGTCGGGGTGGTGGATCGCGGCGACGAGGACCGCCAGCGACGCGCCCCACCATTCCGCCTCATCGACTGGTGCCCGGACATCGCCGTCAGCGCAGCGCCACACCGTCGTCATCGCTTGCGTCTCCTTGTCCCTACATCGCTGCTGCGACGATCCGAAGTCCGCATGGGCCGCGGCATCAGCGGTTAGACCCCCAGCCAACATGGATGTGATCGCCGTGAGCGGCGTCGGTAAAGACGTTCCAGCCGCCGGCACCCACCAGGTCGACCCACGGCAGCCCCATCTCAGATGGCCGGCCGTCGCCGAGAGGCACGACCTCTTCCGCGAGCGCTCGGCACGGTTTGCACGACGCTCTGACCTCCTCGCCGTCTATGGCGTAGAGGTCGGCGGCTCGGCCTTCCCAGTGGTTGCTCACGCGGTTGGTCCCGGCCACGAACTGGCTGTGGCCCGTCTTGAGCACCGAGACGCTCACCCGATGGCGCTCGGCCGCCCATGCCAGGAAATCGATGACCCGCTGGTCGATGCTGCCGTCGATGAGGTCCTGGCGGCACGCCGGACAGAGCGCAATGTTGGGGTTGTTGAGCACGGCCCCGGGATCTCCTGAAGGCACGTCGCCCCCAACCGATGCC
>JBHENM010000465.1:0-31511 GCA_046262035.1 Acidimicrobiales bacterium | reverse complement strand
CCGCCATAGTTGGGGTGGATTCCGGTTTTCATCGTGTCTCGATTCTAGCGTTTGGCCCGCCGGACCTCAGATGGCGGGGACGGGGGCCTTGGCGATCTCGGCCAGGAACTCGTCGTTGCTCTTGGTGCTCTTGATCTTGTCCATGAGGAGCTCCAGGCCGGCGCCCGCCTCGAGGGCGTTCAGGACCCGGCGGAGCTTCCACACCTGCGGGAGCTGCCCCCGCTCGAAGAGCAACTCCTCGTGGCGGGTGGAGCTGGCGTTGACGTCGAGGGCGGGGTAGATCCGCCGCTCGGCCAGCTTGCGGTCGAGCTTGAGCTCCATGTTGCCCGTGCCCTTGAACTCCTCGAAGATGACCTCGTCCATCTTGGAGCCGGTCTCGACTAGGGCCGTGGCCAGGATGGTGATCGAGCCACCCTCCTCGATGTTGCGGGCCGCTCCGAAGAACCGCTTGGGCGGGTAGAGGGCGCCGGTGTCGATACCACCGGACATGATCCGGCCCGTGGCCGGTGCGGCCAGGTTGTAGGCACGAGCCAGGCGGGTGATGCCGTCGAGGACGATGACCACGTCGTGCCCCAGCTCGACCAGGCGCTTCGACCGCTCCAGGGCCAGCTCGGCGACCTGCGTGTGCTCCTCGGAGGGACGGTCGAAGGTGGACGAGACCACGTCGCCCTTGACCGAGCGCCGGAAGTCGGTGACCTCCTCGGGCCGCTCGTCGACCAGGAGCACGATGAGCTTGACCTCGGGGTTGTTGGCCTCGATGGAGTGGGCGATCTGCTTCAGCACGGTGGTCTTGCCCGCCTTGGGCGGAGAGACGATGAGGCCGCGCTGGCCCTTCCCGATGGGAGAGATCAGGTCGACGATCCTGGCGATCATGTTGTTGGAGTCGCCCGGCACCTCGAGGCGCAGCTTCGAGTCGGGGAACAGAGGCGTGAGGTCCTCGAAACGGGAGCGGCTGCGGGCCTCGTCGGGTGTCATGTCGTTGACGGTGTCGATGCGTAGCAGGGCCGGGTACTTCTCGTTCGTGCCCGCGGGGCGGGCGGCGCCCTTGATGTAGTCACCCTTGCGGAGGGCGAAGCGGCGGACCTGGCTCAGGGAGACGTAAGCGTCGCGGGGGCTGGCCAAGTAGCCGCCGTTGCGGAGGAAGCCGTAGCCCTCGTCGCGGAGGTCGAGCAGGCCCTCGGTGGCGACGAGCTCGCCCTGGTACTGGGACGGGTCCTGGCTGCGGTCCTGCTGGGGTTCGCGCTCGCCCCGGTCGCGGCCCCGGCGGCGCCGGCTGCGGCGGTTGCCGGGCTCGCCCGAAGTGTCGGTGGCCTGGCCCCCGCCCTGGTTTCCGCGGTTGCCGTCGCGCGGGTTGCGCGAGTCGCGCTGCTCCCGGCCCTCTCGGTTGTCGGATTGCTGGCTGGGAGCGGCCTCCCGGGCCCCTCGCTGGTCGCCCCGGCCTCGGTCGTCACCACGGGAGCTGCCCGTGGGCTGGCCGGTGGCAGGCGTGGACGTGCGCCCGGTGGCGGAGGCAGCGGTAGCCGTGCGGCCACCCTCGCTGCCGTTGCTGGCCGCCGCATTCTCCGGAGACGGGGCGTCGGTGGCCGCAGCCTCGGACGAGCCGTTCTGGGGGGCCGCCTCAGCCACAGCCGGCGCGCCGGCGGCACCGTCGGCGCCATCGGCCGCAGGCGCAGTCGCAGGGTCGGCTCCGTCTCCGCTGGCGCCGGCAGCTGGCGCGTCGGCCGGGGCGTTGTCTTCGGCGGGGGGGCTGGCGGGCTCGGACGACGTCGGGGCGTCACCCGGCGAGGGTTCCAACCCGGGGAGGGCAGACACCTCGCCCTCGGGCGCGCCAGCGGCGGCGGCAGTCGCCGCTGCGGTCTGCGCGGCCCCGTTCTCCCGGGCCGGCGACTGCGATCGAGGGGCGCGCGTGCGCTTGGGGCGCTCTTCGCCCGTCTCTATGCCCGCCTCTCGCAGGATCTGGTCGATCAGCGTTGCCTTGGACGCTCTGGCGGCGGGCTTGACGCCCATCGCCTCGGCGATGGCCGCCAACTCGTCTCGCTCCTTGCGTTCCAGAACGGAACGCTCGAGCGCCTGGGGGGCCATGCTCATGATTCGCCTCCTGACCCGGTGACTACCCGGGCCTGACGGTTGTTGAAGGGGTGGGACGGCGGCACGGCGTGTCCGGCGGCGGCTAGGGCCAACGCATCCAACGTGCCGTCACCGCCGGTGGTACCACCCGGTTGTCGCAGAAAGTGACTTCCATTTTTTGCTCGACTGCGGCTCCGACCGCCAGGTCGACTGCCGCCGTCTTCAGCTCAACCAACAGAACGCGGGTATCCGGCATTTCCTCCAGCTCCCGCCGCCAGGGCTTGACGGTCGGCCAACCGGTGACACGTTCATTGACCTTGCCTACCGCCGTGCACTCGCTCGGGGTGTTCCGCCCATGCGGCTTAGAGCGGAAGGTTGGGTGCAGCCGTCCACGAAGAGAAACGCGACGACCGGAGATCGGCTCGTGGGGGAAGGGCCGGAACACAGTATGCCGGAACACATTGTGTGCACCAGCCGGACCCCAGGTGCTAGGCCCCGAACGTCCACTTCAAGAACGCCCGCGCCCGAGTCGAAGAACGACGGCACTGCCATGGTAACGACAATCGAGTCATTCAGCAAGGCGCGGCGGTAATGCCGTCTCTGGCTCGCTCCGGGGTGCCGTCGCGGGTTGGGCTCAGTCGCCGGAGGGGGCGGTGAGGCGGGCCATGAGGGAGTGCCCGGGAACGACCGGCTCCGCGCTCACTCCCGCCTCCGAGAACGTGCCGCCGGGGCCGGGCCGGGCGGAGTCGACCAGGACGTAAGGGACGGGGTCGGACGTGTGGGTACGGGTGCGGAGGGCGGTGGGATGGTCGGGCAGGAGGAGCAGCCGCCATGCACCGAGCCCGTCCAGGCCCTCGACCAGCGGGCCGAGGATGCGCCGGTCCCAGTTCTCGAGGGCCTCGACCTTGGCCTCCACGTTGCCGGCGTGGCCGGCCTCGTCGCTCGCCTCGACGTGGATGAGGAAGAGGTCGACCCCCTCGGCCAGGGCCTGCAGGCAGGCGTCGCGCTTGCCCTCGTAGTTCGTGTCGTACCAGCCGGTGGCCCCCTCCACGGGAACGACGGGTATGCCGGCCAGGGCGCCCAGGCCGCGGACCAGGTCGACGGCGGACACCATGCCCGCCACCAGACCGTACGTTTCGGCGAAGGAAGGCAGGTCGGGCCGGGTGCCCTGGCCCCACAGCCAGACTTGGTTGGCGGCGAGGCCGAACCGGCCGACCACCTCCTGTGACGCGTCCATGAGGTCCTGTAGGCGCGACGCGGCCGGACCCGTCGGCCATACCGCGGGCTGGCCCGTGAGGTCGTGGGGCGGGGTGCACTCGGCATCGCCCCAGTCCCTAGGGGCGAGGAGGATGTGGCGGTACTGCACACCGGCGTGGAACGAGAGACCGTCGCCCCCGAGGGCCTCGTGCAGGGCGGCAATGACGGGCTGGGCCTCGCCGGACGAGGGGTGGCCTCCAGCGAAGTCGGCCATCGTGCCGTCGGCGCCCACCGTGACCAGGTTGCAGCGGTAGGCGACCTGGTCGGGCTCCAGGCGCAGGCCCATGGCCGCAGCCTCGATCGGGGCCCGTCCCGTGTGGTAGCGGGCGGGGTCGTAGCCCAGGATGGAGAGGTTGCCGACGTCGCTACCGGGGGGGAAGCCGGGGGGGATGGTGGCCGCCCGCCCCACCTCGCCCCGGGCGGCGAGAGCGGCCAGGTTGGGCAGGTTGGCGACCTCGAGCGGCGTCCGGCCGCCCAGCTCGTCGACAGGCTCGTCGGCGGCCCCGTCGGGGACGCACACCACGTACTTCATGCGGGCACTGTAGAAGCGGCTGGAGGGCGCTGTGTCCGGGTTGCCCGCTGCCGTCGGTACGCTCAGTGGTGGTGCGACCCCCCGGAAGGACTGCGGTCGCGGTGGCTCTCGCCGTCATCCTGGCCGGGTGCGGCGGAGGAGGAGACGCCGAGCTGGGCACCGGGCAGGGACTCGGGGAGACCCCGTCGACCGCGCCCGGTGGCTCGCTGCCGCCCCCGGGTGACCCCCAACCGGGTACCACGGTGACGCCCGGGCCAGAAGGAGAAGCTCCTCCCGGGAACAACCCGCCGGGCCCGGCCGACACCCGGCCGCCGGCCCGGCCCTCCGAGCTGGCCGGGGTGCAGCTCCGGCTGACACGCCTGGCCGGGCTGGCCGAGCCGCTGGCCATGGCCGTCCGCCTCGGGGACGGCGCCCTGTACATCGCCGAGAAGGGCGGCCGGGTCCGGGCCATCCGGGGTGGAGGGGTCGATCCCGCCCCCGTCCTCGACATCGCCGGGGAAGTCGGCACGGACACCGGCCAGGGCCTGCTCGGGCTCGTCTTCTCGCCCGACGGCAGCCGGATGTACCTGAACTTCACCGACCCCGACGCCAATACGCACGTCGTGGAGTACGTCATGGCCGGAGGCCAGGCCGATCCCGCCACCCGGCGTGAGCTGCTGTTCGTCGAGCAGCCGGCGGCGGGCAACAAGGGCGGGAACCTGGTCTTCGGGCCCGACGCCCGCCTCTGGATCGGCTTGGGCGACGGAGGCGGCGGCGGGGACCCGGCCGACAACGCCCAGTCCGTCAACTCGCTGTTGGGGAAGCTCCTGCGCATCGACCCCCGGGCCAACGCCGCCGGCCCGTACGGGATCCCCCCCGACAACCCCTTCGCCGGTGGCGGCGGCCGCGGGGAGATCTGGGCCTACGGCCTCCGTCAACCGTGGCGGTTCTCGTTCGACCGGTCCACCGGTGACCTGTGGATCGGCGACGTGGGCCAGGCCGCGCGCGACGAGGTGGACTTCCAGCGGGCGGGAGCGGGCGGCGGGCAGAACTACGGCTGGGCGCGGCTCGAGGGCACCAGGACCTACTCCGGGAGGCCGCCGGCCGACGCCGTGGGGCCGATCCTCGACTACGCGCGGACGGGCGGGAACTGCGCCATCACCGGCGGATACGTCTACAGGGGGGCCCGGATCCCGGCCTTGGTCGGCGCCTACGTTTTCGCCGACCTCTGCGTCGGCCAGCTGCGGGCCGTCCGCCAGACGGACGGTCAGATCATCGACGAGCGGGCGTTTCCGGTGACCGTCCGCCTCCTCGTCTCCTTCGGCCAGGACCAGGGCGGGGAGCTCTACGTCCTGTCCCAGGAGGGCGGCGTCTTCCGCATCGACCCCGGATGACGGCCGGTCAGAACCCCAGCTCGGCTCGCACCGCTCCATAGTCGGGATCGACGGGCGAGGGAACGGCGATCTCGGCGATGGCCCGGTCGGGGTCCTTCAACCCATGGCCGGTGAGGGTGCAGACAACGGTGGCGCCCGGGAACGGAGGGCCCACCTTCAGGAGGCCGGCCACCGAGGCGGCGGAGGCGGGCTCGCAGAAGACGGCCTCCACGCCGGCCAGGAACCGGTAGGCCTCGAGGATCTGGGCGTCGGTGACGGCGTGGATCCCGCCGCCGGACTCGTCGGCGGCGTTGACGGCGCCGTGCCACGAGGCGGGCTTGCCGATGCGGATGGCCGTGGCGATGGTCTCCGGGCGCTCGATGGCGTGGCCGACCACGATCGGCGCCGACCCCGCGGCCTGGAAGCCCATCATCTTGGGCAGGGTGCGGACCAGAGCCGCCTCGCGGTACTCGGTGTAGCCCTTCCAGTAGGCGGTGATGTTGCCGGCATTCCCCACCGGGACGCAGTGCATGTCCGGCCCGTCGCCCAGCACGTCGGCGATCTCGAAGGCGGCCGACTTCTGGCCCTCGATCCGGTACGGGTTGACCGAGTTGACCACCGTCACCGGCTCCCGCTCGGCCAGCTGGCGGACGAGGGCGAAGGCGTGGTCGAAGTTGCCCCGGATCTGCAGGACCCGGGCGCCGTGGATGAGGGCCTGGGCCAGCTTGCCCAGGGCGATGTAGCCCTCGGGGATCAGGACGGCGCAGGTAAGGCCGGCGCGGGTGGCGTAGGCCGCGGCGGAGGCCGACGTGTTGCCGGTGGAGGCGCAGACGACGGCCTTGGCCCCGTCTTCCAGGGCCTTGGAGATGGCGACCGTCATCCCCCTGTCCTTGAACGAGCCCGTGGGGTTGAGCCCCTCGTACTTCAGGTAGACGTTGGCGCCCACCCGGTCGGAGAGCCGGGGCGCGGGCAACAGGGGCGTGGCCCCTTCTTGGAGGGTGATCACCGGCGTGGCCGCGGTGACGGGCAGGAAACGGCGGTACTCCTGGATGACTCCGCGCCAGCCGGGCGTCGCCATGCCTACTCCGGTCCCACGACGCGGAGGAGGGTGCCCACCCGGTCGACCACGTCCAGCTCCCGGAACCCGTGCAGGGTGGCCTGCATGTCCCGCTCGGTGGTGACGTGGGTGACGAGCACCAGGCGGGCCTCGTCGCCCAGGCCCAGCTGCTCCATCTTCCAGATTGAGACCCCGTGCTCGGCGGTGATGCCGAACAGCTTCTCGGCCACGCCCGGCCGGTCGACCACGTCGATGCTGACGTAGTACTGCGACCGCAGCTCCTCGATGGGCCGGATACGGGCCGGGCCCAGGCCCGGGGTGCCGGTCACGCGGCCCTGCCGCAGGTTGGCGGCGGCGTCGATGAGGTCCCCGATCACGGCCGAAGCCGTGGGCCGGCCCCCGGCGCCCCGGCCGTAGAACATCAGCCCCCCCGCCGCTTCGCCCTCGACGAACACAGCGTTGAACGACTCCCGCACGGCGGCGAGGGGGTGGTCTACGGGGACCATGGCCGGATGGACCCGGACGGCCAGCTCCGAGGGGCGACCGTCGCCGTCGAAGGCTTCGACGATGGCCAGCAGCTTGATGACGAAGCCCAGGCGCCGGGCCATAGCGATGTCGGCCGGAGTGATGCCGGTGATGCCCTCCCGGTAGACGTCGGTCGCCGCGACCTCGGCCCCGAAGGCCACGGTGGCGAGGATGGCGGCCTTGGCCGCGGCGTCGTAGCCCTCGACGTCGGCCGTGGGGTCGGCCTCGGCGTAACCCAGGCTCTGGGCCTCGGCCAGCGCCTCGTCAAACGTCTGCCCGCTCTCGCTCATCCTGGTCAGCACGAAGTTGGTCGTCCCGTTGACGATGCCCATGATCCGCTTCAGGCGGTCACCGGCCAGCGACTCCCGGAGGGGCCGGATGATGGGTATGGCCCCCGCCACCGCCGCTTCGAACAGCAGGTCGACGCCGGAGCGGGCGGCGGCCGCGAACAGCTCGGGCCCGGCGTGGGCCATGAGCTCCTTGTTGGCCGTCACCACCGGCTTCTTGGCCTCGAGGGCGGCCAGGATGAGCGTCCGGGCGGGCTCGACCCCGCCCATGACCTCGACCACGACGTCGATCGAGGGATCGGTGACGACGCCTTCGGCGTCGTCGGTGAGCACGCCGTCGGCGAGATCGACCGGCCTCGGCTTGGCCACGTCGCGCACCGCGACCCGGGCCACCTCCAGCAGCAGGCCGGTTCGGGACGCCACCGCTCCCCCGTGCTCGGCCATGAGCTGGACGAGCGCCGCGCCCACGTTGCCGCAGCCCAGCAGCCCGACCCGGATGTTCGACACGTCCTTCACCGCGACCACCGTAGGCGGCTCCGCGGTTGCGGGGTCACGCAGAGGCGCTATGACCCCGCGCTCCCGTACCGCTACGAGTTCCCGGCAGTTCCACCATGGCGCTACCACCGCCCCGTCGGACGGGCTCCGCGGCCGCCACCACGCGCCCGTCGGACAGGAACTCGATCCCGTTGGCCGCCCCTATCTCGGGCGTGGTGACGAACGTGTGCCCGCGCTGCCGAAGGGCCTCGGCTTCCGGTGTGGCGAGGAAGGCCGGCTCAGCCGAGGTGGCGGCGGTGTTCCGCTGGCTCGCCCGGGGCGCAGCGATGGCGTCGGGAAGGGCCAGGCCGCGGTCGATCCGGTCGACGAGGATCTGCAAGACCGTGGTGATGATCATCGAGCCACCAGGCGAGCCGACAGCCATGAGCGGTGCGCCGTCACGCAGGACGATGGTCGGCGCCATCGAGCTGCGCGGGCGCTTGCCGCCCTCAGCCCGATTCGGGTGAGTGGTGGAGTCGAAGTTGAAGTCCGTGAGCTCGTTGTTCAGCAGGAATCCGAACCCCGGCACGACGATGCCGCTCCCGCCGATGGACTCGATCGTGAACGTGTACGAGACGACGTTCCCGGCTCGGTCCGAGACCGTCAGGTGCGTGGTGCTGCCGTCGCGGGCGGAGGTGGCAGCGAGGGGCGCGCTCGACCCCTGGAACGGGTAGGGGTCGCCGGGCGGCACGGGGCTGGTGGCGGCCCGGTCGCTGATGAGGCTCCTGCGCTGGGCGGCGAAGCCGTCCGAGAGAAGTCCGGTGAGCGGCACCGGGAAGTACGCCGGATCGGCGACGTACGCGTTCCGGTCGGCGAAGGAGAAGCGCGATGCCTCCAGCAGGAGATGGCGGGCCTGCTCCGGACTCGACCCGGCCATGTTGAAGCCCTCGAGGATGTTGAGCGCCTCCCCGACCGTGGACCCACCACTCGAGGGCGGCCCCATCCCATAGACGTCGACCCCTCGGTGGTTGACGTGGGTCGGTGGGCGCTCCACCGCCGCGTATCGTTCGACGTCCGCGGTGGTCATCAGTCCCGGCCGCCAGACATGGTTCGCGTTCGGCGAGACCATCGGTCGACGGACGGCATCGACGATGAACGGGGCGATCGTCCGGTAGAACCCTGCGGGGCCCTGTTGGCTGACCACGCCATAGGTGCGGGCCATCTCAGGGTTGCGGAACACCGTGCCGACGTCACGGGGCGTCCCGTCCGGATCGAGGAAGAGCCGGGCGGTCATGGGCAGGTCGTCGAAGTAGTCGAGGTTCTGCTGGACCTGGTCGAAGAAGACCTGGTCGATGACGAAGCCCTCGACCGCAATGCGGATCGCCGGCTGGAGCACGGCGGCCAGCGACATCGTGCCGTAGCGGGCCAGGGCCTGCGCCCAGCCGGCGACCGTCCCGGGGACGCCGACGGACAGGCCGCTGTAGCGGGCATCGTTGAACGCCAGCGGTCGACCGCCTTCGAGGAAGGAGCCGGGCGTCATGGCCGCCGGCGCCGTCTCGCGATGGTCGATGGTCGTGACCCGGCCGTCACCCGCCAGGCGAAGGGTCATGAAACCGCCTCCGCCGACACCGCAGGAGAACGGCTCGGTGACCCCGAGTACGGCCGCAGCCGCGACCGCGGCGTCCACGGCGTTGCCTCCCGCCCGCAGGATGGACATGCCCGCCTCGGTGGCCAGGCGGTCGATGGTCGCCACCGCGCCGCCCCTGCCGGCGGCTGTCGGAGGGCCGGTGGTCGGTCCGACATCGATCGCCCCTGCCGGGGCACGAAGGAGCGCCAGCGAAGCGACCACCACCAGGAGCACGGACATCCGACGCCGACGCATGCCAACTCCCTTCAAGGCGGTGCGGTGAGCGTACCAATCGGACGTCCGAACGGCGGCCTCGCTCAGCGGGCCAGCCTCCGCCGTTCTGGGGTCACTCAGAGGCGCCATGACCCCGCCAAACGACCCCGGTTCGCTCACTCATCCAGCCGTAGGAGGCATGTGACGGTGGCGGCGCCGCCGCCGTCACTCATCCAGCCGTAGGAGGTCGTCGAGGGTCTCCCGGCGGACCACCACACGAGCCTCGCCGCCGGCCACGAACACGACCGGGGGCCGGGGGACCTTGTTGTAGTTGGAGGCCATGGAGTGGCCGTAGGCGCCGGTCACGGGCGTGCAGACGATGTCTCCCACGGTCACGTAGGCCGGTAGGCAGGCGTCGCGCACGATCACGTCACCCGACTCACAGTGCTTGCCCACCACCGTCACCAGCCGGGGCCGGGCCGCGGTCGTGGCCCGGGGCAAGAAGGCCTCGTAGCCGCTCCCGTAGAGCACGGGCCGGGGGTTGTCGCTCATGCCCCCGTCGACGGCGACGTAGGTGCGCACGCCCGGGATCTCCTTGATGGTGCCGACCCGGTACAGGGTGAGCCCGGCTCCCGCGGCGATGGCCCGGCCGGGCTCGGCCGTGATCCGGGAACGGATCCCGGCCGCTCGACACGCCTCCTGAACGGTTGCCGCCCACTCGGTGATGGACGGGGCCTCCTCGCCCTCCACGTAGGGCACCCCCAGCCCCCCACCCAGGCACAGCTCGGCCACGTCGAGCGAACTGACGAAGCCGGCCAGGACCTCAACCGCCTTCTCGAAGGACCGCACCAGGAAGATCTGGCTCCCGATGTGGGCGTGGACCCCCACCAGGTCGGTCGCCGGTGTCCGGCGGGCCCGGTCGACGGCCTCTGCCGCGTCGCCCGAGTTCAGGCCGAAGCCGAACTTGGAGTCGACCTGACCGGTCATGACGTACTCGTGGGTGTGGGCCTCGACCCCCGGCGTCACCCGCACCAGGACCCGGGTGGGCCGGCCGTCCTCGGCGAACAGGCGCTCGAGGCGCTCGAACTCGTCGAAGGAGTCGACCACCACGCGAACGCCCAGGTCGTGGGCGCGCCTCAGCTCGTCCAGCGACTTGTTGTTGCCGTGCAGGACCAGGTGGGTGGGGGGAACGCCGGCGGCCAGGGCCACGTGCATCTCCCCTCCAGTGGCCACGTCGACGTGCATCCCCTCCTCGTGGACCAGCCGGGCCATGGCCCGGCACAGGAAGGCCTTGCTGGCGTAGGCGACGCCCTCGCCGAAGGCGCCGACCGCCTCACGGCACCGGGTCCGGAGGTGGGCCTCGTCGTAGACGAACACGGGCGTCCCCACCTCACCGGCCAGGGCCAGCAGGTCGACGCCGCCCACCGAGAGCCGGCCGTCAGCGTCCACCGTGGCGGTGTCGGGGAGGAGGTGAAGGCCGACGCCCGCGGCTCCGCCGCTCCGGGCAGGCACGCCCGGGCTCACATGGACTCGGGAGCGGACACGCCCAGGAGACCGAGCCCCACGGCGAGGCCGACCCGAGCCGCCTCCACCAGCCACAGGCGCGCCTGGGTCAGCTCGGGGTCGACGCCCTCGCCCAGGACCCGGCAGTCGTGGTAGAAGCCGTGGAAGCGTCCGGCCAGTTCCCGGACCCACGTCGCCACCTTGTGGGGCGCCCGGCTGGCGCAGGCCTCCAGGACCACCTCCGGCAGCGAGGCCAGGCTCCGCAGGATGTCCAGCTCCCGCTCGTGGAGCAGAAGGCCTAAGTCGACGTCGTCCAGCGGGCGCAGTCGGACCCCTTGCTCGGCGGCGACCCGGCTGATGGACGCGATCCGGGCGTGGGCGTACTGCACGTAGAAGACCGGGTTGTCCATGGACCGGCTGACCACGGAGTCCAGGTCGAACGTCTGGCGGGTGGAGATGGACTGGAGCAGGAACGTGAGGCGCGAGACGTCGGGCCCCACCTCCTCCAGCACATCGGCCAGCTCGACGAACGTGCCGCTGCGCTTCCCCATCCGCACCGCCTCGCCGCCCCGCTGGACGGTGACCAGCTGGCCCAGGAGAATCTCGACCTCGTCCGAGTCGTGACCCAGGGCCTGGACGCCGGCCTTGAGGCGGGCGACGTGGCCGTGATGGTCGGACCCCCAGATGTCGATCAACCGGTCGAAACCCCGCTCGAACTTGTCACGGTGGTAGGCGAGATCGGTGAGGTAGTAGGTCGGCTGCCCGTCGGACTTGATGAGGACCTCGTCCTTGCCCAGGCCGAAGTCGGTGGTCCGCAGCCACGTGGCCCGGTCGGCCTCGTAGACCATCTCCCGTGAGCGGAGGTCCTCCAGGGCGGCGTCGATGGCCCCCGACCCGACCATCGAGCGCTCGCTGAACCACGAGTCGAACCGGACCCCCAGGGCCGCCAGCGTCGAGGCGATGTCCTCACGGGCCCGGGCGTAGCCCCACTCCAGCGGGTCGCCGTCCTCGGGCAGGTCACGGGCCCACTCGGCGATGTACCCGCCCCGGTAGCCACCCTCGGGCGGGTCGATTCCGGCCCGGGCGGCCACGATCGACTGCCCGAACAGCGTCATCTGCGTGCCACGGTCGTTGAAGTAGTACTCCCGGTGGACCTCGTAGCCGCAGCGCTCCATGATCCGGCAGAGGGCGTCCCCGTACACGGCCCAGCGACCGGCGCCCACATGGAGGGGCCCGGTGGGGTTGGCGCTGACGAACTCGACGTTCACCCTGGTACCCACGCCCAGGGCGTGGCTGCCATAGCCCTCGACCCCCTCGCCGACGACCCTCCGGAGGGCATCGTGCAGCCATCCCTCGTCGAGCCAGAAGTTGAGGAAGCCGGGACCGGCGACCTCCACCTTGGTGACGTAGGCCGGCGGGTTAGCGGCGACGGCGTCTCGCAGCGACTCCGCCAGCTGCCGGGGCTTGCGGTCGGCGGCGCGGGCCGAGGCCAGAGCCACGCTGGACGACCAGTGACCGTGGTCGGGGTGATCGGACGGCTGGATCGGGATCACGGCCGGCACCGGCTCCACGCCCAGGCCGATCAGGGCGTGACGGAGCGCCTCCTCGAGAACCTGCTGAACCACGAGGCCTCCGGGCGCTTACCGGCGGGCCTTGGCCAGCACGGCGTTGACCCGGTCGATCAGCTCGAGCGGATCGAAGGGCTTGGTGACGTAGTCGTCGGCCCCCAGGTCGAGGCCCTGCTGGACCTCGGCGTTCTGGGCCTTGGCCGACAGGAGGATCACGGGAAAGTTCCGCGTACGGGGACCCCGCTTGAGCTCGGACAGGAGCTGCAGGCCGTCGAGGCGCGGCATCATGATGTCGGAGAGGATGACGTCGGGCTGCTCTGAGAGGGCCTTCTCGAGGCCCTCGCGCCCGTCGCCCGCGCTCACCACGTCGAATCCCTCGATCTCGAAGTTCACCCGCAGGAGCTCCAGGATCACGGGATCGTCATCGATCACCAGCACCTTGGGCATCGCCCGTGATGCTATCCGGCAGCCGGGTGGCGCCGTCCGGGAGATACGATGACGGCTAGGAGCCCTCGTAGCTCAGGGGATAGAGCACCGCCCTCCGGAGGCGGGTGCGTAGGTTCGAATCCTACCGAGGGCGCCAATCTTTTCATCCAGACCTCAGCAACAGCCCAGGGTCGCCGGGGTTCCCGCCGGCAAGCCTCAGCAGTCGGCGAGGGCGACGAGGGCGCGGCACAGATCGGCCCTGCGCACAGGATCGAGGGAGCCCGCCCGGTCCGTCAGGTACGACCGCCGGATGGGCTGGAGGTTGTCGAACGAGGCGCAGCACTCCGCTGATAGGCCCTCGGCGCCACCCAAGCGGACCTCGGTGTCTATCCCCCGGATCGTCCGGGTGACCGGGGCCACGATGATCCAGGTGAGGACGGGAACGACCTCGCTCCGGCTAACGACCAGCACCGGCCTCCGCTTGTCCTCGGCCTCCGCCCACCAGATCTCACCCTGCCGCGGTGGGATCACCAGGGCTCGCGGTTGATCATGGCCTCGGTGGCGGCGTCGGCCCAGCCCACCTCCGAGTCGGTCTGGGGGCGCCGGCGGTATGCGTCGGCCATGGCCGAGCCGATCCGACCGCGTCGGTGCTGCTCCAGGATCACCGCAAGCCCCAGCCGCACCGCCTCCGATCTCGAGCGCACCACGCCCGCCGACACCAAGTCGTCGACCTCGGCCAGCAGCCGGTCGTCGACCCTTGTCACCAGCTGCGCCATGCGTTCAGCATACCATAACGCTATACAGACGGTTCGGCGAGAACCTTCGACAGGGGCGAGGGGAACCGGGGCAGCACCCGGGTCCCACCGAACCACTCCGTCAAGCGGAAGGCCTCGCGCTCGAGGGCGGCCCGTGCCTCGGAGCCGGCGTCCTCCAGCAGTTGCAGCTCGACCTCGCCATTCTGGCGCTGGCGCCAGCCCCCCACGATCCGCCCGTCCCACCAGGCCGTCGGGCCGGCGTTGCCGCTGGTGTCGACCAGCTGGGCTTTGTACGGACCGAGGTACCAGTCGCGCTCGAACCAGCCCATGGTGGTGGGGTCCAACGGGGGCAGAAGGGCAGCCCACGGTTCGACGGGCTCGGTCGGCTCGAGGTCGTCAGGCAGGAGATAGCCGGTCTTGCCGTTGAGGCCGACCTCGACGGCCTTGAGGTCGGCCAGAGCCCCGCGCACGGCCGCCACCGTCGAGCCGAGCCACCATTTGATGTCGACTGCGGTGCCGGGGCCGAATCGCCCCAGCCACGCCCCGACCAGCCCGGCCACGCCCTCCGCTTCCCCGCACGGGGCGAGCTCCTCCCCCAGCCACGACTCCATCGAGGCCCACCGGGGCCGGGAGGTCGTCCAGGCGCCGTCGTTCGACGCCCGCACGATCCGCCCCGCGGCCGACAGGGTGGTCAGCACCCGGGGACCGATGGGAAACTCGCCACCCCAGGACCTCCCCTCTCCGTAGGAGATCGAGCCGGCCAGCAAGGGGATCTCCGCCCTCAGCTGCGTGGAGGTGGCCTCCCGTCCGTCGGCCAGCACGACCAGCACCTGCTCCGAAGCCTCCGACAGCCAGCTGGCGCCGTCGGCGTGCAGGCCGGCCTTCTCCACGCCACGGATGAGCCTGCGCCGCTCGGTGTCGGCCACCCGGTTGCTGGCGCCGGCCTGGGCCCAGGCCAGAGTCTCCCGAGGGAAGACGAACAACGTGCGACGCATGGCCAGGTGCTTGACCAGCGAGCGGTCGACGTAGAGGGCAAGGTCCATGTCGCCCACGGTCATGCCATCGAGGCGCGCCCAGGCTGACAGGTAGACCGTCCCCGGATCGGTCCCGTGCAGGCAGACCATCCCCCTCGCCGCCTCCGTCACGTCCGGCGCCCGGTGCCCGGGAGCCAGGTGGTGACGGCGGGCGAGCCGGGCGCAACGCTCCGCGACCTCCACCTCACGCATCGAGAGGATCCCTGCCCAGGCACATCTTTTGGCATGATGTGAGCAGGAGAACTCTCGTAGCAAGAGAAGTTACGAGGAAGTCGTTTACAAGGGGGAGCGCCCGATGGCACACATCACCAAGGACCTTTGGGACCAGCACCGGAAGATCGAGGCGATGTTCGGTCGCCACACGAAGGGCGACGGCGCCTTCTACGCCACGGTTCACGCGCCCACGGAGAACAATCTGCTGGGCATCATCCTCCACGAGATCGAGATCCACTCCGCCATCGAGGAGGAAATCGTCTACCCGATGCTGGCCCAGGTCGATGAGCGCCGGGCCGAGGAGTCTCAGCAGGATCACGAGGACATCAAGGACCTCATGGCCGAGATCGAGGAGCTGGAGACCGGTGACCCGGCCCTGACCAAGCTGGTCAAGCGGCTCGAGAAGAACGTGCTGGCCCACGCCGCTCGGGAGGAGCGCGAGGTCTTCCCCATCATCAAGCAGCGGCTGTACCACGAGGGCTTCGAGATGGGTCGCCAGGCCTTCGCCCTGCGCCAGGAGATGTACGGCGCCGGCGACCGGCAGTCGATGAAGGCCCCGGCCCGACTGGGCTGGCCCGGCAACGGCTGGGGTTGAGCAGTACGGCTGACGGCTGACTGAAGAACTCGGGTTCACCACCCGGGCAATCCACGCCGGGCAACCGGCCGATCCCACCACCGGCGCGGTGGTGACCCCGGTCTTCCAGACGTCCACTTACGCCCAGGACGGCATCGGGCGGAACCGCGGCTACGAGTACGCCCGGACCTCCAACCCGACCCGGACGGCCCTGGAGGCGTGTCTGGCCTCGCTCGACGGGGCGCGGTTCGGCTTCGCCTTCGCCAGCGGCATGGCCGCCGAGGATGCCGTGCTCAGGCAGCTCAAGCCCGGCCAGCACCTCCTCATCCCCTCCGACTCCTACGGGGGCACGTACCGGCTCCTCACCCGGGTGCTGGACGTCGACTTCACTGCCGTCGACCTGTCCGACCCCGCGGCCGTGGACCGGGCCTGGCGCCCGGAGACGGCCATGGTCTGGGTCGAGACGCCGACCAACCCCCTGCTCACCATCGTCGACATCGCCGCCGTGGCCGGTCTCGCCCACGAGCGGGGCGCCACGTGCGTGGTCGACGGAACCTTCGCCTCCCCTTGGCTGCAACAGCCTCTGGAGCTGGGTGCCGACGCCGTCGTGCACTCGACCACCAAGTACCTCGGCGGCCACTCCGACCTGATCGGGGGTTTCGTGGCCTGCAACGACCCCGACTTGGCGGCGTCCGTGGGTCTGATCCAGGCGGCGGCGGGGGCGGTTCCGGGCCCGCTGGACTGCTTCCTGGTCCTGCGAGGGGTCAAGACCCTGGCCCTGCGGATGGCGCGCCATTGCGAGAACGCCAGGGCCGTCGTCGAGCTGCTGGTCTCCCACCCCGCCGTCTCGAGCGTGAGGTACCCGGGCCTGGCCGAGCATCCCGGTCACCACGTCGCCGCCCGCCAGATGAGGGACTTCGGCGCCATGGTGTCGTTCGGGCTGGCCGGCGGGGAGGAAGCGGCCCTGGCCCTCGTGGCCAAGACGAGGCTGTTCACCCTGGCCGAGTCCCTGGGAGGGGTCGAGTCCCTCATCGGCTATCCGGCCCGGATGTCGCACGCGGCGATGGTGGGAACCCCGATGGCGGTGGATACCGGCCTGGTGCGCCTGTCGGTGGGCATCGAGGACCCCGTTGACCTGGTGGCCGACCTGCGACAAGCATTGGACGACCTTCCGGCATCCAGTTTGTAACCCCTAGTCCGGGGGGATGACCACTGACATGGTCCCGACCAAGATTGTGCGCGTCGCGCTCCTGGCAGGACTGATCCTCACCCTTCCCGCCATGGGATCACCGGCCCTGGCCCAGGACAACTCGGCGGTCGCCGTCAATACCGAGGACGGGTCGTCGCTCTTCAAGTTCGCCTTCTCCATCAACCGGGTGGCGGGGGACGTGGTCGACCCGCAGAACGCAGCCGTCGCCTACGCCAGCTGCGAGGGATGCACGACGGTGGCCGTGGCCATCCAGGTCGTCCTGGTGTCGGGGGATCCGAGCGTGGTCGCTCCTGAGAACGTCGCCATTGCCATCAACGACGACTGCGATCTCTGCGTCACCATGGCCATGGCCTTCCAATTCGTGTTCTCGACGGGCGACGAGCCCTTCCATCTCACGAAGGAGGGCAAGGCCCGGCTGCACGAGATCAAGAAGCAGTTCAAAGAGCTGAAGCACGCCGACATCACTCCTGGGGAGATGCAGGCCCGGGTGAACACCCTCGCCCAAGCGGTGATCGACGTGCTCGTCGACGAGTTCACGGCCGCGCCGGAGGACGCGGACCCCGAGCCCTCAGAGGGGGCCACGACGAGCACGACCGCCGCGACGGCCTCCACGACCGTCCCGGACGTCACCACCAGCACGACGGTGGCCGCGGCCCCGTCGACTTCGACCACCCTGGAGCCGAGTACCACCACCTCTACCGTCCCCTGATGCGGCAACGGGCGGCACGGCCCCGTCACACCGCTCAGAAGGCCGCTCTGGCTTGCGTGCTGCTCCTCGCCGCGGGAGCGTGCGGTGAGGGGACCGAGGCCGAGCGCGCGGCCGAGGCCACCGCCGACAACCTCGGCAAGGTCCGGAGCGGACAGCTCTCCTTCCGGCTCATCACCGGGGCCGGCGACCAGCTCGACGACAGCAGTGGCGTCGGATTCGAGCTGGAGGGACCGTTCGCCCTTCCCGCCCCGGGCGCCCTGCCCGTCGCCCGGATCGACTACACCCAACTAGCCGGAGGCGAGCGGACAACGGCCCAGGTCATCGCCACAGGGACGAAGGCCTTCATCTCCGTCGGGGGGTCGGTGTACGAGTTGCCGGCGGCCCAGGTGGAGAGCCTGCGGGCCCCCAAGGACGGCGAGGGGGACAGCGGGTTCGGCAGCCTCAGGATCGATGACTGGATGGAAGAGCCCCAGCTGTCGGCGGGGGAGGACGTGGACGGGACGGCGACCGACCGCATCCAAGGCAACGTCGACGTCGTCCGTACCCTCAACGACCTCTTCGCCTTCGGCCGCCAGGCAGGAGCCAGCGAGCTGAACGTGCCCGAGATCAGCGGAGAAGACGCCGAGCAGCTCCGGCGGGTCACGCAGTCGGCGACGGTGGACCTCCTCACCGGCCGCGAAGACCGCCTACTCAGGCGAATGGCGGTCGACGTGCGCCTGGTGGCCCAGGTTCCCGAGGAGGTGCGGCAGGCCCTCGGGCAACTGGCGGCGGCCCACATCCGCTTCGACCTGGGGGTGACCGAAGTCAACCGGCCCGTGCAGGTGCCGGAACCGGCGGGTGCTCTTCCCGCCTCGGCTATCCCCGGCTGAACCCCCCTACTAGGAGGGGGCCGGTTCCATGACGAGCCACTCCTCGGCCCACGCCGACGCAGCCTGGACAACGCCGGCCAACGCCTCGCCCTTGGTCGTGAGGTGGTACTCGATCCTCACCGATGCTCCGGCCAGGACTGACCGCTCCACGATGCCCTCGGCCTCCAGCTCCTTGAGACGCTCCGAGAGCAGCCGGTCGGAAAGCCCCGGGATGGTCGCCCGGATCTGGCTGAAGCGGGTCCCTCCCGCCAGCAGGGCACGCACGATGGCGCCTGTCCACCGCCGCCCGATGATCTCGATGGCGTGGTGGTAGCGGGGACAGAAGCCAGACATGACAACCGGACAGTCGCCGTCTTCCTCCATGACTCAAGAGTACGCCTCGGAACCTCTCTTCGCTCCGGGAATACTTACGGAGAATAAGTACTTATGCTGTGTAAGTGATACGGACGAGGGAGAACGACATGAGTCAACAGACGACAGATAGGGCGCGCACCGTCAACGGCGTGGAGGCTCCTCGAGTGGGGACCTACGAGATCGACCCCTCACACTCGGCCATCGAGGCCGTGGGGCGTCATCTGATGCTCACCAAGGTGCGGGTCCGGTTCAACCAGTTCTCGGGCGCCATCAACGTCACCGAAGACCCCCTGCGGTCATCGGCCCACGTGACGGTGGACGCCGCGAGCCTGGACACGGGGGACGAGAAGCGCGACGGGCACCTCAGGAGCGAGGACTTCCTGGCCGTCGATGAGTACCCGACGCTCGAGTTCCACAGCACACGCCTGGAGCCGAGCGGAAGGCGCTGGACCCTCGAAGGGGACCTGACCGTGAGGGGCGTCACCCGCCCGGTCAGCTTCGACGTGATTTACGGGGGAGCGGTGACCGACCCGTGGGGCAACGAGCGCATCGCCTTCTCGGCCAGCACCGAGATCGACCGGGAGGACTGGGGCCTGACCTGGAACGTCGCCCTGGAAGCAGGTGGCGTCCTGGTAGGCAAGAAGATCAACCTCGACCTCTCGATCGCAGCGGTCAGGAAGGACTGACCGCCCGCGCCCAGCAGTGGATCTGAGCCCGCTCCCGCCCACGGGCTCAGATCCGCTGACGCGGTCAGGCCGCGGGCCGCCCCAACTCCTCGGCCAGGGCAGCGTCGAGATCAGGATGTCGATGCCGGAAACCGCTGGCCAGGAGCCTGGCCGGCAGAACCCGCTGACCCGAAAGAACCATTTCCCGCACCATCTCCCGACCCAACTTCACGTTGAGGGCCAGGGTCGGCGTGGGGATCGCCGCCGGACGGTGGAGGGCACGGCCGACGGCCCGTGCGTAATCGGCGTGGGTGACGGGAACGGGCGCAGTCAGGTTCACCGGCCCGCGAAGAGCCTCGTCCTGAAGGACGTGGCCGATGGCGCCGACCTCGTCGTGCAGGGAAACCCAGCTGAGCCATTGCCGGCCCGATCCCAGGCGCCCACCCAGGCCCAGCTTGTACGGGAGCAGCAACTGCTTCAGGGCCCCGCCCTTGGCGGTCTGGACGATACCGCTGCGGAGATGGACGACGCGGATGCCGGCCTCCTCGGCCGGAGCCGTCGCCGCCTCCCACTTCTGGACCACGTCGGCCAGGAACCCGCTGCCGGGCCCGCTCTCCTCGGACAGCTCCTCGTCGCCGCGATCGCCGTAGAACCCCACGGCCGACCCCGACGCCATGACGGTCGGAGGTCGGTCGAGGCCGGCCAGGGCGCGGGCCAGGAGGGTCGTGCCGTCGACCCGGCTCCGCAACACCTCAGCCTTGTAGGCGTCCGTCCAGCGGTGATCGCCCAGCCCGGCGCCCGCCAGATGGACGGCGGCGTCGTGGCCCTCGAGGGCGGCGGCGTCGGCCGTCCCCTCCTTGGGGTCCCATCCGGCCTCTCCGGGTCCGGGCAGCCCTCGTACGAGACGGGTGACCTGGTGACCGTCCTGCTCGAGCCGGCGCGCCAACTCCCCGCCGATGAGGCCGTGGGAGCCGGTGACGATCACCCGCACGGTGCGGGCCTCAGGCCGGCGCCACTTGCTGGGACTTCTGGATCACGTGGTCAATGATGCCGTAGTCCTTGGCTTCCTGAGCGGTGAACCACCGGTCACGGTCGAAGTCGAGCTCGATCTGCTCGACCTTCTGGCCCGTGTGGTGGGCGATCCGCTCGGCCATGATCCGCTTGGTGTACATGATCTGCTCGGCGTGGATGGCGATGTCCACGGCCGCCCCCTCCATCCGGGCCGACGGCTGGTGCATGAGCACACGCGAGTGGGGCAGCGAGTAACGCTTGCCCGGCTGACCGGCGCACAGCAGGAACTGGCCCATGGATGCGGCCATGCCGAGGCAGATCGTGCCGACGTCGCAGGACACGTACTGCATGGTGTCGTAAATGGCCATCCCCGCCGAAACCGACCCACCGGGCGAGTTGATGTACAGGTAGATGTCCCGTTCGGCGTCCTCGCTCTGGAGGAGGAGGAACTGGGCGCAGATGAGGTTCGACGTGGCGTCGTCGACCTGCGAGCCGAGAAAGACGATCCGCTCCTTCAACAGGCGGTTGTAGACGTCGTTGGCGCGGTCGCCGGGACTCATCTGCGCGGTAATGGAAGGGACTAGAAGATCGGAGGTCATGACCGTGAGGGTAGTGCCGACGGAGAGACTCGAACTCTCACTGACGACGCCCTAAACGTCGCGCCTCTGCCAATTGGGCTACGTCGGCTCCCTCCCAGGATAGGAGAACCCGCCCCCGAGGAGCGCCGGTTAGATCCGCCGCCGAACTTCCCTCCGCGTGGCAAGCTGCCTCGATGGCCACGACCGGGGGGTCCGATCTCTCGACGGTGTGCGGGAACTGCGGGAGCGAGATGCGTCCCGAGCACGCCCACTACCGCTGCCCGCGGTGCGGATGGCGGGACTCGTGCTGCGACGGGCCCTACTAGTCCCCCTGCTGGCGTCGGTCGCCCTGGGGGCTTGCCGGGACGGATCTCCGTCGGCCGAGCTGGCCGAGGAACGGGGCTCCACCTCGACGGCGGCCGCAACCCCCGCGACCACGACCTCCACGGCCGCGGCCAGACCGCCCGAGCCGCCGGAGCCCGCAGCCTCCGCTGAGGCGCTGGCCGCACAGCTGGTCGCCGTGGAGACCGCCATCCGCAACCCGGCCACCCCCGCCTCCGACCTGCCCCGGTTGGGCCACACCCAGCAGGTCGTGTACCGGACCCTCGTGCTCCGCCCGGAATGGCAGCCGGACGTGCTGGCCCGGCTGCCGGCGACGCTCCACCCGGTCGCCCAGGCCAACGTCCAGGCCGGTACCGAGCTCCGGGTCCTCGCCTCCAGCGAGCCCCGCCCGCTTCCCAAGTGGCAGATCGTCCCGCCCCCGCCGGCCGCCGATCTGCTGGCCGAGTACCGCAGCGCCGAGGCCGCTACCGGCGTCCCTTGGCAGTACCTGGCCGCCATCCACCTGGTGGAGACCAGGATGGGCCGCATCCGGGGAGACAGCTCGGCCGGAGCGCAGGGCCCCATGCAGTTCATCCCCTCGACGTGGGACATCTACGGGGAGGGCGGCGACGTCAACTCCTTCCACGACTCCATCCACGCCGCCGCCCGCCTACTCCGGGCCAACGGGGCGCCCTTCAACCTGGCCGCGGCCCTGAGGGCCTATAACGACAGCGCCCGCTACGTGCGCGGTGTCACCGCCTACGCCGAGCAGATGCGAGCCGACGAGCGCGCCTACCTCGGCTACTACCACTGGCAGGTGTACTACTTCGAGACGTGGCTCCCCGAGGGCTACGCCGGCTGAGCCGGCGGTCGGCTCCGCCTATCGTTCGAGTCCGGCGAGCTCGGCGGCGAGGGCCCGAAAGGCCCGGCCCCGGTGGGAGACCGCCTGCTTCTCCTCGGAGGACATCTCGGCGAACGTCCGGCCGTCGCCTCCGTCGGGAATGAAGACGGGGTCGTAGCCGAAACCGGCGTCGCCCCGGGGAGAGCCGGCGATCACGCCTCTCACCGATCCCTCGGCCCGCACCTCGCGGCCGTCGGGGAAGAGCACCACGGCCACGGTACGGAAGCGGGCCCGTCGATCGTCCACGCCCTGGAGCTCGGCCAGCAGCTTGGCCACGTTGTCGGCGTAGGTGACGCTCTCGCCGGCATACCGGGCCGAGAACACCCCTGGGCGGCCGCCCAGGGCGTCGACCTCGAGGCCGGTGTCCTCGGCCACCGCCGCTTCGCCCGTAGCCGCGGCCACGGCCTGGGCCTTGAGGCGGGCGTTTCCCTCCAGGGTGTCCTCGGTCTCCTCGACCTCGCCCAGGTCAGACGGCCGGGGTAGCAGCTCGACGCCCTCAGGCAGCAGGGGCCCGATCTCGGCCGCCTTGTCCGGGTTGGCCGTGGCCAGGACGAGCCGCATTTCTCAGCCCGACCCCCGGGGTTGGGGCGGGCGCGGCGCCGGTGGGTTCGTCAGGGCCTCGGCCTGGAGGTCCAGGATCTCGGCGATCCCGTGCTCGGCCAGACCCAGCAGGTCGTCCAGCTCGCTGCGGGTGAACGCCAGCCCCTCGGCCGTCCCCTGGACCTCGATGAACCGGCCCTCCGACGTCATCACCACGTTCATATCCACCCCAGCCCGGACGTCTTCCACGTACTCCAGATCGAGGAGGGCCATGGCGTCGACCACGCCCACGGAGACCGCGGCGCAGGCGGCCGTGAGGGGGTGGGCCGTCAGCCGCTTGGCCAGGACCAGGCGGCTACACGCGTCGTGGAGGGCGACGTAGGCGCCACAGATAGCCGCCGTGCGCGTCCCTCCGTCCGCCTGCAGGACGTCGCAGTCGAGGATGATCTGCCGCTCCCCCAGCAGCACCTGATCGGTGACGGCCCGGAGCGAGCGGCCGATGAGGCGCTGGATCTCCTGGGTGCGGCCCGAGGGCTTGCCCCGGGACACCTCGCGGTCGCTCCGCTCGGTGGTGGACCCGGGCAGCATGGAGTACTCGGCCGTCACCCAGCCGCTCCCCTTCCCCCGCATCCACGGAGGGACCCGCTCGTCCACCGACGCCGTGCAGAGCACCCGGGTCTTGCCCATGCTGACGAGCACCGATCCCGCGGCGAAGTCGGTGTAGTCCCGCTCGAAGGACATGGGTCGCAGCTCGTCGGGCTCGCGCCCGTGGGGCCTCACAGCTCGTACCTGCCGCCTACCGACGCCACCTCGACCGCGGATCCGAAAGCCTCCGAGCCCTCCGCCCGGCTCTGGTCCAGGTCGAGGGTCGGCCACAGGTGGGTCAGCACCAGCCGTTTGGCCCCCGCGGTCCGGGCCGACTCCCCCGCCTGGCGGGCGCTCAGGTGCTGCATGGCCCCCTCCAGCACGGACGGGACGGTGGCCTCGCACAGGGCCATGTCCAGCCCCGAGCCCAGCGCCTCCAGCGACCACCCGGGCCCGGTGTCGGCCGAGTAGCCCACCGACCGGCCCGCCTCGGAGGAGTCGATGCGCATGCCCAGCGTCTCCGGGCCGTGGTCCGTCCGGGAGAACGTCAGCTCCAACGTGCCCACCGTCACGTGATCGCCTTCGGCCACGTCGTTCCACTCCACCCACGGCGCCATGTCGTCGTACGTGTGCTCCTTGAGCCCGGCGGGCGCGTAGACAGGAAAGCCCTGCCGGAACAGCACGAAGCGCAGGATGTTGTGGAATCCCTCCAGGTCGGTCCAGTGGTCGGGATGCTCGTGGCTGAGGACGAGGGCGTCGATCTCGCCCAGGTCGACTCGGGTCTGGAGGTTGGCCAGGGTGCCGGATCCGGCGTCGACCCACACGTGGGTGGTCCCGTCGTCGACGAGATAGCCGCTGCACGCCCCTCCGGCGCCGGGGTACGACCCCGAGCAGCCCAGGACGGTCACGTTCATGCCCACTGCCACCCCTCCACCCCATCGAGCTCAGGGCCGAGAAGCCGGCTGCCGAGCGACTTGAACCATGCCACGTCCCCCGAGGAGATGAATCGGTGACGCCCGGTGCGACCGGGCTCGGCCTGAAGCCCGGTGCCGGCCAGGAGCGCGCTCACCTCGAAGGCCGTCTCGTCGGCCGAGGAGACCAGCACCACGTCCCGGCCCATCACGTCGCCGATGGTGCGAGCCAGGAAGGGATAGTGCGTGCACCCCAGGAGCAGGGTGTCGACCTTGGCCGCTTGAACCGGGGCCAACAGCCGCTCGGCCAGCACCAGGGCCTGGTCACTGGACGTCTCCCCCCGCTCGACCAGCTCCACGAACCCGGGGCAGGAGGCGCACGTGAGGTGGACGCCGGGGCCGCCACTCCGCTCAGAGGGCCGCTCGGGCCCGGCGGACGACGCAGCCACCGCCCGCTGGTAGGCGCCCGAGGCGATGGTGCCGACGGTGCCGATCACCCCGACGCTCCCGTTGCGGGTGGCCTTGACCGCGGCCCGCACCCCGGGCTCGATCACACCGATCACGGGGACGTCGCAGTCCCGGCGGAGGACGTCCAGGGCGGCAGCGGTGGCGGTGTTGCACGCCACCACCAGCACCTTGACCTGGTCGTCGGCCGACAGCAGGCCGGCGATCTGACGGGCGTAGGCCTGCACGTCGCTCAGCGGGCGGGGGCCGTAGGGGTAGCGCCCGGTGTCCCCGAAGTAGACGAGATCCTCGCCCGGGAGCAGGTCGATGAGGGCCCGGGCGACGGTGAGGCCGCCGAAGCCGCTGTCGAACATGCCTACGGCCCGGTTGTCCACCAGTCCCCTACCGCGTCCGGTGGGACAGGGCAACCGCCATCAGAAGTAGATGATCCGCTGCGCCCGCTCGACCACCTCGTCGATGTCGTCGGTCCACGCGCCGGTGGAGAGGTACTTCCAACCGCCGTCGGCCAGCACGACGACGATCACGCCCTCGTCCATCTCCCTCGCCGCCCGGGCCGCCCCGGCCATGGCCGCGCCCGACGAGATGCCGGCGAACACGGCCGCCTCCTCGGTGAGCCGTCGGGTCCACTCCAGGGACTCTCGGGGCCGGACGATGATCTTCCGGTCGAGCACCTCGGGGTCGAAGATCTCGGGGATGAACCCGTCGTCGAGGCTGCGGAGGCCCTCCACGGACTCGCCCGAGGGCGGCTCGAGGGCCCATACCCGGACGTCGGGGTTGCGCTCCTTGAGGTAGCGACCGGCGCCCATCAGCGTGCCGCTGGTGCCCAGCCCGGCCACCAGGTGCGTCACCTCGGGGCAGTCCCGCCAGATCTCGGGTCCGGTACCCCGATAGTGGGCCTGCACGTTGGCGACGTTGCCGTACTGGTTGAGCATCACCACGTCGGGCATCTCCTTGGCCATCCGCTCGGCTTGGCGGATGGCCCCATTGGACCCCTCGCCTCCCGGAGACGACACCACCTCGGCCCCGAAGATCTCCAGCAGCTGCCGCCGCTCGATCGAGACGTTCTCGGGCAGGACGACGCGCAGGTGGTAGCCCCGAAGCCGGCACACCATGGCCAGGCCGATACCCGTATTTCCGGAGGAGGGCTCGAGCAGCGTCTGTCCCGGGCTCAGCCTGCCGTCGGCCTCGGCGGCATCGATCATGGCCAGGGCCACGCGGTCCTTGACCGATCCGCCCGGGTTCTGGCCCTCCAACTTGGCCAGTATCCGCACACCCGGCCGCGGACTGAGTTGGCTGACGTCGAGGAGGGGCGTGTTCCCGATGAGATCGAGAACCGATCGGTGAACGGCCATGCAGCCCGGGTTACCCGCCGGCGACGGCCGGCAGGATCGAGATCACGTCATCGTCGACGACGGTGGTCTCGAGGTGCTGGAGGAAACGGACGTCGTCGTCGTTCCGGTAGACGTTGACGAACTTGTGAAGCGTGCCCTCGCTCGTGACCACGCGGTCGGCCAAACGGGGGAACTGGCGGACGAGGTCCTCGAACACTTCACCGACGGTGGCGCCGTTGGCCCGGACGGACGCCTGCCCTCCGGCGTGTTCCCGGAGAACGGTGGGAAGGCGAACTTCGACGGGCACGGTCAACCTCCGGCGCTGCGGCTGGGCGGAACTTGATCCTACCGGCGCTCCGCTCCGCTACTTCTCCTCCGCCACTTCCTCCACGCTCACGTCCTCCTCGGAGATCGTCCCGTCCACGATCCGGAAGGACCGGAGGACGGGCTCGGGGTGGCGCAAGGAGATGACGACGTAATGCCAGTCGGGATCGGGGGCCTGGTCGACGTCGGTGGGGGACGGCCACGCCTCGGTGTGGGTGTGGGAGTGGTACACGCCGGTGATCTGCAGGCCCCGCGCGTCGGCGTCCCGGTCGGCGTGCAGGTAGTCGAGCGAGTTCAGCTCGTACACCCGGGCCGACGCAGCCGCGTTGCGGCACCGGTACACGGTGCCCACTTCTCCCGAGTTGGCTCCCAGGGGCGCGGCCATGAGGCCGCACGCCTCCAGGGGAATGTCGTCGAGGGCGTGGGCCAGCATGGCCAGGTAGGCCGAGCGGCCCAGCCGGAGCATCGAGGGCTGAGGGTAGCCTCGCCGTTGTGGCCAAACGTCGAACGGGGATCCAGCTGCCCCGGCACTCGGGCACCCGGGATGGCCCGCCGATCAAGGTCGTGGCCACCAACCGGCGCGCCCGTCATGACTACGACATCCTCGAGGTGCACGAGGCCGGCATCGCCCTGGTCGGGACCGAGGTCAAGTCCGTGCGGAACGGGCACATCCAGCTCAAGGACTCCTACGCCAAGCTGGAGAACGGCGAGTTGTGGCTGGTGGGGGTGCACATCTCCCCGTACTCCCAGGCCGACGGGTTCGGCGGCCACGACCCCGAACGGACCCGCAAGCTCCTCCTCCACCGCTCCGAGATCGAGAAGCTCGCAGGGCGGACGCAGCTGGAGTCACTGACGGTGGTGCCCCTCACCGTGTACTTCAAGGAGGGGAAGGCAAAGGTGGAGCTGGCCCTGGCCAAGGGTCGCAAGCGCTACGACAAGCGTGAGGCCATCGCCACCCGGGATGCCGACCGGGACACCGAGCGGGCCATGGCCCACCGGAACACCGGGAAGGGAAGCGATCAGCGCAGGGTTTAGAATGGTGACCCAACTAGCCGAGCAGGCTTCGCTTGCAAGGCGAAACACACGGGGGTGCATGGTTTCGACTTCGGTCGTCGAGACGGGAGAAGCGAGCCGTGGTCTCCGGAGCCACGTTAAAGAGCCGGAAAAAAACAAACAAACGCCAACGACACTGAGTCGTTTGCACTCGCTGCCTAACTAACAGCGACGTCTGACCGGTCCAAGCCCTGTGGGCCGGAACCGGGCGTCATCTAACAGGGCTTACCGGTAGAGCTGCGTCAGCGGGCTCCTCCGGGACATCTCAGTTGACTGGGGCGGTCGCCGGCGCCGGCGACGAGCGACCGCCCGAGACAAGATCGCCGGCTGCGCTCGGAGAAGGCCCGTCAAGAACCCGAAGGACGAGGGTTCGATTCCCTCCACCTCCACCCGCTGAACGGAGGGAAAGATGCAGGTCAGGGGACCTTTCTCTGACCTGGAGCGTCCCGTTGTGACACAGATGTGACACGCGAGAACGGCGCGAGGTCGACGCCTCCCCGCGGCAGGGGTGGCTCCACGGAGTCGGCACTCGGCCTTGGGATTCCGGTATCAGCGGACTCGAGTGCCCGCGAGGTGGGCCTGCTCGGTGTGACCACGGCCACCCGCTGATCAGGTATCAGCGCCCTCTCCCGCTGGCGCGCGGCCCCGCGGTTGTCCCCCGCGACGCGCTGGCATGCCGTGCGCCTCGCCGCTGTGGTGACCGGACGTGCACCCACGGCTCCACCGGGTCCCGCCTCCCCGCCTCGACGAACGCGTCGAGATCGGTGGGCCGGAAGCGCACGAACTTGCCCACCTTGAAGTAGCGGACCCTCCGCTCGAGCACGAGGCGGCGTATGAAGGCCTCACTGACGCCGAGGTGGGAGGCCGCCCCGGCCACGTCCAGCAGGCCGTTGCCCTCAGCCGGTTGGTTCACCATGGCGCACTCCCCTGCTCACCGTTGTACCCGTGGCCCGTCTGATGGTTCCTGCCGGCGGCTTCATCGCCCCTCCCCGCCGGCCATCGGTGGGTTCTTGGCCCGTTCGCCCGCCCTGCGGGGCACGGACCTGCCGGCGCCCAGGCCGCTTCGGATCGTCGCCTCCGCCTCCCGCCGACCGAGCCCGATGGCCGCTGCCGCCCCCACCAGGGCCTGGTGACCCGCCACCGCCAGCACCGGCCACCCTGCTGACGCGTACGCCAGGCCCGCTTCTAGAAGCGACCGCGACGAGATCGATCGCACTGGCCGCTCTAGGGCGACGACCGGTTGACGACGGGCGGTCATGGCCTCGCCTCCCGTGCTCAACGGTTCCGGATGGTTCCGCCCCCCTGAACCGCTGCCCGCCAGCGCGGGCACGGCCTGGCGCGTCCCCCCGTATCGCGCCTCGCGCTGTGCGGACGCCGATTGCCGCCTCGCCACGGCCGAAGTCCGCAAGAGCACCGCTCGCCCTGGCGATGTCGGTCGACCACGCCGATGCCGCGTAGGCGGTTGCTCCCCGTACGGTGGTGGCGTCGCCACCTGCGGGCTCGAGGACGGCGGTGGCGAAGATCTCGAGGCACAGGGCCAGATTGGCCACCTCGGGCCCCGGGGAGAAGACGACCTCGTCGCCCTCCCGGCGCACCGCCGCCCGCCACCGCCGCCCCCCTGGTCGCTCACGCTGCGCCTGCGCCGCGGCGCACACCGCCGCCTCCTGCAGCTGTCCGACGTCGACGAGCACGTCGCGGGCCACCCCAGAGGGGTCGGTACCAGGCTGGTGGGCGGCCAGCACACCGGGGTGGTGGATGGCAGCGACGAGGACCGCCAGGGACGCGCCCCACCACTCCGCCTCCTCCGGGGGCACACGGACGTCTCCGCCCACCGCCCGCCACAGCTGTCTCATAGCTCGACCTCCTCGTGCTTGCGGTGTCATGCAGGAATCCGATGGCCGCCCCGAAGGGGCAGAGCAAGCCATCGGGTTCATGGGAGCGCCCCCCTCACCGCCCCCGAGGTGGGTCAAGGGCGGGGCGCAGCCCCAGCGAGAACCGGAGCGCAGCGGCGGCTCGCAGCGGGCCCTGACGCACCCCGAGGGGCGGTGAGCGCTCTGAGCACCCGTCGCTTGACCGCGTCGACGAGGATCAGGGCCAGCTCCTCCGCCGCGCTACGGGCCGGTGCCGGCTGGCCGCCGGGCAGGTCATCGACGTCGACCCGGCGGTCGTGGTCGCGGCGGTGGGCCTCGGCGTGGGTGCGCGGGCGGCTCCAGGTGGAGTCGAGCACGGTGCGCAAGCGGTAGCGGGGCACCTCGGAGGCGACTTCGGCGATGCGCTCGTAGGCCGTTGACACGACGAAGTGGTCGAGGTCGTCGACGTCGCCGAAGGGCTCGCGGGCGGGGCCCACCATGTCGAGGTGTTCCCGGCTCATGGCGGCCAGCCCGGGCAGCAGCGCGTGCAGGACGGTGCGGGCCGCCCAGGCGTCGGTGGCCGCCTTCTCCGTCAGGGCCTCGACGAGGGCCTTGGCCTCCTCGGCGTCCCGGTGGTGGGCGGCAGCCACCAGCGCAGCGGGGCTGGTGTAGGCGGCCAGCGGGGGTTGGGCCTCGGCCCAGCGGGCCAGGGCGGCGCGGGCGTCGGGGCCCGCGCCGTCGCGCTCCCACGTCCGCTGCAGGTCTCGGAACAGTTTGGCCATGGGGCAACGATGCGCCTCGCCCCTTGCCACGGGACTTGCCCACGGGCTTGCCAAAAAGGTCAAATCAAGAAAAATCCGCTGTCAGCGCCGGCGAGATGCAGTCGCGACTTGCCAGCCGACTTGCCAGGCGACTTGCCACCCCTTGCCGGCCCGCACCGGGCGGCCCGGTCAGTCGATCGACAGCGCCGGGCCCTCGACGGCCCTGTCGAGGGTGCGAGTCGGCTGGAACTCCACCGGCAGATTCCGTACCACCAGGTCATGACGCAGGGCCAGGGCCGGGTCCTGCGGCGGAGCACCGATGGCCGCCACCAACCCGTCGTCGCCCAGCTCGCCCGCGGACGGCCCCAGGCCGAGCTCGGCCTGTCGCCACGTCTCGATGTGACGGGCGGCGGTGTTCCAGCGCTCGCGTTGAGCCGGGTCGGTTGGGCGGGGCCCCAGTGCGTCGGTGAGGTACGGCGCGGGGCTGGCCACGGCGTCGTCGACGTGGGCGGAGATGGCCCGGTCGATGCGGGCGAGGCGCTGCTCGAGTGGCAGGCGGGCCTCGGCCAGCGCGTCGGGCTGCAGGGCAGCGACGCGCTCAGTGGCCCGCCGCAGCGTGTCGACCGCCGCCGCCCGGGCAGCCAACGACGCCTCCACTTCGACACCGGCCGCCTCGGTGCGCTTGGCCGTGGGCCGGCGTAGGAACCCTCGCTCGGCCGAGCGCTGGGCGTCGACGGCGCCGGCGTGGCGAGCCTCGGCCTCGGTGAGGGCGCGCTGGGCGTCGCTCTGGTGGCCGAGAGCCTGGGTGAGGCGCTGGGGGCTGGGCGGCGCCATGGCGCTGCGAAGGTGCGCCCGCTCCTGGGCCAGTTGCGCCGGCGTGCGCTGCAGCAGGCTGGCCTGCTCGGCCCTGAGGAGGGCGTCGCCCACCGCGCTGTAGGCGTCCTGGCGGGCGCCGCTGTCGGGAACGGGCCCGAGGGCCCAGCTCACGAAGGGGCCCTCGGCGACGGGCTTCGGTCCGTACCGGGCGCGGTAGACGGCCACGTGACCCACCGCCTCGTCCCAGGTGTCGCGGGTGGGCCCGGCACTGGGCCGGGGTCCGAGGCGAGTGACCAGCTCTCGTGGCGGTGACAGCCTCGCCCGGGCGGCGATGGCCTCCTCCTCGTTGCGCACTGCTCGGGGGCCCTGTCGACCGCCTCGGCGGGCACGGGCGTCACCCCGGCGTGGCGGGCCCGCTCGTAGGCGCCGGTGATCTGGCCCTCGATGGCCAGCATGTGGCGGGTGGTGTAGAGAGCCTCACCCTCCACCGCGGCCACGGTGCGCCCGTCGCCCCGGCGGATGACATCGCCCGAGCGGGTATCGCGCTGGGCGGGCTTGAGGGGCACGATTTCGGACGAGATCAGCCAGGTGTCGGCCAGGGTGGCGACGTCGCCGGCATTGAGCCTGTCGCCGCCCCACTCGGCCACGAACTGCAAGACGTCGCGGCCGTCGAAGGTGGCCGCCAACTCGGTCACTCCCTCGGCCGAGCTCATGAGCGCGAACAGCTCCCGTCGGTCGTCGTCGCTGACCCGCTGCGGCCCGCGCTGGCGGCCGTAGCAGGCGTCGATGGCGC
>JBHENM010000464.1:0-1593 GCA_046262035.1 Acidimicrobiales bacterium | reverse complement strand
GCCATCGAGCGACGGCTCAAGGACGCGGTGGAGCCGAACGGGGGCGGCCCGGTGCTGGGACGGGCGAACATCGCCTATGAGTACTCCGAGCGAACCAAGGCAACAGCGCACGGCGGTATGGGGATGGTCGCCCGCCTGGTGTCCGAGGTTGGCCTGGCCGCCGAGATCGACGCCTCGGTGCACGTGCTGGCCCAGCATCGCCCCTACCACGAGTCCGACCACGTGCTGAACATCGCCTACAACGCCCTCTGCGGCGGCACCCGCCTCGACGACATCGAGTCCAGGCGCAACGACGCCGTGTTCCTCGACGGCCTGGGGGCGGCCGCCCTGCCCGACCCCACCACCGCCGGGGACTTCTGCCGGCGCTTCGACGAGGCCTCGATCATGGCCCTCCAGGAGGCGGTCAACCGCTGCCGGTTGCGGGCATGGGCCCGTCAGGGCGGCGCCTTCACGGCCGCCACGGCCCGCATCGACGCCGATGCCACCATCGTGGGCACTGACGGCGAAACCAAGGCCGGCATGGACATCGCCTACAACGGCACGTGGGGCTACTCGGCGCTGATGGTGTCCCTCGCCAACACCGCCGAGCCCCTCTACCTGGGCCTTCATGGCGCCAACCGGCCTTCCCACGAGGGCGTGGTCCCCCTCTACGACAAGGCGATCGCCCTGTGCCGGGAGGCCGGCTTTGCCGATGTCCTGCTCCGGGGCGACACCGACTTCTCCCTCACCGCCGAGCTCGACCGCTGGGACGACGACGGCGTGCGCTTCGTCTTCGGCTACGACGCCAAGGCCAACCTGGTCGCCAAGGCCAACGGCACCCCCGACGACCTCTACCACGAGCTGGTAGGCCGGGCCGAGCGGGCGGTCGCCACCAAGCCCCGCACCCGGCCGGCCAACGTGAAGGACGGCATCGTCGCCCAGCGCGCCTACAAGGTGCTGCGCACCACCGCCGAGGACGTCGTCGAGTTCGACTACCGGCCCGGCAAGTGCAAGAAGGACTACCGGGTCGTCGCCCTGCGCAAGAACATCTCCGTCGAGCGGGGCGAGGCCGTGCTGTTCGAGGAGTACCGCTACTTCTTCTACATCACGAACGACCGGGCCCTCAGCGCTGACGAGGTCGTCGGTGAGGCCCGCCGGCGCTGCAACCAGGAGAACCTCATCGCCCAGCTCAAGGGCGGCGTGCGGGCCCTGCACGCGCCGGTCAACACCCTCAATGCCAACCGGGCCTACATGACCATGGCGTCGCTGGCGTGGAGCATCAAGGCCTGGTGCGCGCTGCTCCTGCCCGTGTCGCCGCGCTGGGCCGACAAGCACGAACACCAGCGCCGAGTAGCCCCAGGTTCCGTTGTAGGCGATGTCCATACCCGCCTTGGTTTCGCCGTCGGTGCCCACGATGGTGGCATCGGCGTCGATGCGGGCCGTGGCCGCCGTGAAGGAGCCGCTCTGGCGGGCCCACACCCCGGCCCGGCAGCGGTTGACCGCCTCCTGGAGGGCCATGATCGAGGCCTCGTCGAAGCGCCGGCAGAAGTCCCCGGCGGTGGTGGGGTCGGGCAGGGCGGCCGCCCCCAGGCCGTCGAGGAACACGGCGTCGTT
>JBHENM010000463.1:0-1334 GCA_046262035.1 Acidimicrobiales bacterium | reverse complement strand
CTCAGCACTTCTTGTCGAGACCGATGATGTTCACTCCCGTGGTGCCCCCCCGGACGTTCCGTTCAGCGGAGTCGTTGCTTCGGCCGAAGACGTACCGTCCACGGGGGGCCACGAACGCTGTGTACTGGCCGGGCTTGCTGTACTCGTCGGTGTACCGGAAGGCGTGGGCGAGGTCGGCGCCGAGCATCGGGAAGGATCCGCCTTCGGGTGACGTCAGGGTGCCCATGACGGTGCCGTTCTCGTAGCGGACGTCGAGCTTGGCGCCCTGCTCGGAGGTCCCCGTGTGACGACGGTCCGGGGCCACCGTTACCTCGAAGATGCCGGCGCCCTGGCCGCTGGGGACGGCGAAATAGCGGCGGGAGACACCGTCGGGGAGGGTGATCTCGCCGCCGATCCCTTCGTCGGTGATGGTCCCGTTGATCGTGGCGTCGCCCATCTTCGACCTCATGGCGAACTCGGGCGGCCTGACCGGCTCGGCGAACCACTGGACGTCACCCGCCGGTTCCGGCTCAGAGTCGGAAACGTAGGCCCGCAGCAACGTGGTGCCGTCGGGGTTCGGCTTGGTCTCGAAGTTCAGCCGGTCGGTGGTCCGCGCCACCCGACCGTGATAGACGCCTGGCGTCGGTGTCGCCTCCTGCGATAGGTCGAGGGAGACGACGTTGGTGCTCGGCGTGCCTCGCCTAACGTCGCCGCCGCGACCCTGGATCTCCGTCGCCTGACGGGTGACGACCGTGAGGTACGTGTCAGGCGCCCCGCCGGCGGTGGCGTAACCCAGGCGGCTGATCAGGTCGTTGTGCTTGAAGGGGTAGCGTTCACCCCTCGTTGACACGACGCTGCCCTCGACGTACGCCCCCGTCTTGCGGGCGTCGAACGTCGAACCGTCGAGCGACTGGCCCTTCCACGAGCCGTCCCCGGCGACCGTCACCTCGAAGATGCCGGCGCCGTCACCCGCCGGACGGGTGAAGAAGTTGCGGGTCTGACCGTCGGCGAGAGTGACGGTGCCGTCGGTCTCGAACTCCTCGATCGTGCCCTCGATCCTGGCCCTGCCGCTGGCCGACGTGAAGTTGAAGCGGTTTCCCGCCGCTTTGCCCTCGAACCACTCGGCATTGCCGTCGGGAAGTCCGTCGGTGACGAAGACCCGCATGCCGGGAGCGTTCTCGTCGGCGCGGTCGAAGTGGATCGCCACCAAGTTGCCGGTGAAAGCCACTCCACCGACGAACACCCCTTGTCCCGCCAGCTCCGACAGCCGGTCCTGGAGGGCGCTCGAGGTGGGCGACGCCGGCTCGCTCTCGTCGTCCGAGTCCCCGCAGCCCGGCAACACCGCCAAAGCCAGG
>JBHENM010000462.1:0-26791 GCA_046262035.1 Acidimicrobiales bacterium | reverse complement strand
ACGATCCGGCCCACGTTCTTGTCGGTGACCGGCTCAGATAGGCCCTCGACCTCGATCGGTCCGACGACCCTCAGGAGAGCCGCCAGACCGGGAACGTCGATGGCGATCACACCGTCGACGCTCGAGTCCGTGGCCCTGGCGAACATGTCGGTCATTGCTCGTGCGCTGAACGGAAAATCGGCAGTGGCGTTCACCGACTGCCAGATCTGGGTCGGCAGGATCGACCCGAAGACCTCCTGAGTTCCGGGTGGGATCGGAGTGTCGGCCGGCGAGTCGAGGTTAAGATTGGCGACTGACCCCCCGACCTGGAGGTCGAGCACTCCTGCACTGAAGCCGGCGAGCGCATACGAGAGAACCATTCCCTGGTCCCGCATCTCCGCGTTGTTCTGAAGTGCCACCAGGTACCGCCGATCTCCGTCGGCACCCATGAACGTGCGGGCTACGCCGAGGGCGTCGGCGCCTCCGGCCAACCGCGCTGCGGTCGATCGGGCCGTCTCGTCGAATTGGCGACGAGCGTTCCCCAGGGGACCCCACAGGCCGCGATGGCGGCTGACGAGGCCACCGATGCGGGTCCCGGCCTGCCGGGTGGCTCTTTCGAGTTGCTGGAGGCCGCCGAGCGGAACGTGCCCGCCGCTGATTCTGCTCCCGGCCGACACCGACTCCAGCGTCCGGACCAAGTCGCGCCCAGCGAGCGCCGCCGCCCTCGAGTCATCGATCAGATGAACCAGCCCGTCGTGCTGGGATCCCAGGGGCGGCAGTTGGGCCACAAGCTTCAGAGACGGCGACCCGTCCACTCGGCTATGGGCCCGGTCCAGGCGAGCCAGCGCGCCTTCGATGGTTTCCCGCATTGCAGCCCTGCCCTCGCTGGCACTGAGGCGGGCTGGATTGTCGGCCACCTCAAGCAGCGATTGGCGAGCGAGAAGGACGTCGTGGCGGGCAGCCCGCACCACCAGCCCCGCAGCGACCAACAACACTACGGCGGCAGCCCCACTCGTAAGGGCGATCCCGACGAGGATCCTCCTGGCCGGCGTGCGGCGGGGTCGAGTTCCCCGGTCGAACACTCGGCGTCGCCGGCGACTCGATCGGTGTCGCCAGACCCACGCCGGGCTCCACCACCGCCTTCTACGACGGCGCGCGCCTTTCAACCCCCGCTACTTGGACGCCGGCTCGGTACGCGCTGAACGCTTCTTCGAGGGCTCCGCCCGGTAGTACTGATAGTCGTAGCCGTACGAGCCCTCGGACGTCACTCCGTTGAGCACGGCGCCGGCCAGCGGAGCATCGACCTGGCGAAGCATCTCAATGGCCCTTCCGAGCTCCTTGCGCGACGTTGCGCCAGCCACCGCGACCAGTAGTGCCGTGTCCACATGGCGGGCCAACACCAGGGCATCAGTCACGGGTAGAAGCGGAGGCGCGTCGATCAGGACGGTGAAGCCTTGATCCTGCATCGACGCGAACAGCTCCCAGGTCCGCCGGGTGGCAAGCAGTTCCGAAGGATTGGGCGGAAGCGGGCCGGAGGCCAGCAGGTGGAGCCGGTCGACATCCGGCACCTTCTGGATGGCCGAAGCGAGGTCGGTGGAACCCAGCAGAACTGACGTGAACCCGACGGCATTGCTCAGCCCGAAGAAGTCGTGCACGCGCGGACGGCGAAGGTCACAGCAGACGATCACGACTTTGAGGCCGGAGCGGGCGAGAGCGACGCCGAGGTTGGACAGCGTGGTCGTCTTGCCTTCCTTGGCGTTGGCGCTGGTGATCAGAACGGAGCGGATCGGGCGTTGGAGGGATAGGAACTGCACCGACGTGCGCAGCGACCGGTAGGCCTCGGAAACTGGCGACGTCGGCTCAGCGAGCGAGACGACTCGTGCTTCGCCCCGGTCTCTCCAACCTCCGACTACCGGGATCAGCCCGACGACGTTGACACCTGGGGCCACCCGCTCAACGTCCTCCTTGGTCTTGACCGAGTCGTCGAGATACTCGACGAACAGAGCGAGACCGATACCCAGGGGGAAGCCGAGAATCAGGGCCAACAGGACGTTGCGAAGGGGTTTGGGGGAGACCGGCGACGTCGGTACCGCCGAGTCGGCGACCAACTGGGCCCCGCCCCGCTTCAGTTCGGTGTCCACCTGGAGCTGATCGAGCTTCTGCTTGAACAATCCGTGCTGCTGGATCAGGGCGTCGCGCTGAGCACCGCTTGCGGCATCGATCTCCTGCTGCAGACCCGTCATCTTTCGCTGGATCTGGTTGCTGGCGCCCAGGAGGTCATCGACGGTTTGCTGCCGGCGAAAGTCGATATACGCCCGCGCGTACGCATTGGCGATCTCGGCTGCCTTCTTGGGCACACGATCCATTGCGGTAACCTCGATGATGTCGGTTTGACCGACGGGGCTGGCTGAGACCTTGGGGGCGGTTCCCACCCGCCTCCGGACTTCGGCCCTGACGGGCCGGCTCTTCAAGACCTGTATCTCTGTCTGAAGCGCACGCGTCGGGTCGAGCCTCTGCCCGGAATTCGCGTCGAAGAGCGACTCGCTGCTCCGGGACTGGAGCAGCACCTGAGCTCTGCCCTCGTAAAGCGGCGTCTGCAGGAACGACGCCCCCACGGCCAGGCCCACCGAAAGCATTAAGACGAGGGCGATGAGGCCCTTCCGGCGCCTCAGGACTCGTAGGTAGTCGCGAAGGTGCACCTCGGGACCGCTGTCGGAGGGAGGCACCGGCCGATGTTATCCGCCCGGAGGAGCGATCCTTAGCAGGCTCCCCGGCCTCGGACCACGGCGGCGACCGTCTTCGCTATAACCATGGCGTCCATCGAGAGCGACCAGTTCTCGACGTAATAAAGGTCGAGGCGGACGGCCTCGTCCCAGGGCAGCCCCGTCCGTCCGCTGACCTGCCACAGGCCGGTCACCCCCGGCTTCACGAGCAAGCGGCGCCGAACGTGGTGTTCGTACCGCTCCACCTCGGCCGGCAGCGGAGGCCGCGGCCCCACTATCGACATGTCGCCCTTCAGCACGTTCCACAACTGGGGGAACTCATCGATCGACCAGCGTCGCAAGACCCGGCCGAGCTTCGTGATCCGCGGGTCGTCCCGAATCTTGAACAGAAGGCCGTCGTGTTCGTTGAGATGGAAGATCTCAGCGAGTCGGGCTTCGGCATCCACCGTCATCGTCCGGAACTTCCACATGACGAAGCGCCGGCCCCCCAGCCCGATTCTCACCTGGCGGAACAAGGCGGGGCCCGGGCTGGTGAGGCGCACCAGAAGGCCCACGACGAGGAGGAACGGCACGAGCAGGGCGAGGCCGGCGACGGCCAGGCTCCGGTCGAACACGGCCTTGGCCACACGGCTCAGACCCTTGAGCTCGGGCTCTTCAATCAGGAGAAGGGGCAGGTCGGAAACCGTGCGGATGGACACACGCGGCCCAGCCACGTCGGTCAGCACGGGTGCGACCATGAGGTCGATCCCGGTGCCCTCGAGCTCCCAGGCCAACCGGCGCAGCGATCCGTTGGACAGCGTCTCGTCGGCGACGGCAATGGCGTCGGCCTGCGAGGAGAGCGCCGCCTCCAGCACTGAGGCGGGGTCGGCCACTACCGCCACCGATCGCCCGTCGACTTCCAGCGTCCCGGTGGCTCCCGGTATGCAGGCGGCGACGACGGACAGCCCCGAGGCCGACGCGTCGAGTTTTGATATGAGCTCTCGGGTCGCGTTCAGAGAGCCGACGACGAGGATCTTCTTGGTGAACCGGCCGTACCTGCGCATGCGGTGCATCCACTGGCGCAGGGCGTATCGCAGAGCGAGCGTGAACGCCGTCGCCAGGGGGATGGCAATGGCTACGAAACCCCGTGCGAAGTCCGCTCGAAAGAGGAACGCGATGATGGCGACCAGGGCCAGGAAACGCACGGCCGAGTCGAACACCCGCCGGTACTCCTCGGTGCCCCATCCGAGGTGGCGCCGCTCATAGGCGCCGCCCAGCATCATGGTCAGCACCCAAGCGGGGGCGAGTACGGCGGCGACCAGGTTGTACGAGTACCCCAGCGGGTCGGTCTGGAGAACTTCAAGGTGTCCGAACCGCGCCAGCTGGGCCATGACCGCGGCCAGGAGCACGGCCGCCGAGTCGGCGACGGCGAGGCCGATTGCGTAGGGGCGAACCCAGCTCGTCGCACGCGTGCGAGTTTGCGCGGTGACAGCCTCGGCGACCGGCTGCATTTTCGCCGCCTGATTCTCGAAAAGCTCGTTGAGTGCCACTATCCCCCACCAGTCACCCTGCCCACACGCCGTGCCCGGGGAATGGTAGGTCTCTGGCGGCCCCACCGCTAACAAATCGCCCAAACAACGTCTGTGGTGCGGACTGCGCGAGACTCCAGCCCCGACACGGCGCTCACCTCGGAGGCGGCAGGAGCAGAGATTTGGTTGACGCCAAATACCGGCTGGAAGCAATCGAGCTGGGTCGGCGGCTAGCCGGCCGGTTGCCCGAGCAGTGGGATCGCCGCTCTCGGGAGCTGGGGAAGGTGGCACTGAACTACCGCGGAGCGAGCCGGACGGCGGGACGGGGGCTGCTGTGGGCGCTCCTGCGCAAGAGTTCGGACGTCCTCGTCACTCCCTTCGGATCCGGTCAGATGCTCGTGGACTCCGACGACGAGGTGATCGGGCGGGGGGTTTTCATCACCGGCGGGTTCGAACGGGTGTACATGGACACGGCGTTGACGTTCTTGAAATCGAACGGACGAACGGCGGGCCCCGGCACGACGTTCGTCGACGTTGGGGCGAACATCGGGACCTCGACGGTTGACGCCCTCCTCCACTTCGGTTTCGCTAGGGCGGTTTGCTTCGAACCCGACGGTCACAACTTTCGGCTGCTACGGGCCAACCTGTCTCTCAACGGCCTCGATGGTCGCGCCCGAGCGACTTGCTTGGCTCTGTCCTCGCATGATGGCGAGGCAGTGCTGGAAAGATCATCGAGGAACTTCGGTGACCACCGAATCCTCCCCCTCGCCGCCTCCTATGCCGGGGATCCGGGCCCCGAGGGCCTGGTGGCATGCGCCAGGTTCGACTCGCTTGTCGCTCGTGGTGAGATCGACGTCGGCGCGATCGGCATGATCTGGATCGACGCACAGGGCCACGAGACCTTCGTGCTCGAAGGCGCACAGACGGCGGTAGAGGCTGGTGTGCCCATCGTCGTTGAGTACTGGCCAAAGGCGCTCGGCGAGACCTGTGCCCGCTTCGATGACCTGGTACGTCGTGACTACACGACTGTCGTCGACCTTCGCCGGCTGGCCGCTGGAGTCACCGACGGCTCTATCCTCGAGACAGGCGACATCGGGTGCTTGCGGATGCGCTACCCCGAGCGGCACCTTACCGATCTCCTCCTCCTCCGGTAGGCCGAGCCAGTCTTGTCGACTGCCCCGCTCAGCTCGCGCCGGCCTCTTCAGCGACCACCTCTTGAAGACGTTGTAGAAAGGTGGCGTCGTCGAAGCGGGCGGGCGTGGGCCCGCAATCTGTCCACCGACCATGTCTCGGCCAAGAGCCGCCTAAGCCCGCTCGCAATGTCCGCCGGGACGGGCAGACCCACCAGTCACATCGCCACCAGCCGTGACCCGGGGATCTACGGCATCCGGCCCCTGGGAGCCACCGTTCCGGCTCCTGCTGGGCTCGCTTTGACCGCGACGACCTGCAGCTCGGAGCAAAGCGAGTCCCGCCCCAGCCGTGAGAACGCGACCGCGCTCCGGTTCCACACCTTCTTTGCGGGTACCACGAAGCGGGTGAATCGCCCCTCCATTCCGCAGCAGCTCTCGGTGACTCCGACGTACTCGTAGCGCCAGCTCGCAGCACCGCTGTCGCTCAGAACTCGGTCCAGAGCGGACGGCGAAAAGTGCAGGTAGTGCTCCAGCGCGACGAAGTCGACGGGACGGCCGATCCGGGCCAGGAACCGGGCGTAGGGGCGCTGGAAACGAAAATTGGGCGTGGTCAGCAGGAGGCGACCCCCAGGCCGGAGCAGATTCAGCGCCTCTTTGATCAGCGCGCCGGGGTCGTCGACGTGGGCGATGACACACCACAGCGTCACCGCGTCGCAGATGCCAGTCAGGCCCGGCGGCGGCGTGGTGAACGACCGCTCGGCCCCAAGACGCTCGGCCGCGGCCTCAGCAGCCAGCGGCGCGACGTCGATCGAGTAGGCGTCCCACCCGAGATCGAGGGCCAGCTCGGCGAAGTGACCGACGCCCCCACCCAAATCCACCAGCCGGCCGGGACCGCCCTGGCGGCCCAATAGCTGCAGCGCGCTACGGAATACCCCGCTCTTGGCGTTCGTCCAGAAGTCGTCGGCCAGGGCGGCCTTGGGGTCGGCGTTTCGCTGCCAGTAGTCCTTGTCGTGCTCTCTCCGCCCCAGCGAACCCATCCCACAGGCCGGGCACACGCTCATCTCGGTACCGCCGATGCTCCGGCGGACGACGGGCCCGCGGCAGGCGTAACAGCTTTCGACACCTTCCGAGCCATTCACCGCCGGTGCACCTCCTCATCGATCACCTCGCGCAGTCGCCGTACGAAGCGCACCTCATCGAAGCACGCCGCGTGGGCCTGTAGCCGCTCCTCGGGCCAGGCTCTCGCCAGCAGGCGCCGGACGGCAACGACGATCTCGGCGGGAACGGGCTGCTCGAAGTAGACGCCCGTCTCGTCCTCCACGACGGTGTCCAAGAAGCCTCCTCCTCGCAGCACGGCCACAGGTTTGGCGAAGGTGGCCGCCTCGAGGGGCGTCAGGCCGTAGTCCTCGTAGCTCGCAGAAAGGACCCCGGCGCAGGCGCCGTACAGCCAGCGCAGCTCCTCCTCGTCGACGAGGCCGAGAAACCTGACGTTGGGCCCCGCCAACTGGCGCAGCCTTCCCTCCTCGGGCCCGATGCCGACCACGACCAGGCGCTCACCCGGAAGCTCTTGAAAGGCGGCGACGACGGCATCCACGTTCTTGTAGGGCAGAAGACGGGCCACGCACAGCAGGAATCCGGGGTACAGATCAGCGGGCGGGCGTCGGGCCGCGGTCACGTCGATGGTCGGAGGCGGCGGCAAGACTTCGGCCTCGATCCCGTAAGTGAGCTGGATGCGCTTACGCACGACGTTCGAGAGCGTGAGGTAGCGGCTAGCTGTGCCTGCCATCCTGCGGTCCCAGCGGACCAGAGGCGCACGCACTGCCGCCAGCCCCCACCGGGCAACCGACTGACGATTCCCGAGGTACGTCTCGCTCTCGTACAGCCAGCGGGCGGGCGAGTAGCAGTAGACGACCTTGACGCCGGTCGTGCGTACGCCATGGGCCCATCCGCTGGAACTACAGAGGACCACATCGGCGTGAACTTCGTGGGTGGCGAACGCCGGAGCCAGCAGCGGAAGCGCCATTCGGTGATGGCGGCGAAGGAGGGCCAGCTTGTTGATCGCCATCGGGCGGACGTCGGACGTGGCGAAGTCAGGGAAGGTTGCCGTTCGGTCAAATAGGGACGTGTGCAGGGGCGCGTCCGGGAACGCCTTCATCATCGAGAGCACCACCCGCTCGGCCCCGCCCCGCTGCGTCAGGTAGTCGTGGACGATGGCAACCCTCATCGAGCTCGCCGATTCTGGAGCGGGGCTGGCGGGCGCCCCCCACCTCGCGAGGCGCCGCCCGTCGTGGCCCATGTGCTACAGCTACGGCTCAATGGGCCCATTCCTTCGGACAACCGAGGCGATCTACTGGCGCCTCCGTCATCCCCGCCAGCTGGCGAAAAGGATCTTGACGGACGTGCGCGTGCGGGACCGGCTCATCTACAACAACGTGGCCGCACTCGTCGAGGCGCACGATGAGCCCGGCCGAAGCCTCACCGCCGCGGAATTCAAGGTCTTCTCCCAGAACGGCGAGGACGGGGTCCTCGCCGAGATCTTCCGCCGGATCGGGACCACCAACCGGTACTTTGTCGAATTCGGGATCGGAAACGGCTCCGAGGGCAACTCCGTCTTCCTCGCCGACGTCCTCGGCTGGTCGGGCCTGTTCATCGAGGGTTCGCCGGGCCACTTCACCGGCTTGCACCGCAAGTACCGCGACCGGGAGGCGGTCGCCACCTTGTCGGCCCTGGTACGGCCGGACAACGTCAACGCCCTTTTCCGGCAGTCGGAGGTCCCGGAGAACTTCGACCTGCTGTCCATCGACATCGACGGCAACGACTACTGGGTGTGGGAGGCGCTCGAAGCGTTCAGACCCCGTGTGGTCGTCATCGAGTACAACGGCCTCCTGAAGAACAATGCGTGCCTGGTGCAGCCCTATGACCCCGACTGGGCGTGGGACGGCACGGAGTTCTACGGCGCATCGCTGGGAGCGCTGCGGTCGCTTGGCCGCAAGAAGGGCTACGTGCTCGTCCACACCGAACTCTCGGGTACCAACGCCTTCCTCGTCCAAGCGGATCTGGCTGCCCACTTCGCCGACATCGAGCCTGTGGCCCACCGCTCGCTCAGCCACTCGTTGCAAGGTGTCGGCCCGCGACCCAGCCGTACGCCCCGCCACTACCTGGTCGTGGACGACGTTCACGAGGGTACGAACTGATCAGTGCCAGTTGACGGCGTTGACCGCGACCACGCGGAACGACGTCGAAATCTTCTGGATGCCGGGCGTCCGGCGCAGCACGCGGCTGGCCTGGGCCAGGAGCGGCTGACATTGGCGCAGCGGCTCCCGAAGCCGGGTCGGCAGCTGGGTGAGGTTGACTGGGAGGATCTCCTCGTAGTCGACGGCTTTGACCTTGAAGCCGTACCACCTGAGCAGCAGGGACAGCTCGCGCGGGGTGAAGCGGATCGGGTGGTGCGTTGCCGTGCCCAGGCGCCGGTCGTGGACCCACTCGATCCAACTCAACCGATTCGGGAAGAAGAAGATGAACAGCATCCCGTTGGGCTCGAGCAGCGAACGTGTCTGACGGACGAACTCCCCGAAGTCGGGCACGTGCTCGAGGACGCCGGAGAGGCAAACGCCGTCGAACTTCCGCTCCAGGTGAGCCGGCCATTCCCCCTCTTTCAGGGTGAGGTAGGGAACAACCCCGAGATCCTCGTTGCCGGGAATGCTCCGGACGAACAGGGGGGCTTTGGGGCCGATGTCGGCGGCAACCACCTTGAGGCCAAGGCGGTGAAGCACGTAGGCCATCTGGCCGTCACCGCAGCCCACGTCGGCCACCGACGCCGCCGCGGGCAGGTGATCGCGAATGAGCAAGGCGTCTTCCACGAACCGGGAGACGCCCCTGACGGTGTTGAGGTGGACGAGGGGCTCCCCGGTGGCCGCCTCGTGGGCCGTGGCGAGGGCCAGAACCTCGCCGATCAGGGCCTCCCGTTCCTCGCGCTGGCCTTTCATGCTACCGGCTCCCGACTCGTCCACGCCCTGAACCTCTGCCACATGATGGTTGCACACAGTGCTTCGGCCACCGCCATGGCCACCACGGCCCCTGCCGGACCGCTGAACGAGGCCGCCGCCAGCCCGCCGCCAAAGGTGAGGGGCGCGACCAAGGCCCTGCAGCGGAGCGCAGAAACCGCCCTGCCCATGGCCCGCAAACCGGCGGACAGCACGGTGGTAGCGCCGATGCCCCCGCCGAGGAGAGCGGCACCCAGCACAATGGAACGGGAGGCAGCCCAGCCCTCTCCCAGGAGCCGGGTTCCAACTGACTCCGGAACCGCGAGCCACAGGACGCCCACCATCACGGGCACCGCGGAAGCTGCCAACCATGCCGTGCCAACCAGGCGAGTCAGACGCGGGTCGGCGGCTGATCGCAGCCGGGTGCCCTCAGCGGCAACCACCATCCCCGCGGCCAGCATCACCGGGTTGGTTACCGCGATCGCCACTTGAGCCGTTCGCAGCTTCCCCAGCTCGGGGACGCCTGAGATGGCGGCGATGGCCAACAGGGTCAGCGAGTACGCCCCCATGGCGAGAACGTTCTCCCCGAGCATCCGGGATCCCAGATTCCCGGTTTCCCTCCACCAGGAGATCCCGGCTGAGATCCTGGGCCGGAGCGACGACTCGACGGCGCCGACGACCACGCCCACCAGGGCCGCCATACCCCACGCGACCACGAAATCAACAGCACGGCCCGTCCCGATTTCGGATGCGACGACTCCGAACAACACCAGCGAGACCAGCATGGCGAGGTCGTTCACCATTGCCTTCGCAGGGGTGCCGGCGCTGACAAAGACGAAGCGCCAGGCGTCCTGCAGGAACAACGCAGGAGCCACGGCGGCCAGGCCGAGAACGGCAGCGCCGGTGCCGCCACCGACGACGACCCAGGTCACGGCACCCACCGGTAGAATGAGCAGGCCAAGGCCCAGGGCTCCACTCACTGCGCCCACGGCCGCCCTCCTGTGATCCTCCGGGGCGGCGGCACTGAAGCGGACCACGAGCGGGTCGGTGTTCAGGGGCCGGCTGAGGGCGAGCACGAACTGGTAAAGGGTGAAGGCGACGGCAAAGGCCCCGATCTCGGCCAGCGACGTCGACCGCGCGACCATTACCAGGATGACCAGGTTGGTCACGCTCGAGACGATCTGATCGGCCAAGCTCCACGCCGACCGGCGCCCGACGACGCTCGCCAGCATCCCGCCCGCTGACCTCAAGGTGCCGGTCGAGGCCGGGCGGCGCCCAGGTGGGACGTAGCGAGCGGAATCATGGCGGTGGCCACGACGGGACTGTTGTCCGAATTTAGGCGGTGGCGGAGGCCCACGGCGAAGATCAGGCCGTAGACCCAGCTCACCTGCACGACGTAGGGGAATGTCTCGAAGAAGGAGTCGACGAACAAGGCGAGCGCACAGGGAAGCATCACCACGCTCCAGCAGCGCCGGAGCAGGAGCCACGTGGCCAGCGCCACTGCGAGGAACCCGATGATCCCGCCTTCGAACAGGATCTGGAGGGTCAGGTTGTGGGCCGAGTACGTGGTGTTGCCCGTGGGGTTCAACGGGTCGACGAGGAACCGGCTGTAGACGTCGAACGAGCCAAAACCTGAACCGGTCGCCGGGTGGTCGACAAATCCGTCCCAGGCTGGGCGCCAGATCTCGTCGCGGCCCGAAGACTGGGTGAAGCTGAGAGCCGTCAGCCGTTCCTGGATTGGCCCGCTGACGAGCAGCGGGACGAGCACGAGGAGCAGGAGGATCGAAGCCCGGAGCGAGCGACCGCGCCATTGCTGCCGCCGCAGCGCCAGGCCCATAAGGGCAAGGAGGCCGGCCACTAGGGTCACGAACGCACCGCGAGAGAAGGTGACGAAAACGCAGGCGAGCATGGCCAGCAGCGAAGCGATCACCAAGCCAGAGGGCTTTCGTCCCCCTAGGACCCACGTCGAGGCCCGCAGGACGACGATGAACACCAAGAACGACCCGAGGGTGTTGTGCCCTCCGAGCTCGGGGAGGGTCAGCCGATTCTGAAGCCCAATGGTGCCTCCCACGAGCCCAACGAGAACTATCACCGCTTTGACCCCGAGCGCGACGATGGCAATGTCGAGGAGCCGGTCGATGCTGCGGTAGACGGCCAGCGCGGCGATGATCCCGATGGGCACGTAGAGCAGACGGAGCAGGTTGCCGGTGGCGTGCTGGTCGAAGCCGGTGATGGTCCCTTGCAAGATGATGAGCCAGATGACCGCGCCAGCGCCGACGATTAGGCCGTTCGAGGCTGAGCTCAGCCGGCGATCCCGAGCCCCGATCCAGCGCACGGCGGCGCCCGCCGCGAGCAGCGGCCAGGTGATCGTGTTGGCGTAGAGCTGCAGCGGTCCGAAGTCGACAAGCACGGGGTTCACCAGCGCGGTCTGGACGATCACGAGCGCATAGGACCACTCGAGAACGCCGAATCGGGTATCGGATCCTCCATCGGCCAAGTCGGGCTCGCTGGCGCTGGATCGAACTTCGACCGGGGGTGTGTAGAAGCTCACGCCAGGGCTTGCTCCACGATGGCCACGAACTGCTGGGCAAAGGCCTTCGAGTCGGGCGCCGTCCGATGCAGGTCCTCCGACGGGCTCGGCCCCCCGGCCGCTTGAAGGTCGCGAGCTCGCTCGGCGCAAGCGTCGAGCGCCTCGGCCATGGCCAGCACTGAAGTGGCGGAGAACGGTTCGACCAGGCCCTTGGCGACCTCGGGAAGGGCGCCTCCGTCGCTGACACACACCGGAAGCCCACAGGCCAGGGCCTCCCAGACCGGAAGTCCAAACCCTTCCTCGAGAGACGGCTGCACGAGGAACAGCGCGCCGGCGTAATGGACCTCGAGCTGCCGCCGGGTGCACATCGGAGAGAGCTCCACCATGGATCGCTCTCGCTGGGTCAGCCGGCTAGCCAGCTCCTGTACCTCGCCGAGGCTTCCACCCACCAAGAGCAGCCGTCCGCCGGTCCTAGAGAACGCCGCGCGTCCGAACGCCTCGATCAGGCGGGGAAGATTCTTGTGGGAGCCGAAGTTGCCGACGTATATGGCGACGTCTTGGGCCTTGACATCGGCCCGCAACCGGTGCACCCGCTCTGCCAGGTCCCAGTCGAGGGGCAAGCGGACAACTGAGATCCGATCTGCGGCCACGCCCAGGTCACGCTCAATGCAACGGCGCGAGTACTCGGAGATGGTGATCACGCGGCGAGAGAGGCGGCCGACGGCACGCAGGAACAGCTCCTTTGAGCGGCGGTCGACAGCTCCATGGGCGAACCGCAGCGGGATGGTGTCGAGCACGACCGTCACCGACGGTATTGGCCGGAGCGGCCGCTTCTGATGCATGAAGACGGCCAAGTCGTTGGGCGGGATCCGTGACCAGCTCCGCTGGCCGAAGGCCGACCGGGGATCAATAGAGGTGAGCACGACCTCGCTTCCCGCCCACGCCAGGGTTTCGACCCCCGGTGGCCCCCACAGAACCCAGGTACCCGGCGGCCGCAACTCGGCCAGCCCTTGCGCCAGCAGCTCGGTGAGCCGTCCGGCCCCACCAATGTTGAGCCAGCGGCAGTCCAGCAAGATGCGAGATCCGGACGTCACCGGGTGGCCCGAACCACGTAGTAGGAGGCCAGGTTCCTGCAGTCCCGCTGCACGGCCCACTCCTCGTAGGCGATGAAAACGGCCCGTAACGGCGGCCAGGGGTGCAGGTACGGCTCCCCGATGAAACGCGGGATGATTTCGGCATGGTGCCACGGCTCCAAGATGCGTTCGAGCGCAGTGAAGTAGCACCGGTGGTAGTGGGCGGGGAAGACGGTCTCCGGGTCGCGATGAAGGAAACGGCGGAGCAGCCACAGGGCTGCGTCTTGGGGGATCACGCGGTTGAGCAGACCGAAGATCGAAAAGGTCCCAGACATCTGCGCCACCAGCTGACCACCGGGCCGGAGATAGCGCCGCAGGTTGTCGAATGCCTGGTCGAGAGGCCTCACATGCTCGAGCACCTGGAAGCTGACGACCACATCGAATTGTTCCTCGAGAGTTGGTACGTACTCGACCGTGTCGGTCACGATCATCTCGTCATAGGAGCCCGCCGGAGCCCGCTCCAGCTCACCGTGTGAGATGTCCAGGCCAACGTACCGGCACCCCGGGAGCCGTACTCCGAGCGGGATTGTGGGCGCACGGCCGGAACCGACGTCCAGCACGGCCTGGTGAGGGGCCAAGACCTTGGCCAGTGCTTCGTCGAAGCCGGCACGAAAGGCCGCCCCGTCTCCGTATCGGGCGGGGACGCGACCCCGGTAGGCCTCCTTGGCCGCCCCCAGCGCACCTCGGATCGCCGGCGGCCGAAGTTTCTGACGGGATCGTGGACCCTCGACGGCGCCCGGTCCGAGGCCTGGAGTATTGGCTCCGTCTCCACCGTCATGACGACCGAACAAGCATCCCCGCTCTGAGGTTCAGTGGCCCGCGCTCTCGCTGCCGATGGCGCCCAACACTAGTTCATGGGTCTGCACGGACCTCCCCTGAGGTTCCTCGGGACGGCCAGCAAGAGTCGGTGTGTCAGACCTTCGACCAGTACTCGGGTGACCCGATCAAGTAGGCGTACATGTGGTCCTGGCGGAGACCGTTGTTCAGGTGTGCCGTCCAGTAGTCGAGGGCGTAGGCGTCAACCGGCCTTCCCAGCAGCCACGAGTAGGCGAACCTGACCCGGTTCTGGTGGTTGGTCCCAGAGTTGATGAATGCGCCGGCGACGTTGTAACGGTCCATCCCCTGGACGAGCCGCCCGACCCAATACGTCCGACCGGACGGATCGGGCGACAATCCCAGCACTCGGACGTAGAGGGCGTCCACGAACGACGCGGGGCTTGATCCGTTGTTCAGGTAGAACTCGTCGGACCCGAGCACGATAACTTGCACGACATCCAGAGGCCAGCCCGCCGCTAGCAGGCCAATGATCGCGTCCATCGCCGGTGCGTCGGGCGGCCGGTTCAGAAGCCCCATGTAGACGGCGTTGACGATGGCCCGGCGAAACTCCACGCTCGAGGTCAGTGCGAGACCGAAGGCCGATCGGTCATAGCCAGCGTCGAGGAGCGGGACCCAGTAGATCAGGTCCAAAGCGGAAGGCGGCCGCCCGAGGACATCCTGAAAGGCCCGTTCCACGAACCGGGTTGTCTGAATCGCCGACCGCGGGGGTACGGTCGTGGTTGTTGTCGGGGGCGCGGTCGTGGTTGTCGTCGGGGGCGGCGGCGCAATGGCCGTGACGACGACCGATTGCTCCGGGTCGGAGCAGATCGTCGAGGCCGAGAAGTTGTTGGCGTCGCCGCTGTACTTGGACGTCCACCGATAGGTGCCGGAGGCCGTGGGCGTGAAGGAGCCGGACGAGTAGACGCCGTTCCCCGCCACGGGTTTGGTGACGGTGAAGGCGGGCGGGCCGCCGCAGACCATGTTGTCCGGGCCGAACAGGGAGAACGTGATCGTGCCCGTGGGGCCGTTCGGTCCGGAACCGTTGCCGAGCGTGGCCGTATCGCTGATCGCTCCGCTGGGCGACACACCGGAAGCGACGGTGTTGAGCGTGGGGGTGCGCTTGCCGTTCGTCACGGCCTGGGTCGCGGCACCGCACACGGTGCTGGCGGGGGCGTTGTTGGAGTCACCGCTGTACGCCGCGTGCCACGTGTAGGTGCCGGCCTGGTCGCTGGGATACGTGGCCGACTCGTAGTAGCCGTTGCCGCTGACGGCCTTGGTAGAAGTGAAGATGGGCGGGCCGCCGCAGGGAGCCTGGCCCGGGCCCCACAGCTTGAAGGTCAGCGTCCCCGTCGGGTTGGTTCCCCCGCTCAGGGTGGCGCTGTCGTAGATGTTGACGCCCGCCGGAAACCCGGAGGGGGACGCTTGACCTGACAGCGTGGTCCACGCCGAGGCGTGCGCGGCATGGGGCACGACCAGGGTGGCGAGGGTCGCGATGACGCCACCCAGGACGATGGTGGAGAGACTTCGGCGCCGTTTCATGCCATTTCGCTGGACACGACGCAGGAGGAAGGGAGGCTGACGAAGGGGGCGGAGGTACCACGGCTCTGATCTCACGCTTCGCCTGTCGGCAAACCCGCCGAAAAACTTTACTGTCCGTGGCGAAATTGCCGCGGACAGTGGTCGCTACGACTTAGTGGGAGCCTCACCTGCAAAGATGGGCCGATGAGGCGGCGGGAAGAGATGCGGGTCGTGGTCGTGGGTCAGGGGTATGTAGGCCTCCCGCTGGCCATGCGCGCGGTCGAGGTGGGTCACACCGTCGTCGGATACGAGGCTGACGCCGCCAGGGTCGCTCGTCTGGTCGCCGGCGAGTCCTATGTCGAGGACATCGCCGACGGCACGCTAGCTTCCGCGCTCGATAGCGCTCGGTATCACGTCTCGAGCGACCCCGGATGCTGTGCCGGCTTCGACGTCGCCATCATCACCGTGCCCACGCCATTGCGCGAGGGGGTCCCCGATCTGTCCTTCATCGAGACGGCGGCCGCCACCCTCGGCGGACACCTGCGGGCGGGGGCGACCGTGGTTCTCGAGTCGACGACCTACCCCGGCACTACCGAAGAGCTTTTGGCTCCTGCGCTGGAGGCGGTCTCCGGCCTGGTCGCAGGGCGGGACTTCTTCCTGGGCTACAGCCCGGAGCGGATCGACCCCGGCAACCGCGAGTGGGGGCTGGTCAACACCCCCAAGGTCGTCTCCGGTATCGATGCCGCGTCGCTCGAGGCGGTGCAGTCGTTCTACGACACCCTGATCGACAAGACGGTGGCTGTATCCGGGTGCAAGGAGGCCGAGCTCACCAAGCTCCTCGAGAACACGTTCCGGCACGTCAACATCGCGCTCGTCAACGAGCTGGCCATGTTCGCGTCGGACCTCGGGATCGACGTCTGGGAGGCCATCGACGCCGCCTCCACCAAACCCTTCGGCTACCTCCGCTTCACCCCCGGCCCCGGCGTGGGCGGCCACTGCCTGCCCATCGACCCCAGCTACCTCTCCTGGCGGGTCCGGCGCCAGCTCGGCCAGTCGTTCCGGTTCGTGGAGCTGGCCAATGACGTCAACGACCACATGCCCGACTACGTCGTCCGGCGGGTCCAGGAGGCTCTCAACCGAAGGAAGCGCTCGGTCAACGGCTCTCGGCTACTGCTCCTGGGGCTGGCCTACAAGCGGAACACCAGCGACGACCGGGAGTCACCGGCGGTGGTGGTGGCCGAGCAGCTGGTGGCTCTCGGCGCCGAGGTGCGGGCGGCCGACCCCCACGTGGTCCAGGAGCACGCCGAGGGCGTGGTGCGGGTGACGTGCACGCCTGAGGAGCTGGCCGCGGCCGACGTCGTCGTCCTCCTCACCGACCACGACGAGTTCGACTTCCAGGCCGTGGCCCAGCACGCCCGCCTGGTGATCGACACCCGGCGCCGCTTGCGCGCCGCGGCCAACGTCGAATTCCTGTAATTCCTAGCTCCCGACCCGGCTCTGGGCTTGGAAGCGTCTACGCCTTGTCCGGGCGTCCGCGCCCACTGCGCACGAACACGATACCCAGGGCGATCAGCGCCAGCGCCACGGCGACCATCATGAGAATGTTGGCGCCGGTGAAGGCGATGCCGGCGATCACGGTGGGGGCGGCCTTGACCACCTGCGGTGCGGTGGTCGTGACCTCGACCACGGTTGTGGTCGTCTCCCCCGGCCCCGGGGGATATCCCTGCGCCGACACCGGACCTCCGCCGGCGGCAAGGGCGATGCAGGTCACCAGCATCCCCAGCAGAACTGTCGTTTTCCGCCCCATTAGAACCCACACCCTTCGTCGCCCGTACGAGTACGCACACGTTACCGGATCTTCAGAGCACAACCAACAACAACGCGCCGGCCTGTCGCCCGGCCCACTACGGCCGTTCAAGCAGCCAGGCCACCGTCCCGGCGCAGACCCTCCTCGAAATCGACCAGGACCTCGTAGCCCAGGTCCCGGCGAGCAGCCGCGATATCGGCACAGGAATCCTTGACGTCGCCGGCGCGGGGGCCCGTGTGGGTGGGCTGGACCGTCACGCCGAGAACCTGTTCGACTTGGGCCAGGACCTCGAGCAGGCTGATCCGGCCACCGCACCCGACGTTGTACACCTGGCCCCGACAAGCGACACCTGGCGCTTCGAGGGCCTTCAGATTGGCGGCCCCGACCCTAGCCGTGCCCCTCCCCCGCCTACTTCTGTACCGGCCAGCTGAATCTGCGGGCCCGGTCCCACGGACCTCGCCACGTGGTAGGACCGGTCGCCCGCCATACGCCTGGCTCCAGCCGTACGGACAGGTCCATGTTCTCCAGGCGGGGCTGCGGAACGAGCCGGAGATCCATCCGTCCGTTCCGGACGGCGTCGGGAATACGGGTCTCGAAGGTCACTTCAGTGCGATCGCCGGCGTGAACCGTCTGCACCTCCTGCGAGAGCGTCAACCCGGACTCGGGGACGCTGTTGGGCTGGGCCGCTCCCGCTGGACCCCAGAGCAGGACCCACGCCGTGTACTCACCCGGCACACTGGTGAACTCGTCGGGGCCCAGTTGGTACGACGCCGGCGCCCCCACGGGCGCCTGGTTCTCGATGACCACCTTCGTGCGTACCACCGCCTCGGCCTCCGGCGTGAGGGTGATGACCTGCTCGACGCTGGGCTTGACGTAGTAGTCCAGCTTGGTTGCCGTCCGGTTCTCCACGGCCACGTGGAAGGTCCTGTCTGCGTCTTCGACCGCCGGACCACCGCCGAGCCCGGTTCGCTCGAAGACGCCCTCCTCATCAGGCCGCGGGCTCCAGAGGCGGAAGTGACCACCGGCCGCTACCTCGCCCAACTCTCGACCGAGGGCCACCGCGTCCTGTGAACTTGCGGTCAAACGCTGAATCACCGTTTGGGTGACGTCCGCCAGCCGCTCGCGTCGCTCGCCCTGCGGGCTCGTGGGTGCCAGTCCCTCGTAGAGATCGTGCAGGAGGATGCGGGAGGCGTTCTCGGCCGTGATCGGCTCCGCGATCCCGTCGATGGATACCGGCCCGACGACCCTCAAAAGAGCAGCCAGTCCGGGGACGTCGATAGCAATGACGCCGTCTACGGGCTGGCCGGAAGCCTGCTGGTACATCTCCACCATGGCCCGGCCGCTCCACGCAAAATCTGCGGTGGCGTTGACCGACTGCCACAACAGGGTCGGGTTGATGAACCCGAAGACCTGTTGGGTCCCCGGCGGTACGGGCGTCGGGGCGTGACGGTCCAGAGGCAGTTCATCGACACTGCCGGTCTTCTCGAACGTGAGCTGCCCCCCGCTGAAGTGGGCAATGGCATAGGAGAGCACCATCCCCTGGTCGCGCATCTCGGCGTTGTTGAGCATGGCCACGAGGTGACGGCGGTCACCGTCTGCCCCGATGAACGTACGGGTGGCGGCCAAGGCATCCCCACCCTGCACCAGCCTCTCGGCCATGGGCTGGGCGACCCGGTTGAACTCCCGCCGCGCGTCCCGGAGGTCGCCCCACAGCCCTGAGGACGGCTTGACCAACTTCTGGATCCGCCTGCCGGCCCCGCCGAGCTCGGTCGAGAGCTCCTGCAGACCATCGAAGGGGATGGATCCCTGGCGAATGAGCGTGCCCTGGTCGAGATCCTGCACCTGGGTGAGCAGATGGAGGCCCGCCCCAGCGCCTTCTTCGGCGTCGCGGAGGATGGACAGCAGCCCGGCGCGCTGACGTGAGACCAGCGGGACCAACCGGGCGAGCCCTACAGCCGGTGACCGCTCGACCCGCCGGCGGGCGGTGGCGATCGTGCGCATTGCGCCCTGGATCTCGGCCAGAGTGCCCGCTCGGCGCTCGGAAGTGCGTAAAGCGGCAGGGTCGTCGACTGCCCGTTGCAGAACCCCACGGGCCGCCTTGAGCTCCGCCCGGACCGGGCGCACGTCGCGCCATGCGGCAGCTCCGATCACGACCGCGCCCAAGGCGAACAGGCACGCCAGGGCCAGCACCACGGGCCAGCGGAGGCGCTTTCGCAGCCATCGGCGGGCCCGGCGGTACCGGGAGCGGCGCCGCCGCCGCACCGTCGGTCGGGCCGGCTCGGCGAGGCGCGCGTCGCCAGACATCGGCGTGGAGGTTATCGGTGGCTACCCCGGTTCGGGACGCGACCGGGCCCGACTGCCCTAGATCAGCCGGTCGGATCGAAAACCGACTGCTCGAGGCCAGGAGCCTCAGGCAAGCCCACTTCGCTGGCGCCGACCTGCCATCCACGCTAAGCGACTGTTCAACGCCTGTTGAGGCTGCCCTAACAGCCGGTCCCAGGAGGCTGCTACTCTCTCCGGGACCCAAGGGCGGGTGAGGTGGCGGGACGTGTCTAGCATTAGGCGGTTCCTCAGATGGCAGCGGTCGGCCGTGCAGGTCGGCTATGACGCGCTCTGCTGGGCGGTTGCGTTGTGGTTCGCCACGCTCGTCCGGTACGACCTCGACCTCGACCGCATCAACGCCCACCGGCTCCTGGCTCTCGTTCCCCTGGCCGCGCTGGCCCAGCTCCTGGCTGGCCTGCCCTTTGGCCTCTACAGGGGACGATGGGCCTTCGGCAGCTTCGACGAGGTTCTGGCACTGGCGAAGACGACAGTCCTGTGCACGGGGCTGGTCTTCACGGTCAACGTGGCCTTCGAGCCGTATCTGGTGCCCCGAAGCGCTCCCGTCGGCGCCGGGTTCTGCTGCCTCGTGCTCATGGGCGCGGGGCGCTTCGTCTGGCGGCTGATGGACGAGCGGCGGCGCCGCCCCAACGGTGAGGCCTGCGAGCGTCTCCTCGTGTTCGGGGCCGGCGAGGGGGCAAGCCAGGTTCTCCGGGCCATGCTGCGGAACCCCGGCAGCCCCTACCTTCCCGTCGGTCTGCTCGACGACGACTCCACCAAGCGCAACCTCCGGATCATGGGCGTGCGCGTGGTCGGCAACCGGGCCAAGATGCCGGAGGCGGCCACCGACCTGCGCGCCGACACGCTCCTGATCGCCATTCCCAGCGCGAGCGCGTCTCTCGTCACCGAGCTGAGCGAGCTGGCCACAGCCTGTGGGCTGTCCGTGAAGGTGCTGCCTCCGGTGAGTGAGCTGCTCGGCGGCAAGGTCGGGGTCAGCGACATCCGCGACCTCACCGCCGCCGACCTGCTCGGACGCCACGAGATCCGCACCGACGTGGAGTCGATCGCCAGCTACGTCACCGGCAAGCGAGTGATGGTCACCGGAGCCGGAGGCTCGATCGGATCCGAGCTCTGCCGGCAGATCTACCGGTTCGCCCCGGCCGAGCTCATCATGGTCGACAGAGACGAGTCGGCTCTGCACGGCGTGCAGCTGTCGATCGAGGGACGGGCGCTCCTCGACTCCGAGGACCTCGTCCTCCTTGACTTGAGGGACCGCCGCTCCGTCGAGCGTCTGATTGCCAAGCGGCGACCGGACGTCATCTTCCACGCCGCCGCCCTCAAGCACCTGCCGTTGCTGGAGCGCCATCCATCGGAGGCGGTCCAGACCAACGTCTGGGGCACGCTTGACTTGCTGGAGCTGGCAACCACCTACGGCGTCGGACGATTCGTGAACATCTCCACGGACAAGGCCGCCGATCCCTGCAGCGTCCTCGGGTACTCCAAGCGCATCACCGAGCGCCTCACCAGCTTCATGGCGAGCCAGGGTTCGACCATCTGCCTGAGCGTGCGGTTCGGAAACGTCCTCGGGAGCCGGGGGTCGGTGCTGACGACGTTCAACGCCCAGATCGAGCGCGGCGGACCGCTCACCGTCACCCATCCCGACGTCACGCGCTACTTCATGACCATCGAGGAGGCCGTCGAGCTCGTCATCCAGGCCGGCGCCATCGGCGGTCCCGGGGAGGTGCTCGTCCTGGACATGGGCAAGCCGGTGCGGATCGCCGAGGTCGCCCAGTTGCTGGCCGCCCGGTCGGACCGTCCCATCGCCACCCACTTCACCGGCCTCCGCCCAGGCGAGAAGCTCCACGAGTGCCTCGTCGGCTCTGGTGAGCAAGACCGGCGACCCCTCCATCCGCTGATCTCGCAGGTGGCCGGGCAAGCGCTCGATCCGCTTCTCGCCCGCAGGATCGACATCCGAGTCGCGGCTGAGGTCCTGGTGAGGGACCTGGAGCAGCTCTGCCTCCAGCCGGCTGCCCTTGGTCGCAGCACCGAGTCGACGGGCTGGTAAGTATTTCAGCCGTGCCTGACTAGGCGATGCGGGCGCTGCACAGGGCGACCGTGGGCATTCCGGTTCCCCGCCGACCCCTGTCAGCGGTCACTAGGATCGGCAGGTTCACGTGGTGGATTGGGGAGTCGCTGAGGTGCTTTGGTCGGCCGTCTTGGCGTTCGCAGTAACGGCGCTGGTCACTCCCGTGACCATCGTTGCTCTACGCCGTTGGCAGGTGCTCGACGTCCCCAACGAGCGCTCGTCTCATGCCGAGCCCACGCCCCGTGGAGGAGGTTTGGGGGTGGCTGCCGGCGTGTTGCTTGCCCTATCCCTGTCGACCCAAGTGGCTCCGACGGCGAAAGCCGGCGTCGTCGTTGCTGGAGTGACCTTCGCTCTGCTTGGACTGTTGGAGGACTTCGTGGGCGTCCCCGCGCTTCGGCGGCTTTTGCTGATGTTCGTCGTGGGCGTCGTCCCGCTTCCGTGGCTGTTGGAGGGTCTGGGAGGCGGGCTGGCATGGCGAGCGGTCTTCACCCTTGCGGTGCTCGCTTGGATCGTCTCCTACGTGAACGCCTACAACTTCATGGACGGCATCAACGGGTTAGCGGTTGCACAAGCAGTGATCGCCGGCGCCGCGTGGTATGCCATCGGTCGAACAGGGGATGCCCCGGACCTCGCCGCCCTAGGGTTGATCGTGGCCGTGTCCGCCGTCGCTTTCGCTCCCTTCAACTTCCCCCGGGCCCGAGTGTTTCTCGGCGATAGCGGGAGCTACTTCCTCGGAGCGGTGATGGCTTGCGCCGCGGTGATCGGCCTCCGCGCTGGGTTGGCGGCGGAGGCGGTCCTCTCGCCCCTCGTCATCTTCGGAGCGGACACGGGAATGACGCTCGTTCGCCGAGTCGCCCGCGGGGATCGCTGGCACGAGCCGCACCGGGAGCACGTGTACCAACAATTGACCACCCGGCTCGGAGGCTCACACGCTCGTGCGACCGGTCTTGTAGGGGTAGCGATCGGCGCATGCGCCGCTTTGGGCGCCTTGAGCCTCAGTGGCTCGCTCTCTCTCAGGATCGTCGGAGATACAGCACTCCTCGGCGTCGTCACCGTCTACCTTTGCTCGCCTGGGCTGCTGAACCAAGCAAGGCGGCGGCAGCCCACCTTCGCCTGACGCGGATCCTGCTGACTCACTGAGTCGCGCCTTGGCCGGCACGTGGTCCGCAGCGACCTGAGCGCTACGTCGCCGCGCTCCGGCTCCGCCGCTTCTTGCCGCCAGATCCCTTTCCGTTCACTGAGCTGCCGTTTCCGTTCGTACTCAGGCTCGCCGATTCGTAGTACCGGTAGGTGTAGCCGTATCCGGAATCGGTGCTCACGCCGTTGAGGACAGTTCCGATGACCGGCGCATCCACGTTGCGGAGCAACTCCATGGCGCGGCTGACCTCCTTGCGGGTCGTCCTGCCTTCTGAGCAGACGAGCAACGTCGCCTCGACACGCTTGGAGACCACGAGTGCATCGCTCACCGGTAGGACGGGGGGGGTATCGACGAGCATGAAGTCAAACGCCGACTGGAGGTGGTCGAGCACTTCTGCGGCCCGGGCTGACTGCAGCAGCTCGGAGGGGTTGGGGGGGAGGGGGCCGGATGCCATCAGATAGAGCCCGTCAACCCCAGGCACTTGTTGCACGGCGGTCGACAAGGCGACGTTACCGAGCAGGACCGAGGTGAAGCCGACCGTGTTGGTCAGGCCGAAGAACTCGTGGATCCGCGGTCGCCGGAAGTCGGTGCACACAATCACGACTCGCCCCCCCACGCGAGCGAGGGCCACGCCGAGGTTCGCGACCGTCGTCGTCTTGCCTTCGGACGCGTTCGGGCTGGTGAGTTGGATACGTCGGATCGGGCGATCGACGCCCATGAACTGGATCGACGTCCGCAGCGTCCGGTAGGCCTCGGCCGCCGGGGACTTTGGTTCGGTGATCGACACCGCCCGGGGTTCGTCCTTCATCCGCCAGCCGCTCACCTTCGGGATCATCGCCATCACGGAGACGGATGGCGCGGCGCGCTCCACGTCGTCCTTGCCCTTTACCGAGTCGTCGATGTACTCGGCGATGAAGGCGATGCAGACCCCCAAGACAAGACCCAGCCCCAGCGCCAGGAGGCTGTTGTGAACCGGGCGCGGGCGAATCGGCGCGGTGGGAGGAACTGCCCGGGAAACCATGACCGCGCCCCCATCCCTGAGCGTCGCGTCCACCCGGAGCTCCTCAAGCCGCTGCTTGAAGGGCACCTGGAGAGCCAGCTTGGCGTCGCGGTCCTGCTGGAGAGATTCCCGTTCGGTGCAGTTGGGCGGCGGGTCCTGGCCGACGCATCCGGGGAGGACAGCGGTCCTCGCGCCCAAGGCGTCGATCTCCGCTTGGAGGGCGTCACTTTTCTGCTGGATCTCGTTGACGGCGGCCAACACGCTGTCGACGGCCTGCTTGCGACGAACCTCGATGTACGACTCGCCATACGAATTGACAATGGCCGCGGCCAGCTTGGGATCGGTGGAGTCGGCCCGCACTTCGATAACCGCCGTTACGCCCACACCGAGGGCGGTGATGGGCGGAGCCGACCCCAGCTTCTCGCGAACCGCTGCCTGGACAGCCTCGCTCTGGAGGATCTGAATCTCGGTCTCCACCACGCTGGCGTCGACGCGCACGTCGGCTGAGCCGAAGGCTGACTGGCTAGGGACGATTACCAAGCGACCGCTGGCTCGGTAGACCTTCGGCTGCAGGAGAGAGAGGGCGAGGGCCGACCCGACAGCGATGAACACGGCGACCAGGATGAGCCACATGTGTCGCCGGAGGATGACGAGGTAGTCACCGAGTTCCATGAGCGGCCCCTCGCCCCCCGTGGGGGCGGGTGGCCGGCTATCGGTGACGATGGCCATTATTGTCCGGCGCTCCTTTCAGGCACTCTTGCGGCTAGTTCGCCGTCCGTCGCAGCATCTGCGCGCCGCGCCCGGACCTGCAGGATCCGAGTCGTGCCCGAACAGTCTAGTTTCCCGACAGCCGTCGGCGGAACGGATGAAGGCTTGGTATGTCCCGGGCGTGAGATCAAGCTTCGAATACCGACCTCCGCCTAGCATGTAGGGGCACTCGACGACGCAGGAGGAACCGATGACCGGCGTGATGCCCAAGGACGCACGGATCTTCGTGGCCGGGCACGCGGGCCTTGTCGGGTCGGCCATCCTTCGACGGCTCGACGGCGAGGGCTACCGAAACGTCATAGGGGCTCGGAGGGACCAGCTCGACCTGCGAGATCAAGCCGCCGTCAATTACTGGTTTCGCTATCACCGGCCCGACTACGTGCTTCTGGTTGCGGGCACGGTCGGAGGCATTCTGGCCAACTCCACACGGCCGGCCGAATTTCTCTACGACAACATGATGATCCATGGCACCGTCGTGCACGCGAGCTATCTATACGGCGTGAAGAAGCTGCTGTACCTGGGCAGCTCATGCATCTATCCCAGGCACGCGGAGCAGCCCATCATCGAGGAAGCCCTACTCACGGGGCTGTTGGAACCCACCAACGAGGCGTACGCTGTCGCCAAGATCGCGGGCATAAAGCTTTGCAGTGCCTACCGGGCTCAGTACGGCTGCAACTTCATCTCCGCCATGCCCACCAACCTGTACGGACCGAACGACAACTTCGACCTTCAGGGTGGCCACGTCCTCCCCGCCCTCATCCGAAGGTTCCACGACGCCAAAGTGGAGGGGCGAACCGAGGTCGAGGTTTGGGGCAGCGGAACCCCGCGACGCGAGTTCCTTCATGTCGACGACCTCGCTGACTGTTGCGTCTTCCTGATGAACCACTACGACGAGGCGGATCACGTCAATGTGGGTACGGGTCGGGACGCCACGATTCGGGAGCTGGCTGAGCTGGTACGCGACGTCGTCCATCCTCACGCGATGTTGACGTTTGATTCGTCCAAGCCCGATGGCATGCCCCGCAAGGTCCTCAATGTCGAGCGACTCAGCCGACTCGGTTGGAAGGCGACGATCCCGCTGCGCGCGGGAATCGAGCAGACCTACGCGTGGTTCCTCGACCACTACGGCCGCGACGCAAGGGGAGTGGCCGCACCTCCAGCCGTCGTCGGCTGAGCTGGCGCTCCTGATGACCAGGCAACGGCGAGCCGCTGTCGTGCTAAGCGCTGGCCTGGCGTTGGGGCTCGGCGCCGCGCTCGGCGTTGTCGCGGCCGGTTTCGGCGGGACTCCGGGGCTCATGGTCATCGCCGCACTTGTCGGCCTGGTCCTCGTCGTCTTGGTTCTCCTGCCCGAGCGGCGGCTTCCTCCGGCGCTTGTGTCCGTCACCATCCTCGGCATGGCGCTGGCCGTCGCACGAGCGCCGCAGCTCTCGAACGCCTTCGACCTGGGCCGGTTCCTGGGCCCGTTGGCTTTGGTTGTCGTGGGCGCTCGCTTGCGGACGTCGAAACCCCTCAGGTATTACCGTCCGAAGGCTCGCCTCGTGTTCGTCGGGACTACCGTGATCACGGCGCTTTCGGTCTTCGTCTCGCTTGACCCGAAGACCACTCTCACCAAATGGCTGGCTCTCGTAGTGGTGTTCCTGGCGGTGGGAGCAGCAGTGCGATGGGCCGAAAGTCGGCAGCAGTCTCTGGCTTCGCCCGTGCACCTGGCATTCGTCATCCTTGTCGTATCGAACCTAGTCGTCTATGGCTTCGGGGTTGGCGCCTACTCCGGGCGCCGTTTCATGGGCTGGACGTCCAACCCCAACGCGCTTGGGATCATGTGCGGCCTTGCCGTTCCCGTCTTCGCTGCTCGGTTGCTGCGCTCCATGGGCCGTCGCCGCGGTTGGGCGGTGCTGCTGACGTTGGTTTCGGGAACGGTGCTCCTCCTGTCTGGATCCCGATCTGCGCTGCTAGGTGCAATGCTTGCGACCGTCGCCGTCCTGCGCATCAACAGGGTGGCCCAGCGGCTGGTGTTTCCTGTGCTGCTCCTGAGCCTGGTGCTCATCGCCCCCCTGGCATTCAAGGCCGCTTCCGAGAACCTCCTGCAGCCGGTCGAGCGAACGGGTGAGAGCGGTCGGGAAGAGGTGTGGCCTGTCGCGTGGCGCGAGATGGGCGAGCGCCCATTCCTAGGGGCCGGCTTCGCCACCACCGAGGACCGATTCCTCGAAGGTGAGTTTGGGTCCTTCCAGGTGTTCCAGGGTGGCCAGTTTCACAACTCCTATCTTGAGGCGGGAGTGGAGACCGGCGTGTTCGGCGGCTTGGCGCTGGTACTGGCTGGCTTGTTCGCCCTCTCATACGTGTTCCGCCCCGTGGC
>JBHENM010000461.1:0-2787 GCA_046262035.1 Acidimicrobiales bacterium | reverse complement strand
CGGCGGAGGTCATCCCGCCGGTCGGGCGTCTCCGCCGCCTCCGGGATGTCCTGCTTCGGAAGCGACTGTCCATCCACTTCAACGTCGGCAATCACGGCGTCGTGGTCAGGAGGACGTCGAACCTTCCAGACGACGCCGTGTCGACGTTGCGCGTCCTCCGTGCGGGGTCGCTCCGCATGACGGGGGATGTGGATGATGCAGCGGCCGAGGCGGAGCGAGCGTTCCGCCAGGCGGTAGTCGAGCAACACCCAGTCCGGGCCGCCAATGCTGCCTTCCAGCACGTGTTCGCGCTCATGTGGGGCGGGCGCCTTGACGAGGCGGAGTCCGCGTTGGGCGATGAACTCCGGTCGCATGCCGAGCTGGCCGCGAGTAGATGGGTCGCGTGGGCTGACTTCCTCGAAGCGGCGATACACGTCCACCGTATGCAACCGGACGAGGCGCTCACGCTTATCGCGGCTGGCACCACACGGTTTCAAGGCGAAGCGCTTGAGGACGGCGTCATCAGTTGTGGGCTCGTCCGGCTCACGGCGCTTCGGCAGGCGGGCGACGGAGACAAATTCAACCTGGCGCGCACCGAGTTGGGCCGACGGCTCGCCGCGCCACGTGGCACGTACTACACCCGCGGCAGCCGGTTCACGGCAGAGGCGCTCGCGCTTGAGGACGGCGAGTTCGCCCGATGTCACGGCTCCGATCTCGACGCAGCGCGCCAGAGCTTCAAGTTCGTCGCGGCGTCCGGTCACTCCATACACCAGGCGCTTGGCCTAGTGGGACTAGCCCTGAAACAAGCGTAAGGCCGGTGGTGTCGGCCGGCCCGCGTCGAGAAACCCCTGTTTCTCAAGGGATCTGCACGCGATGGAAAATTGAGGCCGAGCGGGTTGGGGTGCAGGAGGAGCGGCCGCCTGGAGGACCGGCCTATCGGGTATGGCGGCGGCGGAGCCGGTCCAGCTCGATGGCGGTGTCGATCCATTCGTCGATGAGCTCGCGCAGGCGGTGGTAGTTGGCGATCTGGGCCACCACGGCGGCCAGGTGTTCGGGACGGACGTTCTCGGTGGTGCTGCGGCCTCGGCGGCTGTAGCTGAGCTGGTGGTAGGGACCGTGCTTTTCGGGCGGGTCGGCCTTGCAGCGACATCTTGGGGTGCGGCAGGTGTTGTACTGCTCGGAGAGCGCTCCGGGGCGTAGGTCGCCGAGGTCGGCCAGGGCGGCTTTGATGCGTCGGATGTCCCGGCTCAGCTCGGCCTCGGTCGCCACGCTCGTCCTCCCTCCTGCACCGGCTGTCATGGTGGCATCCACCCCACCATAGCCTCGATCGGCTATGGTGTGGTGGTCGAGGGAGGGGCCGGGGATGAGCAAAGCGAAGCGGGAACTGCGCCGCCGCCTGGCACGCGAACAGCAGGCGATCGAGACCCGCCTGGCCGACGCAGTCGGCCCGAACCCGGCCGGACCGGTGCTTGGGCGGGCGAACATCGGCTACGAGCTCACCGAGCGCACCCGGGGCGTGGCCCACGGCGGCATGGGCATGATCGCCAAGGTGTGGGCGAGGTCGGCCTGGCCGCCGAGATCGACGACGCCGTGCACGTGCTGGCCATGCACCGGCCCTACCACGAGTCCGACCACGTGCTGAACATCGCCTACAACGCCTTGTGCGGCGGGACCCGGCTGGAGGACATCGAGGCCCGACGCAACGACGCGGTGTTCCTCGACGGCCTGGGGGCCGCCGCCCTGCCCGACCCGACCACGGCGGGGGACTTCTGCCGGCGCTTCGACGAGACCTCGATCATGGCGCTCCAAGAAGCGGTCAACCGTTGCCGGCTCGGCGTGTGGGCCCGCCAGCGGGCCGCATTCACCGCCGGCACGGCCCGCATCGACGCCGACGCCACCATCGTGGGCACCGACGGCGAGACCAAGCAGGGCATGGACATCGCCTACAACGGCACCTGGGGGTACTCGGCGCTGATGGTCTCCCTGGCCAACACCGCCGAGCCGCTGTACCTGGCCCTGCACGGCGCCAACCGGCCCTCCCACGAAGGCGTCGTCCCCCTCTACGACCGGGCGGTCTCGTTGTGCCGACAGGCCGGCTTCGCCGACATCTTGCTGCGGGGCGACACCGACTTCTCCCTCACCGCCCAGTCGACCGCTGGGACACAGACGGCGTACGCTTCGTGTTCGGCTACGACGCCCGCGCCAATCTCATCGAACGGGCCACCGACGCCCCCGACGACCTCTACCACGACCTCGTGGCCCGGGCGACGGCCCAGATCGCGACGCGCCCCCGGACCAGGCCGCGCAAGGTCAAAGACGACGTGGTCCGCCAACGCGGCTTCAAGGTGCTGCGCCAGAAGGGCGAGGAGGTCGTTGAGTTCTCCTACCGCCCCGGCAAGTGCCACCGCGACTACCGGGTGGTCGCCCTGCGCAAGAACATCTCCGTCGAGCGGGGCGAGAACGTGTTGTTCTGCGAGTACCGCTTCTTCTTCTACATCACCAATGACTGGGACCTCAGCGCCGACGAGGTCATCGGCGAGGCCCGAGGGCGCTGCAACCAGGAGAACCTCATCGGCCAGCTCAAAGGCGGGGTGCGGGCCCTGCACGCCCCGGTCAACACCCTCAACGCCAACTGGGCCTACATGACCATGGCGTCGCTGGCCTGGACCCTCAAGGCCTGGTGCGCGCTGCTGCTGCCCGTCTCGGGGCGCTGGGCCGCCCTTCACGAAGGGCAGCGCCGCCGGCTGCTCACGATCGAGTTCCGCACCTTCCGCCAGGCCTTCATCGACATCCCCTGCCAGATCGTCA
>JBHENM010000460.1:0-8931 GCA_046262035.1 Acidimicrobiales bacterium | reverse complement strand
GTGGCGCTGGTGGAGGCGGCCCGCCTCTGCGCCGGGACGACCGGCTACACGACGGCCAAGGTCACGTCGCTGCACTCGTTGACCTACGCCCAGCTCCTCGAGCAGAAGGGCGAGGAGAGGGCCCGGCTCTACGGAGAGGCGAACCAGGCCGCGCTCGAGCAGATCGCGTCGCTCGTCGACTCTCTCGGCATCGATTGCCAGTTCACCCGTGCGCCCGCCTACACCTACACGAGCGATCCCGGCCGGCGGGAGGACATCGAGGCCGAGGCGGCCGCCGCCGGGCGCCTGGGCCTGCCGGCGTCGTTCACCGAGGAGACCGACCTGCCCTACGCCGTGGAGGCGGCGGTGCGCTTCGACGACCAGGCCCACTTCCACCCCTACCGCTACGCGCTGGGCCTGGCCGCGGCCGTCGAGGCGGCCGGGGGGACCATCTTCGAGGGCTCCCGCGCGGTCGACATCGACGAGCGAGACGGCGGGGTGGTGGTGGCTACCGAGGAGGGCGAGCTGCGGGCGGGATCGGCGGTGGTGGCCACGCTGCTGCCGTTCCTCGACATCGGCGGCTTCTTCGTCAAGGCCCACCCGTCACGCTCCTACGCCATGGCGGTGCGCTGCTCGGGTCCGGTGCCCGAGGGCATGTACCTCTCGGTCGACTCGCCGACCCGCTCCGTGCGCCCCGTTGACCTGGACGGGTCGTCGGGGCTGGTGGTTGGGGGGGCGAGCCACAAGCCGGGCGAGGCCGAGGACACCGAGACGTTCTACGCCGACCTCGAGGGTTGGGCCAGGGATACGTTCACCGTCGAGGCGGTGGAGCAACGGTGGTCGGCCCAGGACTACGTGACCGTGGACCAGGTGCCCTACATCGGTCGGTGCCCGCGCACGGAGCGGGTCTTCGTGGCCACCGGGTTCAAGAAGTGGGGCATGACGGCGGGGACGGTGGCGGCGATGCTCAACGCCGATCTGATCACCGGTGAGGACAACCCCTGGGTCGAGGTGTTCGACGCCACCCGGGGCGGCGACGCGCAGGCGGCCAAGAAGTTCGTCAAGGAGAACCTCTCCGTGGGCGTTCACTTCGTGAAGGACCGCCTCGAGCGCCTTCGAGCGATGGATGTGAGCGACCTGGGGCCTGGGCAGGGCGGCGTGGTCCGGAGCGACGGCGGCGCGGTGGGCGCCTACCGGGACCCATCAGGGAAGCTCCACGCCGTGAGCGTGACGTGCACGCACATGGGCTGCAGCCTGAAGTGGAACCCGGCCGAGACGTCGTGGGACTGCCCCTGCCACGGCTCCCGCTTCACCTACACCGGCGAGATCATCGAGGGCCCTGCGACCCGTCCTCTGGCGCCAGTCCCCCTCGACGACGAGAGCTGAGGCCCTCGGCGCACGGACTGCCAGCCGTCAGGACGCGGTGCGCTCCTCCAGGGCGGCGTAGACCAGCTGCAGGACGTCGGCGCAAGCCACGACGGTGAGCAGCGAGGCGGCCAGCCGGGTGGGCCGGGGCGCCACCACTAGCGCGAACGCGAAGGCGGTGGCGACCCACAGGCCGAGACGGAACGGGCACGTCACAAGGGCGCCCACGGCCCTGCGCGCTCCGCTGCCCCGCACCTTCTCGGCCAGCTCGGCCAGCTCGGACGGCCCCGACGTCCCCTCGAAGCGGGTGAACGGCGCCCGCAGCGGGCTCGTCACCGGGTCTTTGGCTACAGGCGGCTGAGCTTGTGGGTGGCGACGGTCAGGAGGGCGCGGTCGGCCAGCCTCACCCGCTCGGGCAGCGGCCGACCACGACGGAGCAGGACGCCGACGCCGGTCACGCCGAGGAGGTAGGCAGCCATGATGGCGAGGAACGGCCCCAGCGGCCGCTCCGAATCGCCCTCGTAGTCCGCCCTCTCGGGCGGCGACCTCGCCCGCCCGGCGCAGCGGCGAGGGAGCGCCGGACGCCCCGCTCACCGCTCGTCCCGCAAGCGCCGCATCCGCTCGTGCCACGCGTCCATGTCGGACTGCCCACTGCGCTCCGACGCTGCGACGGGCGCGGGCGCGACCAGGGTTGGCTCTCGCGCCGTCCGGCCGCCCAGCGCCAGCAGGCCTCCCAAACGGCGCCATAGACCGCGAACGAGAGGGCGTACCACTCGGGGGTGAACCCCTTCTCGGTCACGAGGGGCTGGATCAGCGGCAGGAGGAAGTACTGCAGGGCGGCCCAGCCGGTCAGGGCGAACAGCACCGCCGCCAGCCACACCCGCCAGGCGGACTGGGCGCGCACCAGGGCGGCGAAGACCGCTCCCAGGACCACGGTGAGTACCACCAGCACACCCACGCCGAGGGCGAAGGCGGGCAGCGAGAACTCCAAGATGTTGGCCACCGGCCTGCGGCCCGCCACCAGGTGGCGAGCACCCGGGGCGGCGCGTGCCAAGGCAGGTCGAGGGCGGGGGCGGCCACGAACATGGTGAACCCACCCATGACGAGCCCCGCCACCGCGCCGGCCAGGGCGCCGTCGAGGGGGCGGCGGCTGCGAGCGGAGCCGATGCCCCCCACTACCACCGTGGCGGCGCCCAGCACCAGGGTGCCGATCAGGGCGTAGAGGAGGCTGATCCCGCCGGGGAAGCCCCGCTGCGCCTTCCCGGCCCGCACCCGCCACACGACGCCCGAGTCCTCCTCGAGGACCAGGCCCTTTTCGCTCACCCGGGCGATGCCCCAGTCGGCGATGTACATGTTCCCGTCGGGCCCGAAGGTCACGTCCGAGGGGTGCTCGAGCCCCCCACCGCTGTGGCGGGAGGCCTGCCCGGGCGTGTTGTTCGCGATGTAGTCCTCGACGCGGCCGCGGGTGGTGTCGAGGCGGACGATCTTGACCCCCCGGGGCCGGTCGACGGTGCCGGTGGCCGGCGTGAAGTCGCCGAAGAGGGCGACGTAGGCCGTCTCCGGCGGGCCCCAGCGGTCGCCCGGTGAGAAGGCGAAGCCGTTCGTCGCCGCGTGGGGGTTGAACTTGGCCACCGGCACAGGCGGCGTCTCCGTGGGGTGGTTGGCGATGAGGAACTCCGGCGGGGGCTTGTTGGGCACCCGGAACCGCTGGTCGGTGACTGGCACGTCGCAGGCGAAGTTCGGCCACCCATACCAGGCGCCCTGCTCGATGCGGTAGACGCAGTCCCAGGCGTCCTCGATGGGCCGGGAGCCCCGGGCGTCGAAGCCGTGCATGGTGACCCACAGGCCGCCGTCGGGGCCCACCTCGAGGCCGTAGGGGTTTCGGAGGCCCCAGGCGAACATCTCCAGGCCCGAGCCGTCGGGGCGGGCCCGCAGCACGGCCCCGTTGCGCTTGGGGTTCCCGGGAACGCGGGTTCCGGCGGCCAGCTCCGTGCCCTGGGGGCGTAGGGGCTGGTCTTCTCGCGCTCGGGGTCGTTGCCGAGGGGGTTCTCCGAGTCGAACACCGCTCCCGTGAGGGTGATATCCCGGCACGGGACCTCGTGCACCTGGCGGCGGTCGGGGACGGTGAGCCAGCCGAACACGGCGTTGTCGGGGCCTACAACCCCCGAGTTCGTCACCGTGCCGATCGACAGGTACAGGAAGCCGTCTCTGAACACCATCTGGTTGGCCTGGTGGTCGCCCTGGCCGGGCAGGCCAGTGATGATGTTGCGCAGCTGGCCTCCTTCTTCGACGATCGAGACTGTGCCGGCGTGCACAGGCGGCCATCGCCGACCTGCTCGCAGCACTCGGTCAGGACGTGGGCGATCCCCAGCTCGCCGACACCCCCCGCCGGGCGGCGGCTGCCCTCTCGGAGATGCTGTCGCCCGCGGCGTTCAGCCTGACCACCTTCGCGAACGACGACCACTACGACGAACTCGTCGTCGTTCGCGACATCCCGGTGCATTCGCTGTGCGCACACCACATGCTGCCCTTCACGGGCGTGGCCCATCTGGCCTACCTGCCCGGCGACCGCATCCTCGGGCTGTCCAAGCTCGCCCGGGTCGTCGAGCGGTTCGCCCGCGGCCTGCAGATCCAAGAGCGCCTCACCGTCCAGATAGGCGACTGGCTCACCGAGCACCTCGAACCCAAGGGTGTCGGCGTGGTGATCGAGGCCGAGCACCTGTGCATGACCCTGCGGGGAGTCCAGGCCCACGGCACTCGAACTGTCACCTCTTCGCTGCGTGGACTGGTGCGCGACGACGGCCGCACCCGCGCCGAGTTCCTCGCCCTCACCCGGAGGAATGCATGACCGAAGCGCGGCAGTCTTTCCGCAACGAGGCGCGTCGGGGCCGAGAATCCCGGTCGGAGCGCGCGAGCGACCGCTCCCCGTTCTCTCGATCCACACGGAGGCGAGGTCCGATGACCAAGCTGCAACGTCTGCAAGCCGACTATGGCCAGAGCCCCTGGCTCGACAACCTCAGCCGCGGCGCCCTGCGCGACGGAACCCTCGCCCGGATGGTCGGCCAGGGCATCCGCGGCGTGACCGCCAACCCGACCATCCTCGCCAAGGCCATCGAGGGATCGAGCGACTACGACGAGCAGTTCTCGGCGCTGACGGCGGCCGGCTACCCGGTCGTCGAGGCCTACTGGGAGCTGGTGACCACCGACATCGCCGACGCCCTTGGCGTCCTGCGCCTGTCTTCGACACCAGCGGGGACGACGGGTTCGTATCGGTCGAGGTCGCCCCCGAGCTCGCCCGCGACTCCCATGCCACCGTCATCGCCGCCCGCGAGCTGCACGAACGGATCGACGAGCCTAACCTGTTGGTGAAGATCCCGGCAACAGCCGAGGGTGTCGCCGCCGGGAGGGCGATGACGGCCGAGGGCCGAAGCATCAACATCACCCTCATCTTCTCCCTCACCCGCTACGCCCAGGTCATCGACGCCTACCTGTCGGGTCTCGAAACCTTTGCCCAACGCGGCGGCGACCCCTCGGGGGTGCACAGCGTTGCCTCCTTCTTCGTCAGTCGAGTCGACAACGAGGTCGACCGGCGCCTGGAGGCGGTGGGCACCGACGAGGCGCTGAGCCTGGGGGCCGGGCCGCGGTCGCCCAGGCCAGGCTCGCCTACCAGCTGTTCAGCCAACGCTTCTCAGGGCCGCGCTGGGAACGCCTGGTCCGGCTCGGAGCGCGCCGCCAGCGGCCGCTGTGGGCCTCGACGTCGACCAAGACCCCCGCCTATCGCGACACGCTGTACGTCGACAGCCTGATCGGCCCCGGCACGGTCAACACCCTGCCGCAGGCCACCATCGCCGTCTTCGAGGACCACGGGACCCTGGCCCGCACGATCGACGCCAACGTGGAGGAGGCCGCGGCGGTGATGCGCCGGCTCGGCGCCGCCGGCATCGACATGGACGACGTTGGCCTGACCCTCGAGAACGAGGGCCTGGCGGCCTTCCAGGAGTCTTTCCAAGGAGCGCTCGCCGCCCTCGGCGCCAAGGTCCTCGCTGATGTCGGGACCTGACGCCGCGGATCAAGGCGCGCGGGGCAGTGAGGGCGTGGGAGGAGCGGCCAGGGCGTCCAGAGCATTGACCGCAAGGAGCACACCGCGCAGGATGCCGGCATGGGAGCCGTTCTGTGTCGACTGGCAGCTGTCCGACGCCAGGACCACGTCGCCATCGCCGGATCCATACGAGGAAGGTCGTCGGGAATGACGACCGTGTCGGCGTTCTCCCACCGGGCCCTCCCCAGACGAGGGTCTGGGTTGGCCGGTCGGCTCAGGAGAAGGCGATCGCGGTTGCTCCTCGCCGCCGTGAGCATGCCGACGAACTCGACGTCGGCGATCACCTCCGGGGGCTCGAACTGCAGCGGCACCGGGAGCTGGTGCTGGGGTGTCAGGCGTTCCTCGGTCACCGGCCGCTCCCGCCGGGCCTCCGCCGGCAGGAAGCGGTTGTCGGCGGACCTCGCCAACTTGGGACAAGGGGACTCGAACCTGACCCTTGAAGGCCCACAGACGATTCAGCCCGCGGGCCGGACGACCAAGGCGCCGTCGGCAACGTCGACCCGGGCGAGGTCTCCCGTGCGCACCGAAAAGTGGATAAGCACGGGCAACGCCACGATAACCAGGACCACTCCGAGCAAGCCAAGCATTGCCACATCTTGCCTTTGGCCCGCTGAACTCGGCCGTGTTGCCCAACAAGCGACTTAGCCGGTGAGCTGAACGCTCCCGAACAGCACGCGCACCGTGGTGGTGGCGAAGGCATTGGTTTCGCCGACCCCCGCAGCCGAGCGGTCCTGGAAGATCACTGCACCGCCGGGGCGCGTTGGCGCCCGGAACGCCACCTCACCCCGGAAGGGGCCACCCCTGCTTTCGGCGGTCACGAACCCACGGCCGCGGGATTGGCCCGCAAGCGTCCCGTCCTCCCGCACCTCCACGTTGACGGTGTTCTCGAACGCGTCGCCTCGACCGGAAACGGCGACCGGAGATGTGATCCGCTGCAGGGGGTCCGGCGAATCGACCTGGATGCGCGGAGACGACGAGGAGGTCACGGTCCACGGGCCCTGGGCACCCTGCTGGGCGAGCTGGCGGAGGTTGACGGTCGTGGCCAGGAGAAATTCGCCGTCGCGCCTCACGCCGATGGGGACCTGGCCTACGCCGGGCTCACCCGCTTGGAAACCGGAATCCGCGAGTTGGGGCGTGGTGAAGCCGAGATAGCTGACGGCAAACTCCCGCGCCGTGCGGACGGGGTCGCGATACGTCTGGTCGGGGCCCGCCGCATAGGCGTCGAGCTCTTCGCGGGTGGTGAAGGGGAAGATGCCCTGGAATCCGGTCTGAGCTTGAGCAGCGGCCGCGCCGGAGGCCTTGACGGAGACCTCCTGTTCGGTGGCGGGTCGACATCCCGTCGTCGCGATAGCCATCACGACCAGAACTCCGACAGCTCGCCGCATCGCTGACCCCCCGTCTGTACGCGACCCTATGGGGCCGACGGAGGCGGGGCAAGGACAAGCGAAACTCCGTCGCCGCCGCGCGTCGGATCCCATGGCCAGCAGCCGGCGGCCGGGAGCGTGGGTGGCTGACGAGCGGAAGCAGAGGCGATGAAGGTCCGGCGAGAGCTCGAACCCCCGGATTATCCGGGATGGAGCTGCGACCGATCATCCTTCTCGCTGACCGGTGATGCACACCAGTGCGGGTTGGGGCCCGCGACGAACGCTGGCGGCGAACCCGTGCCTGCCGAGGTTGGCAGCAACCGTGGCGCTCACGTCTGACCCACTGTCACCGGTGCCTTCGAACAGGAGGTGCACGACGCCGCGGGGCGTGAGGACTGCTTTGAGTGCCTCGCACTCGGGAGCCGCGGAGGTCGTCCAGAACACGTTGACGTTGACGCTGAAGGCCTTGTCGAACTGCGATTCGCTCCGAAACTCCGCGAGGGCGACTTCGGCCAGCGCCAGTCGTCCGGACTCAAGGTGATGGAGGTTTCGGGCACGAGCCCGGGCGATCGCCGTCGGTGAACGGTCGATGGCGGTGACGCTGCCTTCAGCGAGGCGATCGGCGACCAGGGACGCGGCCACGCCCGGTCCGCAGCCGATCTCGAGCACGCGGTCGGCGGGCGTCAACTCCAGGAGGTCAAGGGCCCACGTGATGCGGATCGGCGGCTCTCGAAGACGACGGCCCATTTCCAGGAAACGTACCGAGTCGATCTATCGTCCTGGTGATGGACGATGACATCCGCCGGCTGTTGACGGATCTCGACGACGCCATCGAGCGGTCTCAGGCTGACGGCCACATCGATGACGAGGAAAGAGCTGAGCTCCGCTCGCTGGTCGAACGGGTCGAGCGGGCGCTCGGCGGCGCTGTTGCGTTGTTGGTGCCCGTCCGCCGAGAAGCGGATGTCGCCCTGTTCTTCAAATGGCGGCGGCGAGCTCTGCGAATGCCTCGGCCAGCCGTCGCTTCGGCGGGACGTCAACGGCAAGCTCGTAGTGGCCCCGGCGAAGATTCTGGACGAAGGCGTGACCGAAGGAGACGACTTGGGCGCTTGTCGGGGTCTTCAGTCCACGCATCGGTCGCACGCGGGCCTTGAGGCGGCCGTGGTCGGCCTCAAGGACGTTGTTGGCGTACTGCGCTACATCGTGGAGGACGCCGGGAAGCAGCTCGTCAAGCACGCCTAGGTACGCCGGGGCGCGATCGGTGATGACCTCCGCTGGCTCGGTCTGGGTGCCCGCCAGAGCCATCACGAAGAACCGACGAGCGGCATGCCGGTCCCGCTTGCTCGACAGGAGCACGTCCACCACCTGGCCGAACGGCACTGTTGCGTTGACCACGAAGGCCGGCAGCCTCGGCGAGGCTCGTCGGATGAGACGCCGTCGCTCCCGCCCCCCGTCGACGCCAGTGCCGTCCCGGGCCTTCGCCGGATTCCGCTTCCCGCCCGATGTGATCCTCTTGGCCGTGCGCTGGTACCTGCGGTTCGGGCTGTCGTACCGAGACGTGGAGGAGCTCCTCGCCGAGCGGGGCATCGAAGTCGACCACGTCACCGTCTACCGCTGGGTGCAGCGCTTTGCCCCGTTGCTCGCCGAGGCGGCACGGCCCACCCGCCACGCCGTCGGTGACCGCTGGCACGTCGACGAGACCTACCTCAAGGTCGGCGGTACGTGGCGATACCTGTACCGGGCCATCGACCAATTCGGACAGGTCATCGACGTGCTCCTGTCGCCGCACCGATACGACGGCGCCGCCCGCCGGTTCTTCATCGTTGCCCTGGGATCCTCGTCGTCGGTGCCGGCCGAGGTGGTGACGGACAAGGCGCCGAGCTATGTGGGGCTGCTGGACGAGCTTCTCCCTGGGGCGTTCCACAACGTCGAGACGCACGCAAACAACAGGATCGAGGCCGACCACGGCCGGCTGAAGGCGCGCCTGCGGCCGATGCGCGGCCTCAAGTCCCACCGCACGGCGGCGGTGATCGTCTCGGGCCACGCCTTCATGCAAAACCTCCGCCGAGGGCACTACGAGCTCGGTGTCGACGGGTCGGCCACGCGCCGCCGTGTCGCTGAGGCCTT
>JBHENM010000459.1:0-2019 GCA_046262035.1 Acidimicrobiales bacterium | reverse complement strand
GCCGAGAGGTTGCCTGAGCTCGGGGTGATCCGGGTGTACCCAGACGAGGGGCGCTGGCAGGAAGCCGTGGCTGAAATGTCGAGATCGGCACGGCTCATCGTTCTGCACTTGGGGGAGTCGCCCGGCTTGACGTGGGAGATCGAGCACGTGGTCCGCTACTGCGAGCCTGAGCGGCTGATCCTGAGCCTCGTCACCGAGGGAGGCTGCGCGAATTCATGGGACGACGGCCGCTGAACTCGGTTGTCGTGATCGTGTCACAGCCGGGCAGGCCAGGATTCCGCGGGCCTCGAAGTTGGCCCGGTTGGTGAAGCCGTGGGCGACCCGGCGCAGGACCTGCAGCTTGTTGTTGGTGCCCTCGAGCCGGCCGTTGGAGATCCGTCCGGCGGCGGGGTCGTGGAAGGCGAGGATCTCGGTCGACCAGGCCAGGATGGTGTCGACCACGTCGTGGAACTCGGGGATCTGACCGCTGGCGTAGAGCTCGCAGAACCGCCCCAGGGCGGCCATGGCCCCCGCTCGGTCCTCGGCCAGGTAGAGCCCGTAGAGCTCCTGGAGGGCCGTCCACCCGGCCTCGATGCGGGGGTGGCGGGTGAACAGCTTCTGGAGCTTGGCCAGGTCGTTCTCCTCCAGGGTGTCGGCCCGGCGCAGGAGGGCGAAGCGGGACCGGAACAGCTCGGGGTCATAGGCGGGAGACACCAAGCCCCGGGGCTCGCTGCGCTGCAGCTCCCGGCGCACCAAGGTCAGCCCGGCGGCGAACCAGCGCACGACATGGAAGCGATCCAGGACGTGGGTGGCGTGCCCCAGATGACGCTCCACCGCCGCCTTGTAGGACTTCGAGCCGTCGGTCACCACCACCTGCACACCGGAGCACCAACGCCTCCCCTGGGCGGCCAGGAACCCTGATAGGGCGGCCTCGTTGCGGTGGGCGACCATGGCCAGCACCGCGCCGGTCTCGCCGTCTTGGAGCACGGTGACGTAGCGGTGCCGCCGTCGCATGGAGGTCTCATCCACCAGCAGCACCCGGCAGCGCTTCGACCGGCGGTGGGCGCCCACCAGGTCGGCCCAGTTGCGCACCAGCTCCATGACCACCGCCCACGACAGGCGGTGGCGGCGGGCCACGGCCCGCACCGACATGACCTTGGCGTCGGCCACCACCGCCCGGGCCAGACGCCGGGTCAGGCGGCCCTCGAACTCGTCGTGGGCCTCCAGGTGACGCTCGCCGCAACCGTCGCAGGCGAAGCGCCGGCGGTGCCACACCAGCGTCACCCGGCGCCCGGAGACCGACAGGTCACGGATGCGGCGGAGCCGGGTGTCGTGCACATGGCGACAGCGCAGCCCGCAGTGCGGACAGCGTGACCACGAACGGGTGGAGCACACAGCGACGACCAGCTCGTCGAGCGCGTCGACCACGACCGCCAAGACGACAATCAACCGCAGGTGCAGACGGACCTGCATAGTGTCGGGAGCCACGGGGCCTCTCCTGTTCTCGATGCGTCAGACACACCGAGTTCAGCGAGGCCCCGCCTCTCGCTGGTGGACCCTCTACGACCTGCTCATCCCACGTCTACGCGCAGCGCCACAGTGGGCCCAGGCCTTCGATTCAGATTCCGACGCGTGCATCCTCGATAGACCCGACTTCTATTTCTCCATGATCGAGACCGTCACCAAGGAACGGTCTAAGGGGAGCTGGCGCCGAGATGACGATCTGGCGGTGAGGTCGACCGGTCCGAACTCCTCGGCGGGTCGCGTGTGCCCGTCCTGGGCATGAGACATACAGTGCGCGTTTGGGACTCAGGCAAGAAGCCAGACAGCGTTGAGCCGGCCAAGCTCGGCGCGGGGCCAGTGGGAACCCCCGGCCCCAGAAGAGTGTGGAACGTCCCGTACCGACGGAAGCCGGTGTTCATCGGCCGCGACGGCTTGCTGGGGGAGTTGCAGGCATCCCTACGGGCGGAGTCGACCGTGGCGCTGGTGGGACCCGGTGGCATGGGCAAGACCGCGCTCGTCGTCGAGTACGTCCACCGC
>JBHENM010000458.1:0-1027 GCA_046262035.1 Acidimicrobiales bacterium | reverse complement strand
CCGCCAGCGGGCCGTGAGCCAGCTCCAGGCTCTCGGCTATCGGGTCGTACTCGAGCCGGCTGCGTGATCGTCGGGGCTGACGCCCCGAATGGGTGGTGTCGCCTTACACCACCTTCTCGTACAGGGTGATTCTCTTGTCAGGGTGGTCCGGTGAACCGTCCCGGGACCGGGGGGCTATCCGGACGGATACCGCAGAGGGGCAGCCCGATCGCCGCTACGGGCGGCGCTACTGAGCAGAGCCCAGGCGCCTGCGACGGCCTCCCCCGGTGGGTCCGCTCGGGGCCGACCGTGCCGGGCGTGAGGGGCTCGTGAGGCTGAGTTCGGACATGACCCGGGGCAGCGTGGCGGAGCCAGTTCGCGGCGTCGTGGCACCCCCCAGGGGACGCTCCAGGCGGTGTGAAGCCATCCGCCTCCGCGCGTTCGCCCAGCTCAGCGGCCTACACCGTCGGGCAACATCTCGGGGTAGCCCCTCGTCACTAACCCCGCTTACCCACGATCGGGTCCGACCGCAGGGGGAGTTGCGCTACCAAAATCAGAACGCGGCTCGTTCCGCCTCTCCTACCTGCTCCATCTCAGGCGCGCCCGGACCTGGTCCAAGCACCAGATGGCGTCCCAGGTCCCGGCCCCGTCCAACCATGCCCGGGCGAGGAAGATGTACTCGGCGTCATCCCAGCGCCGCTGCCGCCACGCGCAGAGCCCGAGTCCGTGTAGCGCCCGCAGGAATGGCCGGTTGTCGACGAGGCTCCAGGCCAGCACGCCGCAGAAGTCGGGGGGAAGGGACTCCTCGGCGATGGCCACACCCCGGTCGTAGAGCCCGACGGCTGCCTTGGGCCCCTTGACGTCCAAGGCCACGTTGCCGAGGTGCACCCAGGCGTCGATGCACCGTTCGTCCTGGGCAATGAGGTCCTCCAAGAGCCTCGTCGCCTGGCCATCGGCGCCGGCCCGGTGCAGCTCGGCGGCGTCGGCCACAGGATCGCAGTCCCAGTCGCCTTCCTCGAGGCCGGGGATGACCTGGTCCATCTCGAAC
>JBHENM010000457.1:0-2853 GCA_046262035.1 Acidimicrobiales bacterium | reverse complement strand
CCCGGGCGTTCGATGCGCATGTCCGCCTGAGGTGGCTCGTTGGTGGCGGTCGGGGACGCAGTCCGTGCTCGAGTGGGTGGACAGCTGCTCAGAGGTGTGGGAGTCAGCGTCGGTCGGTGAGCAGGCAGCCATATGGGTCGCCTTCACCCTGGTCGTGTCCCTCCCGCTGATGTGGTGGACCTGGCGAATCGCCGGTCTGTTCGTCCTGCGAAGCATCCGGATCGTCACAGCAGGGCTTTGATGCGTCCAAGAGCGAGGAGGTCACCGTGACGTCGGCGACGCGCACCTTCGAGGCCATCATCCACCTGCCAGTCACGCTGCGGGTCGTCGACGGGCGGCCTGTCGAGCTGGTAGGTCGACGCCTTGCGTCGACAAAGGACCTCGTCGTCGCCGTTCGTGACCCGGCGACGGAAGAGGAGGTCACCCTCATGGGCCTGGACCTGGTGGGAGTCCCATGGCGCCTACCGCCCGTAGCTCCCGTCGGTCGGGCCTCGCTTTCCGCCTGCCTGACCGCTAAACGGGCACGTCCCGGCCGTGTCGCAACCATGAGAGACAATGGTGCCGTGGCTTCAGACCCCAGCGAGCGAGGCCGCGCATGGGCCTTGGCCAATGGAAGCCGGCGCGGTCCCATCCGTCTGGCGCACCCCGGGAGCAACCTCCGCATCGGTCCCCTGGTCCCGCTCCGACGTGAGGACACCGAGGCGATCGAAGACGCCGCGATGACCGCTGGGGCCACACGAGCGGTCGGCGCCGGGCGCCGGCCGGTGCAGGAGGCGCCCGACGCCTGGCGGACCTGCTTCGAGCGAGACCGGGACCGAATCGTCCACTCGACTGCGCTTCGGAGGGCGGCAGGGAAGACGCAGGTGTTCATCGCTCCGGCGAACGACCATCTCCGGACCCGGTTGACCCACGCCCTCGAGGTCGCCCAGGTGGCCGTCGCCATGGCCACCTCGCTGCGGCTGAACGTGGCCCTCACCCAGGCCATCGCGCTGGCCCATGACTGTGGCCACGGGCCCTTCGGCCACGCCAGTGAGGACGCGTTCAGCCCTTACGTGCCCGGCGGCTATGACCACGCGGTGTGGGGCGCCGACGTCACCCTTGCCGACCTCAACCTCTGCGATGAAACTGTCGATGGGGTCAGGAATCATTCGTGGAGCCGCCCCTCACCGCCGCGGACACCCGAGGGTGCTGTGACCTCGCTGGCCGACAGGGTCGCCTACTGCTGTCACGATCTCGACGATGCTCTCCGGTCCAGTCTCGTCCACTCCCGGCAGGTCCCGGCGGTGGTACGCGAGCTTTGCGGGGAAACCCGGTCCCAGCAGATCGGGACCTTCATCGCCGCCGTTGTCGAGGCAGGGGCGAAGACCGGCCGCATCGGCATGATGGAGGCGGAGGCGGCCGCTCTGGCCGAGCTGCGCGCCTTCCTTTACGAACGCGTGTACCTGCGCCCCGAGTCGCTCGCCCAGCGCGAGGCGGTCATCCCCTTGCTCCGCAACCTCGTGGAGCACTTCGCCGAGGGGGGCCTGCCGCCCGGGGTGCAGCCAGCCCGCGGTTTGGTAGCGGACCCCTTGGCAGCTGCGGTGCGGTACGTCAGCGGGATGACGGACCGCTTCGCCCTGCGCCTCGCCGTCGAGCATCTCGGCTGGGACCCTCGGCTCATCCCCCTGTCCGCCGCATAGCTGAGCGTGGCCATACAAGTGCTTGTACTTCTTGTAGGTACTGGGGAGCCGGCCGCTGTCAACGGGACCGGTTCGGGCGAAGGCCGGACCGACCCGGCGCCCCGGTCGCGGCTCTCGTGACCGTCTCCCTCAGCTCGCTCCTTCGCTCCGGCGGTGGGCGGCGACGACGGGCCCTGCGGTCCCTCGTCCCCGCATTCAACGCTCTCGAGCCGTCGATGGAGAGCCTGTCCGACGAGGTACTGCGGTCCAAGACGATCGAGTTCCGTCAGCGACTCGCCAATGCCGGCCCCCGGGCCGGCGAAGACGTGGCGGCCGGCATGCTGGCCGAAGCGTTTGCGGTGGTCCGAGAAGCCTCCCGGCGGGTCCTGGGTCTCCGCCACCACGACGTGCAGCTGATGGGCGGCGCGGCCCTCTACCTGGGCTGGGTGGCGGAGATGCGCACCGGCGAGGGCAAGACACTCGTCGCCGCCCTTCCCTCCTATCTCCACGCCCTCGCCGGCGGCGGGGTTCACGTCGTCACGGTCAACGACTACCTCGCCCGCCGCGACGCCGACCACGTCGGCCGGGTCCACCGCTGGCTGGGCCTCGATGTCGGGCTGGTATCGCCAGCCCAGAGCGACCGTGCGGCCAAGAGGGCCGCCTACCGGTGCGCCATCACCTATGGCACCCCGACCGAGTTCGGCTTCGACTACCTGCGGGACAACCTGGCCCCCTCCGCCGACTCGCAGGTGCAACGTGGCCACGACTACGCCCTCGTCGACGAGGCCGACTCTGTGCTCATCGACGAGGCTCGAACGCCACTGGTCATCAGCGCTCCCTCCCTCGACGACATCGAGACCTACCGGCTACTCGCCACCGTCGTGGCTCCCATGCAGCGAGACGTCCACTACGACGTCGACGAGGAGTCCCGCGCCGTATGGCCGACGGAGCTCGGTGTGGCGGCGGCGGAGGCGGCTCTGGGCATCGAGAACCTCTACGACAGTTCGTCGGCGGGCTACCCGCATTTCCTCCGGGCCGCTCTGCGGGCCAAGGAGCTCTACCGTCGCGATCGCGACTACGTGGTCGTCGACGGCCAGATCCGGGTGGTAGACGAGTCCACCGGCCGAATCCTGGAGGGCCGGCGGTGGGCAGAGGGCCTGCATCAGGCAGTGGAGGCGAAGGAGAGGGTCGCGGT
>JBHENM010000456.1:0-1189 GCA_046262035.1 Acidimicrobiales bacterium | reverse complement strand
CGATCAAGCCCAACGACATCCAGGCGCTGGTGACCGGTTGGGCCGCCGAAGCCGCGCCCCGTACGGTTCGCCGCCAGTACGACACTCTGCGCGCCATCCTCAACGCCGCCGTCGCGGCCGACCTCATCGCCCGCTCCCCCTGCCGGGGCATCCGGCTGCCAGGCGTGTCTCAGACGTCCAGCCACGTCGTCGACGCCGAGGAGCTCGCCTCCATCGCCAGCGCCATGGGCGACTACGCGCCCATGGCGTACCTCGGCGCCGTGCTGGGGTTGCGCTGGGGCGAGTGCGCAGGCCTGCGGGTCGGCCGGCTCGACTTCCTCCGCTCGACCCTGCAGGTGGCCGAACAACTGACACGCGGACCAGGAGGCGTGATGGTCCTCGGCCCGCCCAAGTCGGAGTGGGAATGACACTCTGATCTGGCCCCACTTGGAGCCATTTCGATGACCTGAAGTGGCCCCACCCCCAACCCGCCAGTCCCTACGTTGAGTGGTCGCCACGACCGCCAACGAGGGAGAAGGAGATGTCGAGGGTGGAGCTCTACGAACGTATTCGCAAGGCCAACAGGGAGGAGGGCCTGGGCATCCGGGCCCTGGCCGGCCGCTTCCACGTGCACCGCCGCAACGTGCGTGAGGCGCTGGCGTCGGCCACCCCGCCGGAGCGCAAGGTGCCAGCGCGGGTCGCCCCCGCCCTCGGCCCCCACCAGGAGACGATCCGCCAGTGGTTGACCGCCGACCTCAGCGCCCCCCGCAAGCAGCGCCACACCGCCCATCGGGTCTGGGCCCGCCTGCGTGACGAGCACGGCGCAACCGTGTCTGAGTCGACGGTGCGGGCCTTCGTGGCCGAGGTGCGCTTCGAGCTGGTCAACCACGCCTCGGTGGTGACCGTGCCCCAGACCCACGGCCCCGGCGAGCAGGCCGAGGTCGACTTCGGGGAGTTCATGGCCTGGATCGACGGGGTGGCCACCAAGCTGTGGATGTTCTGCATGCGCCTGAGCCACTCGGGCCGGGGGTTCCACCTGGCCTTCGCCAACCAGGCCACCGAGGCGTTCCTGGAGGGCCACGTCGAGGCCTTCGCCCACTTCGGCGGGGTGCCCGCCGGCCACATCCGCTACGACAACCTCAAGCCGGCGGTGATCAAGGTGCTGTTGGGGCGGGCCCGGCTGGAGAACGAGCGCTTCGTGGCCCTGCGC
>JBHENM010000455.1:0-9343 GCA_046262035.1 Acidimicrobiales bacterium | reverse complement strand
ACCCACCGGTACGTCGACGGCGCCTGGTGCGCGGTCGGCTCCGGCGGCGAGCTGCTCGGCTGCGAGGGCGAGCTGTGGAGGTGGCTGCGCTGGCGCGTCACCGATCCCGGTACCGGCGCCAGCCGCCTCCTCCCCGCCGAGTACTTCGGCCCCCTCCCGGCCGTCATCTCAGGCAGGCCTGCCAGTTCCGCTAAGCAGGCTTAGTGGAAGCGGCTGGCCCCGGAGCTTCCTCTAATCCGGCCGTCCGCCTGGCCGTAGCTGCCGCCGGCGCTTCCACTAACAGGTGGGCGGCGTCAGGTGGGTGACGGGACCCCGTTCAGTGGTCCAGCAGGCACGGGAGTGCTGGTTGGGTTCGGGTGGTCCAGTTGACGGCGTACTCGGCAGGGGTGAGCCCACCAAGTGAGCCATGTGGCCTGTAGGTGTTGTACTCGATCCTCCAGGCCTCGACGATGACCTGGGCTTCGAGCACGGAGCCGAACTCCTCGACGTTGAGCAGCTCGTCTCGAGAGCGGCCATTGAACGATTCCACGTAGGCGTTCTGCCACGGCGATCCGGGCTCGATGTAGATGGTCCCGGCCCCGGCCAGACGGCACCAGTCCCGCAGGGCCCAGGCCACGAGCTCGGGCCCGTTGTCCATCCTCAGGTGGCCGGGGGCGCCCCGCTCGGCGACGAGGGCCTGGATGATCCCGACCAGGTCGTCGGCGCCACAGGTCCGCCCCACCCGCATGGCCAGGGCCTCCCGGGTGTGCTCGTCCATGATGTTGGCCAGCTTGAGGCGGCGGCCGTCGGAGGTCTCGTCGAACTGGAAGTCGATGGCCCACACGTGGTTCGGGTACTCAGCCCGCAGCCGCCCGGTGGTCTCAGCGCTCACCGCTTTTCGCTGCGGTGGCCGAGTGCCCCCCGGTGCCCCGCTGGCGGAGGCGGGGCTGCTGACCGACGAGCGCTGTCGACCCCGGAGGAGATGGAGCCCATGTTCTTTTCGAGGGGTACCGGAAGTCGGGCGACATTGGGAGCTTGTTCGCCACGACCCCGAGGATCCGCGTACCCGTGGCTTGGACGATTTTCGTCGCCCGTCTTGCCGCTTCTCGGCGTGTTTCGCCCATCGCGGTGACCAACACGACGCCGTCCGCCTCTGCCGCAAGGACGGCCCCGTCGGTCACCGGCAGAATGGCGGCCGTGTCGACGATCACCAGCTCTGCTTGCGCCGCCAGCTCCTCGAGCAGCACACGCATCGAACGAGAGCCGAGCAACTCCGACGGATTCGACGGGACCGGACCCGGAGGTATCACGCGGAGAAAGGGCAGCTCAGTCCGGACGACTCCGAGAGAGAGTCGCTGACGGATCTCTCGGCGCAGCACGTCGTCCAAGTCGGAGTCGTTCGCGGCGTTGCCGTCGAGTGCGGCGGCGGCGCCGGAAACGATGTCGGTGATCCCCGGTGAGTCCCCGGAGTTGTCGAACCAACTTGAAGGCGTGGGACGGCGCAAATCGGCCGAAACGAGGAAGGTCCGGTACCCGGCCTGGGCACTGACAGCGGCGAGGTTGGCAGCGACGGTGGACTTGCCGTCTCCCGCGCTCGGACTGGCGACGACAATGACCTTCACCGGGCTCTGGAACCTTTGGAAAATGATGCTCGTGCGGAGCGACCTCACCGCCTCCGCGAGTGAGCCCCGCGGCCATGCGATAGCGGCCACCGGGAACGCCCCTCGTCCCGACTCGGGATCGAACGGCAGCTCGGCCAACACGGGGAGACCCGTGGCGCGCTCGATATCGGCTACCGAGCGGAGGCGGTCGTCCAGGCGATCCCTGAGAAGAGCGATGCCAACGCCAACCACCAGCCCCATGAACCCCCCCAGGGCGGCGTCGCGCGTCGGGCGGGGACTGGCCGGCGCGCCGGGGACCTCCGCCTCGGCGATCGTCTCCGCTTCGCCACGTTTCAAGCTCATGTCGACGAGCAGCTCCTGCTGGCGGCCGTAGAGATTCTCGTACTGGACAACAGCGGCGTCGCGGGCCGCCGCCAGACTGGTAGGCCCGTCAATCTCTGTGGCCGGATTGTCGGGCGGGCGGACGGCCGTGGTGGCGGTTCCCCCTGCGGCCTGGGCAATCTTGTCGTCAAGCTCGGCGATACGGGCCTGCAGGTCGGTCAGTCGGGGAGTGATGTCGTTGACAGCTCGCTGTAAGCCCTCGACCGCGCTCCGCCGCCGGTGCTCGATGTAGGCGTTGGCCACCGCGTTGGCGATGTCGCGGGCACGGGGCGGGTCGACGGCGGTGGCGGATATCTCCAGCACGTCACTATCGCGGCGCTCGGTGACGGAGAGACTGTCTCTGATGGCTTGGGGGTTCATGCCTCTCAACGACCGTGCCGCCTCCCGGATGACGGCTGGACTTCCCGCGATCTGGCGCTGTGCGTTGACATAGCGGTCAGGGTCGCCGCCCGACCGGGGCGCGGAACCGGGTCTCAGCTGCTCTGAAGGGTCGTTCGGCTCCAACAGCACCTGAGCAGTCGCCCGGTACACCGGCGTGCGGAGGCGGGACGTTATGCCCACGATCAAAGCGACGAGTACAACGGCCTCGACCACGAACCACTTGTTCCTCTTGAGGACGTCGAGGTAGTCGCGAAGCTCCACCGAGGACAAGTTAACCCCGATTGTTCATGAGATGACCTGAGCCGCTCCGATCGTCTTGTCAGGCCGGTCGTGATCGAAGGGTGGGCGCATTCCGGGTTCGATCGAGCCGCGACCACAATCATTTTGCGGCATCGGGGCCGTTCGTCGCCCGGCGTGGGACGCGTGTCGCACCTGGCGCCAAGTGCAGCGTGGGAAGGCGGGTTCAGGTGTTTGCGATGCTCCGGTGGGCGTCGAGGAGCGCGGCCGTCGACGGCCAGCCGTCGAGGATGCGCACGACCCGCCGTCGTGCCCGGTGCACGATGCGCGCCGGGGTGTGCCTGAGCGCCCAGCGGAGTGTCTTCGGCTCGGCGAGCGCGAGGGACCCGGTGAGGCAGAGCTGCTGGAACCAAGGACGAGGGCGTCCGCGAAGCACACGACGGCGAGCCACGTGCGGTTGGCGTCGAAGTCCGTGAACGGGAACCGATGCGCCCCAGAGTCCTTGAGCCGGCGGATGTTGTCCTCGACGTGGGCGTGGGTCCGCATGTGCACGTCGAGGGCGACGGGGTCGCCCGCGACGGTGTAGTGGCCCCAGTAGCGGAACGTCGTGGAGGGGAACAGCCTCTGCTGGGCGCCGGGGTGCAGCGGCTCGCGGCGCACGATCAAGCGTGTTCCCTCGGGCCAGCCCGACAGGTCGAGAGGTCGGTCACCTCGGCCACCGCCGCCCCCGGGCGCTCGTCGCCGTCCTGGCGCAGCCCCGGCTGCCAGCCGTCGTCGTCGAAGGCGACCCGGCTGATGGCGGTCTCCCAGGACGCTATCGAACGAGACTGAACATCTTGCCGGCGCCACCCGACCACGTTCTGGTTTCCCCACAAACCTGATGATCGTCCGTCGCACCACCGACTTCTCCACCATCTGCTGGTAAACCGGGAAGCCGGGCCTCGTCGTCGGGCGATCTGCCCGCGCTCGCGACGGGCAGCGGTGGAGCCAACGCGTCCGGGATGCGTCTGCTGCGCGGCTCACCCTGGCCGGCGTCGCCCCGTTCTGGAACCCGCAGGACCCCTTTAACCAGCCCACGCGCTTCGGCCGGTTTCGCCCGGTGCAGCGGCCCGCAGCTTGGGCTGCTTCGCGCCACCGGCGACCGCAGCCTCACGGAGTACTGCGACGCCGCAGGAGCCGTGTTGGCCCTATCGACCCGCTCCGCGACGCCGGAGGCTGGGGAGAGCCCTCTGGTCGAGCGCTCGACGTCAATGGTTTGCCCGCTGACCGGCGCCGGACGAGGTGGCCTTCCACGCTCAACGCGACGCGTCCCGGTCAGCGCCACGCAGTAGGGCTCCGCTGACAAGCGGCTGCAGATGGTCGCTGACCTCGTGCTGCGCATCTAATTGATCGGAGGCGCGCGCATCAGTTCCTCTGCCTCCACCCAGGCCGCCACGAAGAATCGAGAGAGTGGGTTCGCAAGGGCCTCGACCACGGCGACGCCGGAGGCTCCGCCTTTCTCGACGACCTCGGCCCAGGCCCGACCACCCATCCCGTCGCCTACCAAGAAACGTTGGCCTACCGCTATGCCCTCCGGGGGCTTGACCGCCCAGAACACCTTGTGCGCCGCCCAGTTGAAATCGATCACGTCGGGCGCAGTGGGCACAAGCGCTTCGGACAGGCGGACCTCGACGTTGCCAACCTCGCCACGTCGCAGCGACGCGAGAGCGGAATCACGGTGCTCATCCCACCATTCACGCGCCTTCGGGATCGACGCAACCGCTCTCGCGATCGCAACGGTCGTCGCCGGGTGGCTCTCGCACACGGCGCCGATCCGGCTCGCGTCATCAAGGCGCAAGCTCAATGTCCCGCCGAGCTCCTTACTGACCCAGTCGCTGATCCTCACGCGTCCAGATTGCCGGTCCGCCAGGTCTTCACCCCCTCCGAGGCCTCGACAGGCCGTGATCCAGGGCGGGCACCTCATGTTATGGCCTGGACCAGGACCTTGCCCCGATCGTGGAGCGGCAGCTGCTCCCCGGTGACGGGGATGCGGGCCGAAAGTTAATCGCCGAGCCGGAGGCGGTCGGCGAACGCACCAAGGGTGTGGAGCCCGACGTGGGCCACGACGCCCTTGCCGGACCCTTCCACCACCGCCGAGATCGTGCTGTTACCGTTCACTTCGTAGGTGCCCTCCAGGTTCTGGGACTGTGACGCGTCGACAACGTCAGAATCCCTTGTCTGGTGGGCACTTCAGCGGATGGGCAGCCTCAGCTCACGGGGCTCCGTGAATGATCGGGGCTAATGAACTCCTGCGGCAATGGGAACACACTGATGGCACGCGCCCTACCATGACCGGCTGTGACCCTGACGAGGGAACGGCTGCGGTTCCATGTGCGGCATGCCGCACGGACGGTGCGACGCCTGGTGGTTGCAGGAGGAGGGCGCCGACCGTCCAAAGGCCTAGCAGCTCGACGCGATGACGAGCCGGCAGGCCGCAGCCCGCTGCAGCGTCCGCCCGCCGTCGAGGGAAGGTGGCGAGTCCTGGTAGTTGACGACCGCCTGCCTCGGCCGTCGCTAGGCCGCGGCTATCCGCGAAGCAACAGAATCATCACCGAGCTGGTGCGGCTGGGATATGGGGTAACGCTTTACCCACTCCTGACCCCTGTCGATGACGACGAGGACGTGCGTGCGACCTTGCCGTCCGCCGTCGAGGTGATGCCGGGCGGTACCTCTGGATTTCCCCACTTCTGGGCCGGACGTGCCGGCTCCTACGACTTGGTATTGGTCAGCAGGCCCCACAACAAGGCCATGGTGAACGCGGTGCTCGCCCGATCGAGCCCCCCGCTGCCCCGGATCGTCTATGACGCGGAGGCGGTGAACTCCTTTCGTGATCTGGGGCTTCTCCGCCACCTACGTCAAGATCCGTCTCCCCGCTACGAGCGGCGGCTGCTCGCTCGAGAGATGCGGCTCGTGGACCCGAGCGTCGCCGTCGTCGCCGTCTGCGAGGCGGAGGCCCGAGTCTTCACGGAGCACTGCTTGCAGGCAGTTTCGGTGCTTGGCCACGCCCTCGACCCTGCTCCCAGCCCACGTCCTCACGAGCGCCGTCGGGGCTTGTTGTTCGTGGGCGCCATCTCCGACGCGGCGTGCCCTAACCTTTACGCTGCCTCCTGGCTGAGTAACGAAGTCTTCCCGAGGTTCTTGTCACGGCTCGGGGGGAACGTCCAGCTGGTGCTCGCGGGATCCAACTTGTCCGACTATCTCCGGCCGATGAGCCCGGCGATCGACATGCGCGGTCCGACGGAGGACTTGGCGGAGCTCTACGACCAAGTGCGCGTGTTTGTGGCGCCGGCGCCGTTCGGAGCTGGCATCCCCCTCAAGGTTCTGGACGCCGCCGCTCATGGCGTCCCCGTCGTGGCGAGCTCGCTGCTCGCGCGGCAGCTCGGCTGGCGGGACGGCGTCGAGCTACTCGTCGCCCACGATGCCGAGTCGTTCGCCGCACAGTGTGCCCGGCTGTACGACGACGCCGCCCTGTGGCACCGGCTGCGGGAGGCGGCGCTCGCCCGGGTGGGGTCCGACTACTCGCCGTCCGCCTTCTCTGCGACACTCGGCCAGATCGTCGAGGCCGCCTTGGCTGCGCCCGCCCCGGTCGCGACCTCAGTGAGCCGAAAAAGCACGCGCTGGCCCTGACGGTTCCCCCTCGGCGGACGAAACCGTCCGGTAGGGTCGGCCCGATGTCTTCCAGCGCTGATTCCGCTGAAGTCGTCGTGTTCGCGCCATGCTCGTACACCAGCGCGAACAAGGGCGATGCCGCGCTCTTCCACGCCATGGCAGCGTTGTTAACGGAGGAGATGGGCCCTGTCAGGGTGGTCACTACTTCGTTCACGCCGAGCGTGGACTCCCTCCGGTACGGAGTGGAGGCGCTCCGGATGCCACTCGCTCCCGACAGCCGCCTGGCCAACACCCTCTACCGGTGGAGGAGGACCAGGAATCGCATTGGTCGGGTCGTTCCCTACCTCGTGGCGGGCCAGCTCCTGGCGTACATCGGCACGATGCGTGTCTGGGCGGCGGTGTGGCGCATCGCGCCCCGTCCGGCGCGTCGACTGCTTCCCCGCGACCAGCGAGCGCTCACCGACGCCATTGCGTCGGCCCGCGTCGTGGCCGCGGTCCCCGGGGGTTATCTCATGGCCCCCACCGTCGGTCACTACCACTGGCTCTACCACGCCGCCACTTTGGCGCTGTGCTCGCTCATGGACCGGACCATCGTGCTGTTGCCCGGCTCTTACGGTCCCTTCCTCGGCTTCCATCGGAGAGTGGCGAGGTCTGTCTTCGCGCGCTGCGAGCTTGTTATGGCGCGCGAGCACATCTCCGCCGAGGAGGTGCTTGCCCTGGGCGTCCCGTCCCGGTACGTCAAGCTCGTCGCAGATACCGCCTACCTTCTCGACGATGACTCCGGCGTGGCCGAGCTCGAGGAGCTCGGCATCGGGCGAAAGTTGCCGACCTCCGGGCTAGTGGGCGTGTCGGTCATGCGGCATGACTTTCCAGGTTGCGCCGACGCTCAGGTGGCCCAAGACGCCTACGTCGATGCCGTCGCCCGCGCGCTTGACTGGTGCGTCGAGCACGCGGATGCCACGCCGGTGTTCGTTACCCAGGTCGAGGGTGACGGCGAGGTCAGCGCCGCCGTGATCGCTCGGATGAGGCATAGTGCGCAAGCGCTAACGATCGACCACGACCTCAGCCCATTCGGGCTGAAGGCCCTGTACGGCAAGTTCGACCTCATGGTGGCATCTCGCATCCACGCCGCCGTCCTCGCCATGGCAGCCGGTGTTCCTGCCGTTGCCATCGGCTATGAACACAAGTGCGCCGGCATCATGGACCAGGCGGGGCTGGGTGAGTACGTCGTCCCCATCACCGAACCAGACCGTGTCCCGGCGGTGGTGGCCAAAGCTTGGGCCCGCTGTGGTTCCAACCGCCAAGTATTGGCGGCGGCCCTGCCCACGCTGAGGAACTCAGCCCGACAGGCCGGGCGTGACGTTGCGGCGCTCTGCGGCGGCGCAGGTGACGGGCCGGACGCGCCCCTCCGAACGAGGTGTTCGGGTTGAGGATCACATTTGTCTTGCCCGTCTACAGCAGCGTTCCCGTGGGCGGCTACGCCATCGTCTACGAATACGCCAACGGTCTGCAGGCTAGGGGCCATGACGTCACCGTCGTTCACCCGCGACCATGGGGCGGCCCCGATGGGCTGCGGGCCGCCGCCTGCCGGGCCAAGTGGTGCTGGTCCCGCCGGCTCAAGGGCCGCGATGCGGTCGCCTGGTTTCCCGTCCGCCGCGGGGTCCGCCTCGCCTTCGTCCCCGACCTCCGGGAACGGTTGATCCCCGAGGGTGATGCGATCGTTGCCACGGCGTGGTCGACCGCTCCCGCGGTGCACGGCTACAGCGCCACTCGGGGAAGGAAGCTCTATCTCCTGCAGCACCACGAGACCTGGTCGGGACCCCAGGAGGAGGTCGACGCCACCTGGCGCCTCCCTCTGCACAAGATCGCCACTGGCCGGTGGCTGGCCGACCTGGCCGCCGAGTTCGGCGTCGAAGGCGATACCACCTACATCCCGAACGGGGTCGACACCGGTCGCTACCGCCTCACCGTGCCGATCGAAGACCGGCCGCCACACCGGGTCGCCATGCTGTTCCACCCCGCCGATTGGAAGGGCGTGCCCGACGGCCTGGAGGCGCTGACGATCGTCCGCCGCGAGTTCCCCCAATTGGAGGCTGTGCTCTTCGGCACGTGGCCGCGCCCCGACGATCTCCCAACCTGGGTGACCTATCTCGAGAACCCCCATGGCGACGAGCTGGTGCGCTTGTACAACAGCTGTTCGGTGTTCCTCCACCCGAGCTGGGCGGAGGGATGCCCGCTCCCCCCCGCGGAGGCTATGGGGTGCGGGTGTGGCCTTGTGGCTGCTGCGAACCCGGGGGTGTGCGACTACGCACGCGACGGGTACAACGCCGTGCTCGCGCCCATCAAGCAACCGGCGCTCCTGGCCGAAGCCCTCGCCCGGGTACTGCGGGACGACGCGCTCCGGCGCAGGATCGCCCGCCAGGGCCACGAGGACATGCAGACCCGAACCTGGTCAGCCTGCATCGACGCCTTCGATGCGATCGTCGCTCAGCCGCTTGGAAAGTAGACCCGGCGCACAGCGTAGGGGAGGGGCAGGGGCACGTCGCCGGTCTGGGTTCCGAAGGTGGCGCTGAACTGGTTGCGGACGTACCACGTCCCGGTGGAGGGCCGGTAGATCGCCACGTCGGCGTCGCCGTCGCCGTCGCCGTCGTAGTCGGCGGGCACGGGCACGTCGCCCGACTGGGTCCCGAAGACCACCGCCGGCTGGTTGCGGACGTACCACGTCCCGGTGGAGGGCCGGTAGATGGCCACGTCGGCGTCGCCGTCGCCGTCGTAGTCGACGGGCACGGGCACGTCGCCGGTCTGGGTTCCGAAGGTGACCGCCGGCTGGTTGCGGACGTACCACGTCCCGGTGGAGGGCCGGTAGATGGCCACGTCGGTTGAGCCGCCGCCGTCGTAGTCGGCGGGCACGGGCACGTCGCCCGACTGGGTGCCGAAGACCACCGCCGGCTGGTTGCGGACGTACCACGTCCCGGTGGAGGGCCGGTAGATGGCGATGTCGGCGTCTCCGTCGGCATCGAAGTCGCCCCACGGCTTCCCTTGGGGCAGATCGGCCTCGTCCACCACCCGGATGCGGTCGCCGGTGGAGATGAACA
>JBHENM010000454.1:0-3980 GCA_046262035.1 Acidimicrobiales bacterium | reverse complement strand
GATCGGGACGGGTGGCCTGGACGTGGTGGAGGATTCCCCGGTTGGTGACGGCCAGCAGGGCGACTTGCGCCGGTTCGGGGACGGCCAGCTCGACAAACCCCGCCTCCCAGAGAGTCAAGACGGCGGCGAACCAGCCTCCGTGATCGAGGCCTGCCCCTGCGGCGGCGCGCTCGACCGCCACCGGGTCCACGATGCGACGGCCCGTGCTCAGGGCCAGGCCTACGGCGTCGCCCAAGACGGTGCCGGCGGGCATGCCCGTCACGCTACCGGCGCCTGTCATCCTGGCGGTGGGCGCCCGGAGTAGGCTGGGTCAACCGTTAACGCCGGTCCCGAGAGGCCGGCACGGATCGAGGAGTGCCGCTTGGGTCTTCGAGAGCGTTCCGCTGCGCCCCCCTACGGGGGCGTTTTCTCTGCCCGCTCCCAGGTGATGGACGCCCACGACCTTCGCCGGGCCATCACCCGCATCGCCCACGAGGTGGTGGAGCGCAATCACGGTCTCGAGGGCGTCGTCCTGATCGGTCTGCAGACCGGTGGCGTCCCCCTCGCCGGCCGCCTGGCCGACGCTCTCCGCCAGGTCGAGGGCACGGACGTGCCCGTCGGCACCCTGGACGTGGCCTTCTACCGGGACGACATCGGGCTGCGCCCGGTGATGCCCCAGGCCGTGACCGAGATCCCCTTCGATCTCACCGGTCGGGTCGTGGTGCTGATCGACGACGTGCTGTTCACCGGCCGCACGGTCCGCGCTGCGCTGGACGCCCTCAACGACTACGGGCGCCCACGGGCCGTGCAACTGGCGGTGCTTGTCGATCGCGGTCACCGGGAGCTGCCCATCCGCCCCGACTACGTGGGCAAGAACCTCCCCACCCGCCGCGACGAGGTCGTCGACGTGCGCGACGACGGCGTCGACGTGGGCGAGATCCGTCCCCGATGACCGAGACCGCGGCCCCAACGGCCATCGCCCCCGCTTCCGGTCACCTGCTGTCGATCGCCGACCTGGGTGTCGAAGGGATCGAGGAGGTCATGGCCGTGAGCGACTCGTTCGTCGAGGTCAGCGAACGGGCCATCCCCAAGGTGCCCGCCCTTCGGGGCAAGACGGTGGCGTCGCTCTTCTTCGAGGAGTCGACCCGCACCCGGCTGTCGTTCGAAGCCGCCGCCCGGCGGTTGTCGGCCGACGTCATGAACTTCTCGGTGTCGGGATCCTCGCTCTCCAAGGGAGAGTCACTGCGGGACACGGTCCAGACGGTCGAGGCCATGGGGGCCGACGTCCTCGTCGTCCGCCACAAGTCGGCGGGGGTGCCGTGGCAGGTGGCCTCCTGGGTGAACTGCTCGGTCGTCAATGCTGGCGACGGCTGGCACGAGCACCCGACCCAGGCCCTGCTCGACTGCTACACCATCCGTCACGAGCGGCGGCGGCGGCTGGGACTGGCGGATGCTCCGTTCGCCGGTCTGCGCGTGGCCATCGTGGGTGACGTCAAGCACTCGCGGGTGGCCCGCTCGAACGTCCTGGCCTTCACCCTTCTCGGGGCCGAGGTCACCCTCGTGGCGCCGCCCACGCTCCTGCCCGCCAGCCTCGACGGCTGGCCCGTGACCGTGAGCCATGATCTCGACGGAGTGCTGCCCAAGGTCGACGTCATCTACCTCCTCCGGCTCCAGGCCGAGCGCCAGACCGAAGCCCTCCTACCTTCGCTGCGCGAGTACACGGCCACTTACGGGCTGACCCGGGATCGGGCCCGTCACCTGGCCGAGGACGCCATCGTCATGCACCCCGGGCCCCTCAACCGGGGCGTCGAGATCGCGGCCGAGGTGGCCGACCTGCCGCCGTCGGTGGTGACCCGCCAGGTGACCAACGGCGTGGCCGTGCGCATGGCTGTCCTCTTCCTGTTGCTCGGGGCCGGGCCCGACACCCCTCTCGGGCCCATGCCCGATGCCGAAGGGGAAGGGCGTGGCTGACCTGCTCATCAAGGGCGGCCGGGTGGTGGACGCCACCGGTTCCCGGGGCGCCGACGTGCTGGTGCGCGACGGAGTCGTGGTCGCCGTCGGGCCGGGCCTGACTGCCGCGCCCGGATCCACGGTGCTCGACGCCGGCGGCAGCGTCGTCGCCCCTGGTCTGGTCGACCTTCACACCCACCTCCGCCAACCGGGGCGTGAGGAGGTGGAGACGGTGGAGACGGGCGCCCGGGCCGCGGCCGTGGGCGGTTACACGGCGATCGTGGCCATGCCCAACACCGATCCCGCCATCGACTGCGCCGCCGTGGTGCGGGAGGTCCTCGAGCTCGGGTCGGGGGCGCCGTGCGACGTCCGGACCGCGGGCGCGATCACCAAGGGCCGGAGGGGTGAAGAGCTCGCGCCCATGACCGAGATGGCTGCCCTGGGCGTGCGGATCTTCACCGATGACGGGCGCGGGGTCCAGGACCCGCGCTTGATGCGCCGGGCCATGGAGTACGCGTCCACCCTGGGCGTCACCTTGGCCCAGCACTGCGAGGACGAGGCCCTGGCCGGCGGCGGGCACATGCACGAGGGGGAGTGGTCCAGCCGTCTCGGGATCCCGGGGGTTCCCGCCGAGGCCGAGGAGCTGATGGTCATGCGGGACGTCGCCCTGGCCCGCCTCACCGCCCCCCTGGGAGGACGGCTGCACTTCCAGCACCTCTCCACCGCCGGGTCCCTGGCCATCGTGGGCGCAGCCAAGGGCCGCGGACTCGGGGTCACGGCCGAAGTGACGCCTCACCACATGAGTCTCACCGACGCCGCCGTAGCGTCCTACGACCCCGTCTTCAAGGTGAACCCTCCCCTTCGCTCCTCCGCCGATGTGGAGGCCGTGCGCCAGGCCCTGGCGAGCGGCACGGTGGACGCCATCGCCACCGACCACGCCCCCCACGCCCAGGAGGACAAGGAGAGGCCCTTCGACCAGGCACCTCCGGGGATGCTCGGGTTGGAGACGGCCCTGGCCGTGGCCTTGACCGATCTCGATCTACCGATCGAGCGGGTCCTGGCTCTGCTGTCCTGGCAGCCCGCCCGGATCGCCGGGCTGGAATCCACCCACGGCGGACCCATCGCCGAGGGGCGACCGGCCAACCTGTGCGTCATCGACGCCAGCGCCGTGTGGCTGGTCGAGGCGAGCCACTCGTTCAGCCGCAGCCGCAACACGCCCTTCGCCGGGCGGAAGCTGACGGGTCGGGTGCGCCACACGGTCTTGTGGGGCGAACCGGTGGTCGTGGACGGGGAGCCACAACGATGACCGAGCCCCGAACGCGGTTGGAGGCGGTCGAGGGTCATCTCGTGCTTGCCGACGGCACCACCTTCGAGGGCGAGATGTTCGGAGCCAGCCCACCGGGAGGGGTAGCCACCGGGGAAATTGTCTTCAACACGGTCCTGTCCGGCTATCAGGAGGTCATCACCGACCCGTCCTACGCCGGGCAGGTGATCACCTTCACCTACCCCCACATCGGCAACTACGGCGTGAACCCGCGAGACGAGGAGAGCCGCCGGCCGTTCTGCCAGGGCGTGGTGGTTCGCGATCTGGCCCGTCTGCCGTCCAACTGGCGATCCACCGAGGACCTGGACTCGTACCTGCGCCGCCACGGTGTCCCGGGAATCACGGGCGTCGACACCCGTCGGCTCACCCGCCACATCCGGAACGAGGGGGCGATGCCCGGCGCCTTCGGCCCCGCCGACGAGGTCACCCTCAAGACGGCAGCCGCGGCCGATCCCGGCACGGACGGGGTCGACCTCGTCCGCAACGTGACTACGAGCGCCCCGTACAGCACGAGCGACGGCGCCCTCCGGGTGGTGGCCTACGACTTCGGGATCAAGACCAGCATCCTGCGCCTGCTGGGGGAGCTGGCCACGATCACGGTCGTGCCTGCGTCGACGCCGGCGGCCGACGTGCTTGCCCTCGGCCCCGACGGCGTGTTCTTGAGCAACGGCCCGGGGGACCCGGCCGCCCTCACCTACGCCGTCGACGCCATCCGCGGCCTTCTGGG
>JBHENM010000453.1:0-12417 GCA_046262035.1 Acidimicrobiales bacterium | reverse complement strand
CCGGCAAGCTGCCGCAGGCGATCCTGGACAGGGCCACACTCCCCGCCGTCCCAGTGGGGCATCAGCTCCGAGATCTCCTCCAGGGAACACCCGAGCATCTTCGCCCTCGCGATAAACGCCAGTCGGGCCCGGACCGATTCGTCGTAGGCGCGGTAGCCGCTTTGTGTGCGCTCGGGCGGCCGCAGCAGGCCTACTCCCTCGTAGTAGCGGAGAGTCGGCGGAGCGAATCCACTGCGACGCGACACCTCGGTGATGCTTAGGGGGGCTGTCATGGTTGAATCGTAAGCCTTCAAGTCGACTTGAGAGTCAAGGCCATTCGTCGGAATCCTCGTGACGGGACCCCCTTTTAGTGGTCCAGGTGGACCGTCATCCGGGGGCCCCGTCACCGGCTCATCGACCGCAACGTCGCCCTCGCCGCGCACTCGCCTCGAAGGCGCGGGGGGAGGTTGTCCCGGCAGTCGTGGAAGTTGAGGTGGCGGTCCCCCGCCTGAGACCTGCCAGCTGGTAGGTGTCGGGCGTTCGCCAAGAACTCCGACCAGCAAGGGGACCACCACCAATGAAGAAGACCTATCAGACCAGCGCCGCCCCTGCGGCGACCGACGGCCTTGTGATGCCCGACACCGTGACCCTGGCCATGGCCGACTTGGCCGAGGCGGTGAAGGAGGGCCTGCTGGCCCTCGCCGTCGGGGCCGGGTTCGGCGTCATGGAGATGATGATGCAGGAGAGCGTCACCGGCCTCTGCGGACCGAAGAGTGCCCACGATCCCGACCGCACCGCCGTCCGCCACGGCAGCGAGGACGGCTCGGTGACCCTCGGAGGCCGGCGGGTGCCTGCGCGCCGCCCCCGGGTGCGAAGCGCCGACGGGACGACCGAGCTGGCGGTGCCCGCCTATGAGGTGTTCTCCTCCACCGAGCTGCTCGGCGCCATGGCCCTGCAGCGCATGATGGCCAAGCTCTCCACCCGCCGCTACGGCGCCGGCCTCGAGCCGGTGGGCTCGGCGGTGGAGGCGACCGCCCGCTCCACCTCGAAATCCGCGGTGAGCCGGCGCTTCGTGGCCGCCACCGAGACGGCGCTGGCCGAGATGCTGGCCGCCGACCTGTCAGGACTGGACCTGGTGGCGCTGATGATCGACGGCGTGCACTTCGCCGACCACCTCTGCGTGGCGGCGCTGGGCGTCGGTATCGACGGGACCAAGCACCCCCTCGGCGTGGTCGAGGGGGACACCGAGAACACCACGGTGGTCAAGGACCTCCTCGCCGGCCTGCGCGACCGGGGCCTGGACACCACCCGGCCCATCCTGTGCGTGCTCGACGGCGCCAAGGCGCTGAACACCGCCTTCGCTCGGGCGTGGGCCCCCTTCCAGCGGCTCGCCGGGTTCTTGGGGCGTTTCCCCGGCACCACCGTCGAGGGCACGACGAACGTCGGCGAACACAACGGGTTCACTCGCTACGGCTGGCGGATCATCGGCGCCGACGGGAACGTGATCTCGGGACGGGGGTCGACGTCGACCGGGCTGAGGACGGCAGGCTGCGGCGGGTCGTGATGTCCTCGGACGGCTCGACATGACTCTGCGTCAGCGACTCCCCGCAACCCCCCTGCGCCTCCGCCCCGACCAGGCGGAGGAGCCACCGCAGCCCGGGTGTCATCCGGTCGAGCCGCCACGCCGCCGACACGACGACCTCGAGGTGGACCTGGTCAAGCGGGCGCCACGTCACCATCGCGCTGGCGAAGGAGCTCACCTCACTCGCCAGCTTCAGCGACAGGCCGACGCCTCGCTCGACCAATCGCAACGACGCCTCGACCGCGCCGGCGTGCGACTCGTGCACGAGCCGGAGATCGGCCAGGCCGGCGGCGGCGAGCGGCGTGTAGATGCGGTCGAACTCCGCCGGGTCCGTGGCCCGCCCGAAGGAGACGAGCGGGACGCCGCTGAGATCGGCGGGCGCCACGGACGGCTTGGCGGCCAGGGGGTGGGAAACGGCCATGGCCACCCCGACCGCGTCTCGGGCCACGATGACCGAGCCGATCCCGGGCGCATCGACGACGCCCCGCACGAGCACCATGTCCACCGTCCCGCCGTCGAGGAGGTCGGCCGGGCTGCGACCCGAGGGCACGGCCCGGATCACGACCGAGGGCCCCGGCCCTCCGGCGGCGATCCCGGCCAGGAGGTTGGGGACGAGCTCGGGCGGCAACGCCGGCACCGCGCCGACGGAGACGTGCGCCCCCGCCCCCTCCCGTATCCGGCCCACGAGGTTGACAAGGTCGTCGAATCGGGAAAGCGTCGGGCGGGCCTCGTCGAGGAGGACACGGCCGGCGTCGGTGAGAACGACTCTTCGGTTGGCCCGGTCGAACAGGGTGAGCCCGAGCTCGCTCTCCAGGGCCCGGATGGTCTGGCTGACCGCCGGCTGGGCTACGTGGAGGCGAGCGGCCGCCCGTCCGAAATGGAGCTCCTCGGCGACGGCGACGAAGCAGCGCAGGTGCCGGATCTCCACGAGCGAACGATAAGCGCTGCTTCTTGACGAAGAAGATTCTCGTCATGGCCCACGAACGGGTTCTGGGGTTCAATTCCTCGGAGAGTCCGGGACACGCGAGGAGAGGAAGCGGCAATGGAACCGATCACCGCCAGCACCGAGGAGAGCGTCGAGCTGTACTGGGAGGCGGTCGGCTCCGGGCCGGCCGTCCTGCTCATCGCCGGTACGCCGGGTGACGGTGGGCAGTTCACCGACGTCGCCGAGAAGCTGGCGAGCGACCACCTCGTGATCACCTACGACCGGCGGGGGACCTCGCGCAGCACCACGCCGGCCGGGTGGTCGGAGACGACCGTCGCCGAGCAGGCCGACGACGCCGCCGCCATCCTGGCCCGGGTCGGCGTGCCGAGGGCGCTGGTCTACGGCACGAGCAACGGGGCGGCCGTCGCCCTCGAGCTGGCCCTGCGCCATCCCCGTCGCGTGCGGCGAGCGATCGTCCACGAGATGCCGCTCCTGTCCGTTCTGGAGGACCCGGCGCCCGTCGCATCGGCGATCGGGTCGCTGATCGGCGGGGCGATGCAAGCCGGAGGCCCCGAGGTCGCCCTCGACGCCTTTCTGCGCTTCGCCTTCGGTGACGCCGTCGTCGACGGGTGGACGGCCGAGCTGCGGGAGCGCCTGCTCGCCAACGCGCCCATAGTGTTCGGCGTCGAGCTGCCCGCGTTCCAGGCCTACCGCCCCGACCCCGACGAACTCGCCGCCTGCCCGGTACCCGTCGCCGTCGTGGTGGGCGAGGAGACCCAGGTGCCGTTCTTCCACGAGGCGGCCCGGTGGCTGGCCGGCCACCTGGGGACGGCGGTCGGCTCCGCACCCGGCGCCCATGGCGCCCACTTCTCGCATCCCGCGGCGCTCGCCCAGGCGATCCGACGCATCGAGGGCGACGGGCAAGGCTGACGTTGCGGGTCCTCTTCACCGGGCACGGCGCGCAGGGCCACGTGCTGCCCCTTCTGGGCCTGGCGCGGGCGCTCGTGGCCGAGGGCCACGACGTGCTCGTCGCCACCGCGTCCGACCTCTGCCCGCTCGTTGCCTCCCACGGCATCGATACGGTCGAGGCGGGCATGGCCGACGACGCCATGGTGGCCGAGGCCCGCCGGCGGTGGCCGGAGACAGAAACGCTGCCGCCGGCGGCGTGGACGGTCCGGATGTTCTGCGAGATCGCCGCCCCGGCCATGGCCGCCGAGCTGGGGCCGGTCATCGAGCGGTGGCGCCCCGTCGTCGTTGTGCGCGAAGAGGGCGAGTACGGCGGGCCCGTGGCCGCGGCCGTCGCCGGGCTGCCGTGGATCACCCACGGCTGGGGCTGCCCCCTTCCGGCCCCCGACGCGCTCGCCGACCTGGGCCGGCTCGTCGCCCCGGCTTGGGAGGGTGCCGGCGTGCGGCCGCCCAGCGGTCCGGCCCTGTACGGCACCGCGGTGCTCGACCCCTGCCCGCCCTCGCTGTACGCCACGGAGCCCTCGTTGCCGCACCGCCACGCTGTCCGGCCCTGGCTCCCGCCCGCCGCGCTGGGCGAACCCGACGGGTCTCCGTCGGAGCGACGCCAGGCCTATGTCGGGTTCGGAACCGTGTCGCTCTTCCGGGACCCCCCGACCTGCTCCTCGCCGTGGTCACCGCCCTGCTCGAGCTCGACTTCGACGTAACGGTCACGACCGGGAGCGACGAAGTCGGGAGTCAACTGCGGGCTCTGGACCAGAACCGGGTGCACGTCTGTCGGTGGGTCGAGCTGGGACCGCTCGTACGGCGGTGCGATCTGGTCGTATGCCACGGCGGCGCGGGAACCGTGCTCGCCGCCCTTGCGGCCGGCGTGCCGCTGCTCCTCCTCCCTCGAGGCGCACCGAGCCAGGCCCGGATGAGCGCGGCGTGCGAGGCGCGTGGAGTCGGGCGGGCGGTCCGCTGGGACGCGGGGGACAGGGGTGCGCTCCACGACGCCCTGTCCGAGGTGGCCGCGAGCGACCGGATCCGGGCGGCGGCAGCGGCGGTCGCCGCCGAGATCGGCGCCATGCCCGACGCGTCCACGGTGGTACCGGTTCTCGCCGGCGTCACCTGAACACCACCCCAAGGCCACCCGAAGACAAAGCAGATAGTGCACGCAGGCACACCGCTTCGACAGAAGGAGAGGAGATGAAGACCCGTCCATCAACGGGCAATGGAGTCCAGGACACGACAGCAGGCGGGCCGGTCCCGCCGGCGATGAAGTCTGGTCTCGTCATCTGCGCCCTGCTTGGTGTTCGACGTCGCCGGCGTGTTCGGTATCGGGGCCGACACCGCTCCGCCGATCTTCTCGATCATCGGCGGCGTGGTGCTTGGCCTGATCACCCTGATCACCCTGCCGAAGGCGTGGGGGGGCAGCCGCGGCGGGTTGAACGCCGCCGTGGTGTAGCGGGTTGTGTCCGCCGCCCTGGCAATCCCGGCGTTCTTCGCCGACGATGCCCCCGGACTGGGCCCCCATCGGCGTGGCGGTCGGCCTCACGATCCTCGCCATGGTCCTCAGCTAGGCCAGCCGGCGACCGCGGCCGGCGATCTGACGGGAAACGCACCATGGCCGGCCCGCTCGGCGGGTTTGATCCGAAGCACACGTACGACAGCGCACGCCGGAAGCAGAAGGCCGCCCCGCAGGGGCGACGGGCCCCGACTGCAGCGAGGGTGGGGAGTCTGCTTGACCCAAGGGACTGCGTCCCCCCGGGGTGCCACTCACCGATGACGGTGACCCCGGGGTTTGCCACGAGCAGGTCTCCTGCGCCCGCCGGCCCCAGGGTCGAGTTGCGGACGCTAGCAGAGCCTGCGCGGTGAGCGACCCCCGAGAGAAAGAACCCGGTACCCGAGGAGGGGGAGCGAGCGGCGCGTGAGCGAGAGGTAGGCGGGCGGCTCGTTCCTCCTTCGACTACTGAGGCCGTGCCGGAAGTCGATCGGCTTCTGCGAGGGCCGCAAGAGCTTTGCCCAAAGGGGGTGGTTGCATTCCCGTTTCGCCGGGAGGCGCCGCCGTGGCATACGTGGTGCACCCCGCTCGCCGCTCCCGTCCGGGTACGCTGCCAGCGCGGGTGAGCGTCCCAGCGTCCCGATGTCTGCCCTGATACGTTCAGCACGACTCCAGGCGTGTGGGAGGAGGCCGAGCATGAGGCGGGTGGCCGTGGCCGTGATCCTTATCCTCCTGGGTGCGCTGGCGGGAGTCACCGGCTCGCCTATGCGATTGGCCGCCCAGACTCCGCGTCCGACCTTGACCCTCACGCCGAACTCCGGTCCACCCGGCACGAGCTTCACGGTTTCGGGCGGGTGTTCCTCAGGAGGCGGCACGGTTGGCACGCAGTTGACGCGCGATGGCGTCGACGTGGCCGAAGGGTCGGGTGCTGGCCGGGTTGCCCCCGACGGCTCCTTCTCCGTGCCCCAACGGATCCCCTCCGTGCGCACCTCTGGCGCCACCGCCGGGGAGGGGGAGTTCTTCCAGCCGGGTGCGCAGTACGCCGTCACCGCGCGATGCCCTGATGGTTTCGAGTTTGCGGCGCAGCCCTTCGAGGTCATCGCGCCGAGGACAGTGACCTTGACCGGATGAACGCCGAGGGCCGATGGCGGCTCGGCACCAGGACTGTCGGCACGCATCGGAACCTTGCCGAGCCGGCCCGTATGCCGAACCCCGACCAGTGTCCCGCAGGAGGAACCTCAAACAGGACGGTCGGGCGTACGGCACCGGACAGAGGACTTGGTGGCAAGCGCACCGTGGTGACACCGGCATCAGGAGGGGAGAAGTCATGGATGCGCTCCTCATCGGCTATGCCCGTGTCTCTACGGACGAACAGGACCTGACCGCCCAGCGAGACACTTTGGCCGCACTGGGCGTCTCATCGGATCGGACGTACGTCGACCAGGGTCTAACCGGCACCAACCGAGAACGGCCGGGCCTTCGCCAGGCGCTGGCCGCCTGCCGCGCCGGCGACACCCTGGTCGTCACCAAGCTCGACCGGCTGGCCCGTTCGCTTCCCGACGCCCGGTCCATCGTCGAGGATCTGACTCGCCGCCAGGTCAAGCTCAGTCTGGGCGGCTCGGTGCATGACCCCACGGACCCGGTAGGGCGGCTCCTGTTCGTGGGTGCACGTCCGGTCACCACAGCGGCGAGGCGCACGGAATGCCGGCGCGTCGCGGGGGACAACCGCGGGGCAGCGCGCCAGCGGGAAAGGGCGCTGATACGCAATTAGATGCTTCTGGCCCTGCTCCTGATCCGTCGCACAAGCGGCACCCCCTCCCTTGCAGCGTCGACCACCATCCGCACGGCCGCTCGCACCTCCTCGTCCGGGTCGCTCGCACTTACCACGTGCGTCGCTCGCGGTCGCTCGATGCCTGTCGATGGAGGGACGGCGAAGCCCGCCGCTTCCAGGGCGGCCACCACGGGCCGATCGGCCTTGTCGACACCGATGGCGCCGACCACGATGGTGAGCGGTCCTCCGCTGGCCAGGGCATGGAGGAAAACCAGCGCCGCCCGCCGGCACGCGCTCTAGGAGGTGCAGGATCACCGGTCCGAGCTCTGTCGCGCTGCCTCGCAAGACGTCCGTGGCGGCGGCACCAAGTCGTGCTCGTCGTCGCAGCCCTCGCGTAGCCGATCAGTGCCGCCCTGACGATCCGCACCACGTCGGCGGCTCGAGGGCTTTGGGCGGCGATCGCGTCGAGCGCATCGGGACTGACCCCGGCCAGCTTGTGCTGCGCGGCAGCGAGCGCCAACTCGGTGGCGGGATGACCGGCAACCGGCGCCAGGACGCCCGGCGCTTCGGCGAGCACGGCCCGGACCGCCTGGAGGACCACAGGGGCCGAGACCGACCGACGGCGAGCCGCCGCCAGCGTTGGTCCGCCGAGCCGCTCAGCGAGGCGGTAAAGCGCGAGGAAGGTCGTCCCGGCGATGCCACTGTGTCGGGCCAGCTCTCGGCGGGTCGCTACCGCGAAGTGATTGCTCGGCACCACCACGGTCACAGGCGCCAATGGATCGCAGCCTTGGCCGCGCGTACCCGATCGGCCAGGAGCGCCATCGCCGGTTCGCCGTAAGGGACTCGTATCGTCTCTCCCGCCACTCGCCGCAGGCGACCGGCGCGTGACGAGAGGTGTCGCCCTCTGGAGGGAGTGTGCGGTCGCCACTCCCGCTTGCAGGACCGCACCAGCGGCCCCGACGTCGCCGGGTGCTCACCCAGCCGCTCCGCCACAGCGCGGCCACCGACATGCTCCGCAACGGCGCCCACGTCCGAGACGTTCAGCACGCTCTCGGCCACGCCCACCTGGCGACGACGGAGGTCTACCTGCCGTTGATCGTCCAGCGCGCCTCCCGCCGGACACCGCTCCCTTGATCGTCGTCGTGGGCTGCCTCCAACAAGCTCCGTCGGAGGACGCCGACGTTTCGTGCCACACCCGTGCCACACCCAGCGGAAAACAGGGCGCAACGGGGGTCAGCAGCGGGTAACAGCGGTGAGTCCGGAAAATAGCCTCTGAGCTGCGGTTTTATACGAAACTGCCGGTGGAGGTGAGCGGACTCGAACCGCCGACTTCCACGTTGCGAACGTGGCGCTCTACCAGCTGAGCTACACCCCCGGCGAAGGGCCGAGGTTAGCCGACCTCTGCTGGACCAGGGCCGACGCGACCCTCGATGGCGGCTTGGAGGCGGGCCTGCAGGACTGTCGTGGTCAGGTCACCGCGGGTGCGCTCGAGCACGGCTCGCAGGGCGTCCACATGGCGGCGGAGCCCTCCGGTGAGGGCGTCGGGATAGTCCATGGACACCAGGAGGCCGTAAACCTCGTCCATGGCCGCCACCAGGGCGGTGGCCTGCCCGAGCTCGCCTTCGCGGAGGCGGTCGAGGATGTGGCGACGCAGCTCGGTGCTCGCTTCGGACAGGCCACCGAGCCACGAAGGGATGCCCACGGCCAGATCCTCGTAAGAGGGGAGTTCGCTCCCCGTCACCAGGGCAGCCGTGAGGCGCGCCTCGGCGTACTCCTTCTCGGCGTCGTGCAGGGGCCCGGCGGCGGCCAGGGCGGGATGGGGGCGGAGAGCCTCCTGCGCCTCTCTGAGCGAACTCTCGGCCTCGTCGGCCAGCTCGCCCGCCCGGGCCATGTCCAGCCCGTGGACGGCCCGGATGGAGCTTCCGCAGGAGCGGATGGTTCGCCGGCAGGCCACCAGCGCCTTCTCCCGCGCCGCGTGAGCTGCGTCGAGGTGGCGGCGGAGCGAGCCGGATAGGGCGGCGAGCTCGTCGCCCCGGCTCACGGAGAAGGCCGGAGTGGCTAGTTGGCGGACCGGCGGAGCAGAGCGGGCTCAGCGAGCCAGCCGGACTCCGGGTCCATCCACCGACCCTCGGCCTCCAGGCCGGCCTCGTGCCGGCGGGGGACGGGAAGGAGGCGGACCTTCAGGTCACGCTCGCTGGCCAGGTTGCGCTGCCGGACGAGAAGCCCGACGTAGCCGATGAGCAGGAAGTCGGCGGCCACGTGGACGAGCCACAGCATCCTCAGGGCAGGGATGGCTCCGAGCACGAAGGTGATTCCGGCGGCTACGAGGAGGGCCATGAAGATGTCGCGCCGGCGCTGGCGGGCGCTGTGGCGAACCACGGCGATAGGAACTCCGAAGGCCGCGGGGCGCACGACGGGTTGGGAGATGGGGTCGACCAGCGAGACGTGCCGGTGCGCCGCCGGAAGGATCCCCGAGGGGAGCGAGTTGGCATGGCGGGTGCTCCGCGGTCCGGCCCGACGCAGCACCGCAAGCTGGCGGTGAAAGGCGGTGATGGAGTCCGCTGGGCGCCCCTCGGCCCTGTTGCGCAAGACAGGCGGGATGAGAACTGCGGCCCAGATAGCGGCGAGGATTAGGAGAACCAACGTCACGCTCCTCGACCTTCCTTTATCTCGCTTAGACCGTACAGGAGAACCAATCGCAGAACGCGGATGGTCCGGGGAAGTGCCGCCAGGCCCCCCTTACTAGTCGACGGGGGCGGTTCGGGGCAAGCCCTCGGGACCGATCTCGCCGCGGTAATCGGAGGTGGAGCCGCCTATTCCTCCACCGGCCGCCGGTAGATGCCGGACCGGCCGCCGGTCTTCTCCCAGAGGGTGAGCTCGGACACCACCATCGACCGGTCGACGGACTTGCACATGTCGTAGACGGTCAGCGCCGCGACCGCGCAGGCGGTCAGCGCCTCCATCTCGACGCCGGTGCGGTCGACCGTCTCCACCTGGGCTTCGACCTCCAAATGGTCATCGCCGATGGTGAACCCTACGAACACTGACCCCACCAGCAACGGGTGGCACAGGGGGATCATGTTGGCCGTCTGCTTGGCCGCCTGGATCCCCGCCACCCGGGCGACCGCCAGCACGTCGCCCTTGGTGATGGCGTTGCTGGCGATGAGGTTGGTGGTCTCGGGCTTCATCAGGACCCGGCAGCGGGCGACGGCCCGCCGGTGGGTGGCGTCCTTCGGGGTGACGTCGACCATCCGGGCCCGCCCGAGTGGATCGAGGTGGGTCAGCCCGCGTTCGCTCAACGGGCCACCGCCGTCGGCGGCTGCCCCGCTGAGCGGGGCCCTGTTCTCATTGGTTCGCTCGCTTCCAGCTCCCTCACGGAAGGCAGTGTAGAGGCAAGCCTCCGGGGCAGGTCAGGCCGGGTCGAGGAGGATGACCTCGACGGTGTCGCCCTGCTGCACGCCGTCGCCGTCGGGAACGAAGGCGAGAGCGTTGGCTGTGGCCAGGGCGGCCAGCACGTGGGAGCCCTGCCCGCCCGCCGAGCGGACGTGGGTCCGGGCGTCGGGCCCGGGGGCGGCCTGGACCCGGAGGATGTGCACCTTGCCGTCGCGCCGGCGGCGGAAGGGTTCGTCGGCCACGGCCGTCACCCGCGGCCGGAGCGGGTCGCTGCGGCCCAGGAGCGTCCTGAGGGCGGGGCGGGCGAACATCTCGAACGACACCGCGGCGGAGACCGGGTTTCCCGGAAGACCGAAGACCGGACGCCCGCCGACGACCCCGAATGCGAGGGGCTTCCCCGGCTTCATGGCCACATCCCAGGCCCACGCCGTTCCCAGGCGTGCGAGGACCGTCCCGACGAAGTCGAAGTCGCCCACGCTCACGCCTCCCGTGACGAGGACGACGTCGCAGCGCTCGATGGCCTGGTCCAGAGCGGAAGCGATGGCGTCGGGATCGTCCGGCGCCCGTCCCAGGTCAACCGGCCGGCAGCCGGCCTGGCCGGCGAGGGCGAGCAGGAGGGGCCGGTTGGAATCGTGGATCTGTCCGGGTCGGAGAGGCCCCGGGCCGTCCACCAGCTCGTCGCCCGTGGTCAGGACGCCCACCACGGGCCGCCGGTGGACCTGCACCCACCCCTCGCCCAGGCTCGCCAGGACGCCTACGTGGCCTGCGGATAGGGGCGTGCCTGGGGCGACGACCTCCTGCCCGGCCCGGAGGTCGCTTCCCGCCTCGCGCACGGACTGACCCGGGGTCGCCACCACCTCGATCAGCACCTCCCGGCCGTCATCCGAGGCTCGGGTGCGCTCGACCATGACCACGGCGTCCGCCCCCGGGGGGATGGGAGCGCCGGTCATGATCCGCAGCGCTTGGCCCGGGCCGACGGCCCGATCGGGCGCGGCCCCGGCGGCGAGGACGCCGATCACCTCCAGGCGAGCGGGCGCCGGGTCGGTGTCGGCTGACCGCAGGGCGTATCCGTCCATGGCGGTGTTGGCGAAGGGAGGCACGTCGAAGCGGGCGACGACGGGCGCCGCGGCCACGCAGCCCACGGCCTCGCCCAGGGGCAGGGCCACCGGGGGAAGAGGCGAGCACGTGGCGAGGATGGTGGAGCGCACCTCCTCCAGCGGGGTCAGCACCGCCGGCGCGTGAGCGTCAGAGCAGCTTCTTGCGCTGGACCAGGTCGACCAGGAACTCCCGGAACTGGGGGCCCAGGTCGGGGCGGTCGATGGCCATCTCCACCGTGGCCCGCAGATAGTCGAATTTGTCACCTACGTCGTAGCGGCCGTGCTCGAAGACATAGCCGTAGACGGTCTGCTCCTTGATGAGGACGGCGATGGCGTCGGTCAGCTGGATCTCGTCGCCGGCGCCGGGGTCGACCTGCTCGATGGCGTCGAAGATCTCGGGGGTGAATACGTACCGGCCCATGACGGCCAGGTTCGAGGGGGCGTCTTCGGCCTGGGGCTTCTCGACCAGGTCGAGGATGCGCACCAGCTGGTCTTCCACCTCTTCGGGGCGGACGCACCCGTAGGACGAGATCTCTCTGGGAGCCACTTCCTTCAGGGCGATGACGGACTGGCCGTACTTCTCGTACACGCCCATCATCTCCTGAAGGACCTTGGCCTCCTTCGTCATGATGTCGTCGCCGAGCATCACCGCGAAGGGCTCGTCGCCCACGTGCTGCCGGGCCACCGAGACGGCGTGGCCCAGACCCCTCGGGTCGCCCTGACGGACGTAGTGGATGTCCGCCATGTTGGCGATGTCCTGCATCTCCTCGAGCAGGTCGGTCTTCCCCGACGCCTCGAGGGAGTGCTCCAGCTCGAACGACCGGTCGAAGTGGTCCTCCAGCGAGCGCTTGCCCCGTCCGGTGATGATGAGGATGTCCCTTATCCCGGCCGCCACCGCCTCCTCGACCACGAACTGGATCGCCGGCTTGTCGACGATGGGCAGCATCTCCTTGGGCTGGGCCTTGGTGGCGGGCAGGAATCGCGTGCCCTGACCTGCCGCAGGTATGACGGCCTTGCGAATCGGTTTCGTCATCCGCCCACCTTGGCATGCTCGACCCGGTTGCCGCCCGCCGACTTGGCCTTGTAGAGGGCGGCGTCCGCCGCCGCCACCAGGTCCCGCCCGGTCGTGCCGTGTTCCGGGTAGGACGCCACCCCTACGGAGACGGTCGCCTCGACCGTCTCCTTGTTCACCTCCATGGGACGGTCACCGATGACTCCCCGCAC
>JBHENM010000452.1:0-3921 GCA_046262035.1 Acidimicrobiales bacterium | reverse complement strand
AAGCCGGACCGCGTCCAAAGCCAGGCTCGAGTTGATAAAGCGTCTCGACGTGGGCCTGCAGTTTCCAGATTGACGGCTTCGTCCGCCGCAACGGCCCTCCTCGCCCGTGCAGCGTGCCAGTCAACTGAACTGACCAGCGATAGCCATGCGACCTCGATCTGTTATCGGCCTTGTATCACCCGGGTTGTCGCCAAGGAATCGCTGCTTGCCGAACCGCGGAAGTAGCTCGTATGTGCCGGTCAGTGCGTAGGCCAGTTTACGCGGGACCTGGACCCTCCGCCCGTGAACCGGCGGAAGTTGGGCCGCCCGGCTTCATGCGTCCGGGCAACCCGCCGGGGCGGCGTTACCGGGCGCCGCAGTGGTGCCAGCGTTACCGAGTGCCAGGACTGGAGTTCTCTCGAACGCGGCATGTCCGCGGTCCTGGCAACGCCAACGCATGTGTGCCTCGACGTCGATATCGCCCCGCGATCTGTTGAGCGCCGTACAGGCTGAGCACGCGCGGGACGTTCAGCGACAGGCACGGTGAGCACGGCCTGACGGGCACTCGCTGAGGATCTAGGCCGTGGACGCGATCAGGTCGTGATCGGTGGCGTCTTGCGGGGCCGACGCGGAGGCGGCAGCGTGAGCGCTATTTGGCTCGCGCAAGGGCCCTCCTGCCTTTCTCTTGGCGGAGAACAGGAGGGCCCTTCCTGACGATGCCGGAGGCATCGGTGATCATCGTAGGGACCGATCCGGCGGCCGTCGAGACCGATCTCATCGCCGGGCGACTGGCGTGCGCGGACTGCGGTGCCGTCCTGCGCCCGTGGGGCCACGCCCGGACGCGGGAGTTGTGCCACCTGAGCACGAGTGAGTGGCTCCGGCCCCGGCGCGGCATCTGCGCTGGCTGTGGGACCACCCACGTGCTCCTGCCCGAGGACGCCCTGCTCCGACGCCGAGACAGTGTCGGCGTCATCGGCGCGGCACTGACGGCCAAGGCGGGCGGCTCAGGGCACAGGCGCGTCGCCGCCGAGATTGGCCGCCAGCCCTCGAAGGTCCGGCGCTGGCTCCGCCGCTTCGCCGCCCGTGCCGAGGCCATCCGGGCCCACTTCACCCGTTGGGCCGACGCCCTCGACCCCATGCTCGGGCCCATCGTCCCGACCGCATCCGTCTTCGCCGACGCCGTCGAGGCCATCGGCATTGCCGCCGCAGCTGCGGTCCGTCGCCTCGGTCCCCGGCCGCCGTGGTCACTGGCCTCGGTGCTGAGCGGCGGAGGGTTGCTGGCAACACGAAATGACCTCTCGCCGGCGCCCGGCTGAGCCGTCAGGGTCTGCGGTGGACCGACACCGACACCACGGAGGCACCCATGAACGACCGCCAGAGAGAAGTCGCCCTCTTCCGCTACACCCTGGTGAGAGAGGCCGCCGACCCGACCCTGACCAAGGCAGAGCGGGGGGCGCTCGTGCGCGACCTGGCCTCTCGCCACCACGTCGGCCCCGGCGGCCTGCGCGTCCGGGTGGCCCGCAACACCATCGACCGCTGGATCCGCGCCTATCGCGCCGGGGGCTTCGACGCCCTGGCCCCCGCCCCCCGTAGCTGTGAGCCCAAGACCCCGGCCGCCGTCCTGGAGCTGGCCGAGGCCCTGAAGCGGGAGGTTCCCCGGCGCACCGCTGCCCACGTCGCCGAGATCATCGCCACCGCCCAGGGTTGGGCGCCCTCAGAGCGCACCCTGCAGCGCCTGTTCGTGCGCCTGGGCCTGCACACCCGTCCCGACGGTCACCCGCCGGTGGCCTTCGGGCGCTTCGAGGCCGAAGAAGTCAACGACCTGTGGACTGGCGACGCCCTCCACGGCCCGGCGGTGGCCGGTCGCAAGACCTACCTGTTCGCCTTCATCGACGACAAGAGCCGTGCCCTGGTCGGCTATCGCTGGGGAACCTCGGAGGACACCGTTCGCCTGGAGGCAGCACTGCGGGCCGCCCTCGCCGCCCGGGGCGTGCCGCGGGCGATCTACGTCGACAACGGCAGCGCCTTCGTTTCCGCCCCGCTGCTGCGGGCCTGCGCGGTGCTCGGCATCCGCCTCGTGCACTCCAAGCCGGGGCGGCCCCAAGGCCGGGGAAAGATTGAGCGATTCTTCGAGACCGTGCGCATCCAGTTCCTGGTCGAGGTCGAAGCCCGGGGGGTGGCCGATCTGGACGAGCTCAACCGGCTCTTCTGTGCCTGGGTGGAGACCGTCTATCACCGTCGGGTGCATACCGAGACGCAGGAGGCCCCCATCGAGCGCCTCGGCGCCGGGACGGTGCCAGTCCTGCCAACGCCCGAGCAACTGCACGAGGCCTTCTTGTGGTCGGAGGCCCGGGCGGTGACCAAGACCGGGACGGTGTCGCTGCACGGGAACGTCTTCGAGGTCGACGCCGCCCTGGTGGGATGCCGGGTCGAGGTGGTCTTCAACCCCTTCGACCTCGAGTCGGTGGAGATCCGCTATCAGGGCCGGGCCATGGGCAAGGGCCTGCCGGTGCGCATCAGCCGCCACTCCCATCCCCGGGCCCGCCCCGAGGCGGCACCGCCACCCAGCGCCACGGGCATCGACTACCTCGGCCTCGTCGCCCGCCGTCACGAAGAGGAGCTGGCCCGGTCCATCAACTACTCCGAGCTGGCGACGACGCCCCGCGAGGCCGTCGCCGAGCAGGTCGGGCCCGGTCCCGGCGATGTCGGCGGCGCCGGCGCCGACGGTCAGGCGGTGGCGGGATGAGCATCAACCGGCTGCGCTCGCACTGGGGCTTCACCCGCATGCCCTTCGGCCGTGACCTGGCCCCGTCCATGCTCCACGGCCACCGTGCCCACGCCGAGGCGGTGGCCCGCATCGCCTGGTGTGTGGAGGAGCGGGCCCTCGGCGTCATCACCGGCGAAGTTGGGGCGGGCAAGACCGTGGCGGTGCGGGCCGCGCTGTCGGCACTCGATCCGAGCCGGTTCACCGCCCTCTACCTCGGCAACCCCTCCGTCGGCGCCCGGGGCCTTTACTACGCCATCGTCTCGGGCCTGGGCGGGGTGCCCCGCTTCCACAAGGCGTCGCTGATCCCCCAGGCCGCCGATGCCCTGGCCGCCGAGGAGGCCGAGCGGGGCAAGCGTGTCGTCCTCGTGGTCGACGAGGGACATCTCCTGGACGCAGAGCAGCTCGAGGAGCTGCGGTTGTTGACCGGCTCGGAGATGGACTCGCGCTCCTTCGCCTGCCTGCTGGTGGGCCAGCCCACCCTGCGCCGGCGCATCAAGCTCGGCGCCTTCGCGGCCCTCGACCAGCGCATCGGGCTTCGCTACGCGATGCCAGGCATGGACGTGGCCGAGACAGGGGCGTACGTGGCGCATCACCTCAAGCTCGTCGGCCGGGCCGACACGCTGTTCTCCGACGACGCAGTGGCGCTCATCCACCAGGTGTCGCGGGGCCTGCCCCGGGCGGTCAACAACCTGGCCGTGCAGTCCCTCGTGGCCGCCTTCGCCGAGAACAAGGCCATCGTGGACGAGTCCTCGGCCAGGGCCGCCGTCACCGAGGTCACGGCCGAATGAACGATCACGAGTGCTTCGACGACGACCTCGTCCACCGCGTCACGATCACTGCCGAGATCCCTTCAGGCCCAGGGATCGAGATCGTCGCCGCGGAGCTCCTTCTCGACCTGGTCCAACGGTTCGGGTATCAGGCGATCGGACCAAACTCCGTTCGCCTCGACATCACCACCCATACGCGAGCTCTCCGAACCCGCTGATGTCACCGAAGTGGGCGACCCGGTCCTCAACTGCGTCCTGCGGGGGATCTCCAAGGTTGGTGTCGCCATCGTGCTCATCGACCGCGGCGGGCGACACGCGACCGGATTGCCGACGTGCACTCGACGCGAGCGCGCATACGAACGAAGACGATCGAGCTAGCGCAGTTAACTCCCGAGCACGCAGCGGAGT
>JBHENM010000451.1:0-9429 GCA_046262035.1 Acidimicrobiales bacterium | reverse complement strand
ACAGCAGCACGCACAGGGCCACGAACAGGATCAGGCCCTTGAGCAGCCGCGTCAGCCACCGGGGCTTGGAGGATCTCACCAGGTTCGCCGGCGGCCGCGGACCTGCCATCTTCACGGGGGCAGCCACCCGCGCAGGCTAGTCGGGCCGATTTGAACCGCAGTCGCGGTCGAAGACCGTGCTCCGTCAGAGTCGTCGGGTGTGTCTGGTCTAGAGGAGCTCCAGCAACTCGTCGTTCGTGAATGCCTCCAGCCGGGCCGTGCCAGCCGGACCGGCCCCGCTCTCGTCGAACGCGAACTCGTCGCCTACCCGGTTCTGCCCCTTGAGGCTCAGCAGCCGCACCCATACCGTCAGGGGAACGTCGGTGCTCGCCAGCTTCCAGACCGCCGAGCTCTCCGCCCCGAACGATGCTCCGACCTTCAGGGAGCCCAGGGTAATGCCGCCCGGAGCGGCTTCGATCGGCGCCAGGACTTCGAGGGACGCCCCGCCCTTCTCGGAAACGATGACGGTGCCGGATTTTGCCCGGCGCACGGCCCAGACGACCGCCCGCTTCATGGGAATCTTGCCACTCTGCCAGGCCGCCAGCAGTTGGGCACTGAACGTATCGGCGTCGATCACCTTGGCCTCCACACCTTCGGCAAAGCTGGCCACGACGGCCCGATCCTTCTTGAACGAGAAGGTCGCCTTCGCCCACCTCGTCCCTCCCTGGGTGAGCGACGCCGACGAGCCGATGGACACCTTTCCCTGGCTCGCGAACTCGAAAGGGTTGACCTTTCGGTCCCGGACGTCGAGCTCGACGCCCCGGCTGGCGACGTTTCCCTTCGTCACGAACTGACCGTCTTCGAAGGATCCGAAGTCCCCGACCTGGAGATCGGTGTCCGGCGAGAAGATGGCGACCACCTTGTCATCGAGGTGGTCCTTCAGCTCCTCCACGTAGATGCGAGCGATCGGCTTGCTGAACAGGGCCATGCTTGTCTCCTCAGGAGCTGGCGAGCGCGGGGTTGCGCAGAACACGCTGGGCCGCGTCGACCACCTCGGGCGCCAGAAGGGGCGCGGTCATGCGCAGAGACCGGATGGCGTCGGTCTCGATGGCCAGAGCCCGGTCCTGGTCAGGCAGGGCCCGAGTCTCGTCCATGACCGCGCCGAGGCGTTCGAGTGCTTCCGCCTCTTGACCCGCTGCTGCCAAGGCGAGGGACAGCAGGACCCGTTCGGCGCGGAAAAGCCCCTTCCGGTCGACGGCACGAAGGAACTCCACGGCATGTTCGGGTCGCTTCAATTGCAGGTTGGCCCATCCGGCGTAGGAGCTCGGAAGGGGCAACTGCTCAGGCATCCGCTCGCACACGGCAACGGCGCGTTCGTAGGCAACCCTTGCTTCTTCCAGGGCACCTGTCTCGAAGAGCGAATCGCCGAGCTCCGTCCAGAGGCTCGGGTCCTGATCCGCCCCGCTGTGCTCGGAGGCGAGTTTGAGATGCTCGACCGCCTCCTGCGAACGGCCGAGCCGGGCGCATGCCTCCCCGAGGGCCTTGAGGCGCGACGCTTCCTCCTCCCCATCCAGGGACTCGCGGCTGAGAACGGCAATGCCCTCGGCGTACTTGGCCTGCCCGGTGTGGCACTGGCCGCGAGCGATGATCGACCATCCCTTCCATCCTTCGGCGGGATCCTCTATCGGGAACCGTTCCGTCAGGATCTCCATGGCGCGCCGGTAATCGTCGAGCCGACTCACGCCGACGACGACACAGCTCCAGCCGAACGCATAGGTCTCGTCCTGCTCGACGGCGCGTTTGGCCTCCGCCAATCCAGCCTCGATCTCCCCGATGTCGATCAGCGCCTGGGCGCGAGATCCGAGCACCCACAGGGGGGCCGCCTCCGGGCCCGGGAAAAGCTGGCGGGACTGGGCGAGGGCATCTGACGGGCGGCCGGTGGCTCGTAGCGCCTCGATGGTCAGGGCCCGCGCCTTCTCCGATCGGCGGTCGCCAACACTTTCGAGCCAGGACACGACATCGGCGGGACGGGTGTCGAGGTGTTCGAAGGCCAGCCCCTCGACCTTCGATGGGCCCTCATCGCCGCCTTGGAGATAGGCCGCCACCGCCTCGTCCAGGCGATCGAGCGCCACCAGCACGTCGGCTCGGAGCCGGTGGTAGTCCGGCTTCTCGGAGTCGCCGGCGACAAGGGTGTCTGCCACGTCGAGGGCCTCCACGCCTCGGCCGACGCCCAAGAGGGCACGGGCACGAGCGACCAGCAGCGTCTCGTCGTCCGGCTTCGACCCGAGGGCGCCATCCACTGCGGCGAGGGCTTTTTCCGGCCGGCCGTGGCGGAGCAGCTGGTCCGAAGCATGGACCGCGAGGGCGGGAACGTCCGGGAACCGGGCGACCGCGTCCTCGACGGCGCTGAGCGCCTGTTCCGCTCGGCCCAGGCCCTCGAGCAGGATGCTCTCCGCCATGCGGTAGAGCGGTCGATCGGCCTCCTCGATGGCCTGGCGCAGGAGCGCCAGTGCCCCCTCGGCACCGGACAGCTCCTGGGTATCGAGGATGGCCCGCCACACCACGTCGTCGCTGGACGGAAAGGCCTGCACCAGGCCCCGCAACATCTCCGACGCTTCATCGTGCAGGTTTAGCCGCCGCAAGATGCGGGTCTTGACCAGGCGAAGCTCCGGGCCGTCGCGGGTTGCGATCGCATCGTCGACCATGGCCAGCGTTTCCGTCGGATCCGTCTGCTCTATCACTTCGAGTAGTGGATCCAGGCTTCCGGCGTACGGCTCGGGAAGGGTGAGCGCCTCGAGAAAGGAACCGACTGCCTCCTGCTCATGTTGGGAGGCAGCAAGAGCGCGGCCGTAGAGACTGTGGAACGGGCCGTTTTCCGGGTGGCTCTCGACGAGCCCGACGAAGCGATCGAGCCGCTGAGATGCCCGACCGGCCGCCAGCTCCATGGCCAGCCAGTAGGCCAGAAGCACCGGGTCCTCCGGATGACGTCGCAGGCCCTCGGCGAGGATCGGCTCCGCCGCGGGGTCGCTGGCGACGGCGACGAGAAGCTCATTCCAGACACCCGTGGCCTGGTCGAACACCTGATCGTAGGCGTCGATGACGACCGTGGGCGGCGCCGCCCGGAGGGCGAGGACGAGACCCTCTACATCCGACAGCGAAGCCGACCCCGCCACTCGGGCGGCGACGAGGGCGGCGACGCGCACGCGGAGGTCTTCAGGGAAGGCATCCAGAGCGCCTCTCAGGACTGCATCGCGCTGCTCGAGCCGGCCGCAGAGCCTCAGGAACGTGACCGAGTCCACCGCCAGCCCGGGGTCGATTGGCAGGAACTGGTATGGGTCCAGCTTCTGGGCAAACTCCTGCACCTTCTCGGGACTCTCACCTGCCAGAGCGAGAGGCAGCGCGCTCAGTACACCGAAACCGCGCCATAGCTCCATTGTGAGCGCGAGCGCAGCTGTTCTCTGTTCCGAGAGATCGTCACCGAGGAGTTCGACAAAGGCCGTGGCCGCTGTCGACAGAGCCTCCACGGCGGCGCTTGCTACGTCGCCGCGCTCAGCCCATCCTGGGCCCGCGTCCCACCAACGGCACCGGAAGGCGTCCAGCGCCGCCAGGGCGGGGGTACGCCCAGCTAGTGCCGGCGCTTCGACCGGTGCTGCTTCGGTCGCGGTCACTGCCGGCTCCCGATCGCGCTCGGGCCGGCAGTGCCCGTCGTCGGAAATGTATCCGACCCTTCGATCGCGTCCAGGCAGTGGCGCACGATCACCCTGTCGACCACATCGAGGCGGTTGAAGCGGTCTATGTCCGGAAGCGCAGGATCCATGTCTATCCGGTAGCTCCAAGCCGCGTTCAGGAGCATGATGACAGCCACCGGGCGGCGCTCCACGGGAGGTTGGGCCGAGACGCTGATGGCATCCTCCTCGCCCGACGCCAGCTGGTCACGCCAGCCTTCGACGCTCGCCCACCGGGCGACCCACTCCAGCACGGTGGGTTCCTTGCCCAGTAGTGAGCCCGTCGCCTCCCGAAGCTTCACGAGGACCTCGGTCACGGTCGTCTGGATGTCATTGTCGTCCTTCAGGGCCGACGCCACGGTCTGGTTGCCACCACAGTGGCCGACGGCCTCGACCCAATCGTCGAGAAGACGTTTGGCTACGCCGGCGAGGGGCGAGGCGGGGTCCACCGTCGCCGCCCGCTCGAGGGCGGCGACGATGGTCGCGGCCCGCCGGGCGTCGACCGCGTCGGGGCTCTTCACCGACGCGGGGTCGAGGCGCAGAAACAGGGTGGCGAATGCGTAGGCGGGCCCCGTCACCAGCGTCGCCGCGGCGTCGGCTATGCAGGCCACGTCGCTGGCGCTCGTCCGCTTGGAGATGATGCCTGCTTTCTCCATGGCCACCGCGCCCAACCCGTACTGGACCAGGGGAAGGGCCCACACCGTCCATTCCGGAAAACCCATCCGCAACACGTTGGCTCCGCCGTCACCGTGACCGTCGGCGCTCGAGGGCACGGCGACCGATTGCCAGCGCCAGCCCGCCACCCGACCCCAGAAGCGAGGGAGGGCCTCGGCGATGGTGAATAGGTCGGCGATGCCGCTCTGGTCACGACTGCCGACGTCTCGCAGGGCGATGCCGCGCAAGACGTCGACGTAGTCTGCGAACACACTGGCGCACGCCTTCTGCTGCGTGGCGTAGTTGCTGACGTTCACGGCCTTGAACTTCGCCCCGGCCAGATCGATGATGTTCTGGCTGACGTCCTGGCTGTCCTTGACTGTGTGCAGTTGGGTGCGGAGGAGGCCGGTGGCCGTGGTCAGGCAGCTCTCCACTTCCGGCAGCACGTGGCCCAGATCAGCGGCGGCATCGGTAAGGGTTTTCAGCAGGTCCCTTGTGACGTCGTCCAGCCCGATACCCGGCGCCTTGGAGATCGCAGTCAACATATCCCTCCGGACTTCATCCAGTTGCTGGAGATGCAGGTTGAGAGCGGCGAGGACCTTGTTGGTCTTCTCTGGTTGCTCGATGGTCTGCTTGAGCTGGGAGATCTTCAGCAGGTTGTGTCGCAGAACATCGACACGAGTGCGGCGTACGAGATCAGTCACGACCGGCACCCCGGTTCAGACCCTGCATCGCCAGGCTCTCGATGGCCTGGAGCCTGTTGGTCAACCCAACTCCCGACAGAGATGCCTCGGCGCTCACTCGGGCCGACCAGGCAGCGTTCAGGACGACCGCGACGGGACCGTAGACGGCCTCGTTCCGGCGAAGCCGCTCGCTCAACATCCTCGCCGGGAGATGGGTCTTGTAGGCCACATTGGCCAGCTTGGCGTCGTTCAGGACGACGCCGGACAACTCCTCGACGAATATCCCCAACTCGTCCTCCGCCGGCTCGGTTGCAAGCCCGACAACGCTACACGCCTCGCTCCATTGGGTCCGAAGGTACTCGGCGATCGGAACGAGCGAATCGCCACCCGGGCGCGTCGCCATGGCGTCCAGCATCGACAGCGAAGCTGCGACCCGGCGACGGGCCTGAGGATGTCCGGGCTCGGGCTCTCTGGCGGGCTCGAACCGGTGACGAATGCAGTAGTGCAGGTATGAGGGACCGGCCACGTAGGTCGCGAACAGGTCGGCGAAGATCTCGTGGCCCAGCCGGAACCTCAGCGGATTGTCCGGCGACAGCTCGCGGAGCCGGTCCTCCACCAGCGCCTCTGCCACCGGCAGGTCGTCGTCGCCGATCCTCCGGTAGCGGAGCTCGGTGGCGACGAAGTGGCCGTACTCGTGAACCGCCACCGGAAGGCCCCAGATCCCGTCATCGGGAACGCGGAGGCGGATGACCTGGGCCAGCGTTCCCAGAAACTCCCGGGCCGAGGGCACCACCAGCCCGACGGGCGGCAGCACCAGGTCGGTGCTGAGCTTGTCGACCCAAAGGAGGGCAACACCGTGAACGGGGCTGGCCAGCCCGCTGTATGACGCTGCCGCCCCTGCGAGATATTCGAGCACCTCCGTGGTGAGGCTCTCCGCCCGCTTGATGGCATCGGCACGCTTTCCCGCGTCGTTACTGGCGAGGTCGCGTTCGATCAACCTGATCTGCTCTTCGATCCGAGCGGTGAGTCGATCGCCCATGGCCCGATCGAGGCCACCGATTCTTCCGAGCGCTATCCGGACGCGGTCCAGCCCGACCTTGATCCGGGCCTTCCGCCAATCCTCAATCGACGCTGCGGGCACGGGCTCCCCCCGTTGAATCTAGCCAGCCAGGGGCGGAACCGAAGTCCTCCGGCAGGCCTACCGCCAGGCGTGGAGGACGATCCGCTGGGAGCGGAAGCTCCGCCGCACCGGTTCTCCGCGCCACCGCTCCCGCGCCGCTCGGGCGGCCCGGCGGGGGATGCTCGTCCGCCATATGGCGTCGACCCGGCTGAAGCCCACCCGGGCCAGCAGGGCCCGCAGGGCGGTGGGGTTGAGGGCCCACCAGTTGGTGGGATCGTCGTTCAGCTCGCGGCCGGCGTAGATGGTGGCCGTCGGCTGCCGGAGCCAGGCCAGGCTGGTCTCGGTCTCCAGCACCAGCAGGTTGGCGGTCACCTCGGCCACCCGTTCGAGGGCGGTGACGGGGTCGCGCAGGTGGTAGAGCACGCCGAGGAAGAGGACGACGTCGAACCTCCCGCCCAGGCGCTCGGGCGACAGGTCCATGACGTCCACGTCCAGGTCCTCCACCGGGAGGCCCAGGGCGTCCCTGGCCAAGAGGAACCCATCCTTGGTGCCCCATCCGTCCCCTGACCAGCAGAACGAGTCGGTGGCCAGCACGCGCTTAGCGCCCCGGCGGGCGGCCTCGAAGGAGTAGAAGCCGTCCCAGGCCCCCACGTCGAGCACCGTCCGGCCCGAGAGCGACGGAGGGAGGCCCAACCGGGACAGCGCCCGGGCGGTATCGACGACCCCCGGTGTGACCACGCCGCCAGGTAGCTCCATGCGGTGGTGCCAGCGGAGCTTCTCCACCTCGCGACGGAGCTCGTCCGCCGTCACCGCCGCCGGTCGCCCTCGCCCGGCCCGATCCCCCTCACCTGGGGACGACGGCCGATCCCCCTCACCTGGGGACGACGGCCGATCCCGGCGCCACCAGGTGCACCCACGTCTGGCCCGGTGGGAGCACCACGGGGGCCCCGGCGGCGTCGGTGAAGTCGGTCACGTCCCCGCCTGACCCCTTCGCCCAGCTTCCCCGGACGAGCTGTCCGGCGGCGAAGATCCAGGCCTCGCCCGTCCCGGTCACCTCCGGGTACCGCACCTGGGGGTCGGCGGCGAAGGTCGTGTACGGAGTGAACTGGACGATGACGGTCGAGGGTGCGATCTGGCTTCCGCCCTCGAGGGTGTGGACCTGGCCGTCGGTGGTGCGCTTCCACGTTCCGCCGGCGGGATCCCAGTCGTAGTCGGCGGCCACTCCGGGAGCGGCCTGGACGGAGACGCCGGCCGCGGGGACGGCGCCGGCGGCGGCGAAGCCCTGACCGTCCCGCAGGAACGAGGCGAAGGCCGGCGGGGGGCCCTCGTCGGAGGCCTTGGAGAACAGGCCTTCGGTCGACGTGTACAGGTTGTGGGGCGCCGACCGCCCCGACCGGCGCCGCAGGACGTCGGTGTCGTTCTCGGTCACGATGACCGCGGGCGCCCGCTGGGCCAGCTGCACGATGGGTGGGCTCCCGCCGGAGAAGGCGAACACCCCGCCGAGCGGCGTGATGATCACGGGATCGGCCGGGCGGACGGAGCGGACAGGCCCGACGGTCTCGGCGTCGGTCGAGTGGAAGACGACGATGAAGCGGGTGATCCCCTCGGTGAACTCCTCGTAGACGACATCGGCAGCGTCGATACCGGCCTGGGGGCGGGCGGCCGAGATATTGTCGATCTTCACCGAGAGCGCCGGTCGGTTGAGCTTGTCGGGATCGGAGACCGGACGCCCGGTCAGGGGGAACTGCACCGGCACCGTGGTGGTCGTTTCCCCAGGTCGGCCGAGGGCGGCGTCGCCGCCGCCGCCACCGCCGCAGCCGGCGAGGAGGAAGAGGACGGTGGCGACACAGCCGAGGACGACGCCACGGCCACGACCGCGCGACGGAGAAGATTTGGTCACTCTAAGAGCTCCTTCGGGCGCCTCGATGCGCTTCCCGGCGTTGGACACGTGTCGAAAAGGGCGGCCCGCCCACGCTAGGCGACCCCCGGTGCCCGCGGCCACCTGATGCGGATCGGCTTCGACGGAACGCCCCTCCTCGGCCCGAAAACCGGGGTCGGCTGGTACACCCACGACCTCATCGACGCCATCGCCGCGCAGTCGCCGGACGACGAGCTGCTGGTGCTTCCCGTTACGTGGCGGGCGGCGAAGCTCGTCTCCCCCTGGACGCACCCCAACGTCCACGTCGTGCACCGCATGGCTCCCGCCCGGCCGCTGTGGGCCCTCTGGGAGCGGGTTCCGTTCCCGCCCGTCGAGTGGTTCTTGAAGTGCGACGTGTTCCACGCCACCAACTTCATCGCGCCCCGCTCGTGGAGGGTGCCGACCGTGGTCACCGTCCACGACATCGGCTTCGTCCGCGATCCCGCCAGCGTAGGACCGGACATCCTCCGCATGGCCGAGCTCCTGCCCGCGACCCTTCGCCGGGCGGCGGCGGTGATCACGGTGTCGCAGTTCACCAGGGACGAGCTGGCGTCCTGGCTTCCGGAGATCGCCGGTCGCATCACGGTGGTGCCGAACGCCAGCCGCCGGCGGCCGGTTGGCCCTCCACCGGGGGACGGTTCCGATCGACCGGAGCCCTACGTCCTGATGCTGGGAGCGCTCAACCGCCGCAAGAACGTGGGGCTCCTCCTCGACGCCTTTCGGATCCTCCGGGACAGGGGAGTGGACCTTCGCCTGGTCCTGGCCGGGCCCGCCAGCGACCTGCTCGACCTAGACGAGCTTCTGGCGGCGCGGGGAATGGGCGAGCCCGAGGTCGTCCGCACGGGCTACGTCGAGGACCCGGAGGTGGCCCGTCTCCTCGCCGGAGCCCGGGTTCTCGCCTTTCCGTCGCTCTACGAGGGCTTCGGCATGCCCCTGGTCGAGGCCATGGAGGCCGGGGTTCCCGTGGTGGGCGTCCGCGCCGGGGCCACGCCCGAGACCGTGGGCGACGCCGGCCTGCTGGTCGCTCCGGGCGACGCCGAGGGCTTCGCCGATGCGCTTGTCGCCGCCGCTTACGACGAGGGCGTCCGGACGGCGCTGATCGCCGCCGGACGGGTGCAGGCGGCGACCTTCAGCTGGGACCGGGCCGCGGCCGCCGTGCTGGACGTATACCGGAGCGTCGTCACCTAGAACCGACCGGCCTCCTGGGCGGGCGACTTGCCCTCAGCACGCCGGCTCCTCGCTGCCCCGGGGGTCGGGCTTGTCCGAGGGCTGGACCTGGGTGGTGTCGGGGCTGGGCTCGACGGGGCCGGGGCCGGGGCGCAGGCCGGTGTAGTCGGCCCCCACCACCAG
>JBHENM010000450.1:0-1828 GCA_046262035.1 Acidimicrobiales bacterium | reverse complement strand
GGGGTCGATGAGGATCATCCGCACCTGGTCGGGGGTGGCCCGCATCAGGATGGACGTGAGCATCGAGTTGATGCAGGAGGACTTGCCCGCGCCGGTGGCCCCGGCGATGAGCACGTGGGGCATGTCGGCCAGGTTGACCATGACGGCGCGGCCGGCGATGTCCCGGCCCATGGCCGCTTCCAGGGGATGGGTGGCCCGGTGGGCCTCGGTCGACGCCAGGACGTCGCCCAGGAGGACCAGCTGCCGCTGCCGGTTCGGCACCTCCACCCCGATGGCCGACCGGCCGGGGATGGGGGCCAGGATGCGGACGTCGGCCGAGGCCATGGCGTAGGCGATGTCCTTGTGGAGGTTGGTGACCCGGGCCACCTTCACGCCCGGCCCCAGCTCCAGCTCGTAGCGGGTGACGGTCGGCCCGACGGTCATCCCCACCAAACGCGTCTCCACCCCGTGGGCCGCTAGGGCGGCCTCGAGGGCCCGGCCCTCGGCCTCGACCAGCCGCTCGTCGATCTTGTGGGCCGTTCCCCGCCTGAGGATGGTGGCCGCCGGGAGCTTCCACGAGCCGGATTCGGCCGCGGGTCCCAGGTCGATGGCCAGCTGGTGGGTGGACACGGGCGACGTCGGCACGTGGATGTCGGGGACGTGGACGGCCACGGGAGAAGACGGATCGGGGTCGGGCTCGGTTTCGGTCGCCGGAGGGGCTGAGATGACCGGGCCGTCGGGCCTGGCCGCGCCGGCGGTGCGACCGGGATGACGCTCCCCACCGGGGGCCTCCTCGGCCTCAAGGTCGTCCTCGTTGCTCAGCCGAGCCAGGTCGCTGACCATGCGCCACAGGGCCACGAGGGCGCGGCCCCCATGGCCGGCGGCGGTGCGGACCGTCGTGCGGGCCACCACCACTAGGGCGCCGACCAGCAGGGTAGCGAGCACCAGGCCCGCACCCCACGGCCCGAGCACGGCCCGGAGGGGCTCGCCGGCCACCAGCCCGACCCAGCCTCCGGCGTCGGCCAGTGCGGACGAGGTCGCGCCCCAGGCCGGGCCGTCCCGCACGATGTGGAGGAGGCCGCACCCGGTGACGACGACCACGGCGAGGCCCGCGGCCAGCCGTCCGGGCTCACCGAGGGGGCGGCGCCACAGCACCAGAAGGCCGGCGGCAGCCACGATCACCGGGACGCCGAAACGGCCGGTTCCGAAGACGGTGGCGGCGCCGTCACGCAGGGCTCCCCCGGCAGGGCCGGCCAAGTCGGCGAAGATCGCCAAGGCCGCTACCGAACCCAGGGCCAGGAGCCCCAGGCCGGCCAGGTCCTGGCCGTGGCCCGGGCCGGTCGGGGTCGGTTTGGAGCGGGCCGGCGCCTTGGAGGACCGCTTGGGGGCGACTTTGGTGGGCGCGGACTTGGCCGAGGCCGGCCGGCGGCTGCGGGTGGCGGGGGGCCGGGCCGACGCCCCGGGCGCCTTCTTCTTGTTCGCCGTCTTGGCCCGGGACGGCTTGCTGCCCGTGCGCGGCTTGGGCGTCGCCTTGGTCGCCACAGTGCCAACAACCGTAACAGGAGCAACAGCAGAAACAGCGCGCAGCTGGGCCGCGAGGCCCTTCAGGCCGCTCTCAGGCTTCGACGATGACAGGGACGATCATGGGCCGGCGCCGGGTGCGCTCGCCCACGAACCGCCCCAGAGCCTGGCGCACGCGCCGCTTCAGGGTCTCGATGTCGACCGATCCCTCCTTGGCCGCCTCTTCCAGGGTGTTGACCACCCGCAGGCGGGCCTCATCGAGGAGGATGTCGGCCTCGGGAGCGTGGACCCAGCCCCGGGTGATGATCTCGGGAGGGGCCAGGACCTC
>JBHENM010000449.1:0-3851 GCA_046262035.1 Acidimicrobiales bacterium | reverse complement strand
ACGACGACCACGACCACGGGGAGCCCGGCGGCCAGGATGGCCTCCAGGTTCGTCCCGCTTCCCGATGCCAGCACTCCGATGCGCACGTCCGCGGGCACGGTACCAGCGGCCACCGGCCGTGGGGCCCTTCCCCCACCCGGCCCGACGTGGTTCACTTACCTGCGCCCGTCGCCGTACGTGGGGGGAAGATGGACCTCAGCAAGTTGTCACCGGCCGAGAAGATCATCGCCGGCAGCGGCCTGGCCTTGGCGGTGGTCGCCTTCTTCCCGTGGTTCGGGATCAACCTGATCATCGACATCAACGCCGACGCGTGGGACAACGTCTGGAGCTCCCTCGCCGTGCTCGTGGGCATCATCATGGCCGCCCTGGTCCTCATCTCCCGGTTCAGCAAGGGGGAACTCCCCACCCTGCCCGTCACGTGGGGGCAGGTTTACCTGATCCTCGGGGCCCTGGCTTTAGCCCTGGTCGTGCTGCAGATGGCCCTGGGTGACGAGTTGCGGGCCGGAGCCGACTCCATCGAGCTGGAGCGCAAGTTCGGCAGCTTCCTGGGCCTCGTGGCCGCGGCCGGGCTCGCCTACGGCGGGTTCCTGCGGAGCAAGGAGCCCGAGTCGGCGCAGGGCTTCCGCCCATAGGGCGCGGGCCGCGGACGATCTAGGCCCGGCCCAGCACCTCCGCCATCCTCGAGCCGAGCTCCGTGGGATTGGGGACGACCTCGGCTCCCGCCTCCTGGAGCACCACCACCTTGGCCGCGGCGCCACCCGTGCCACCGGAGACGATGGCGCCGGCATGGCCCATGCGACGCCCCGGGGGGGCGGTCACGCCGGCCACGTAGGCGACGACGGGCTTGGTCATGGACTCGCCGATGAAGGCCGCCGCCCGCTCCTCGTCGTCGCCGCCGATCTCCCCGATGAGGATGACGGCCTCGGTCGCAGGGTCGGCCTCGAACGCCTCCAGGCAATCCACGAACCGGGTCCCCGGCACCGGGTCGCCTCCGATCCCCACGCACGTCGTCTGCCCGATCCCCTGGCGGGTCAGCTCCTGGAGGGCCTGGTAGGTCAGCGTCCCCGAGCGGGATACGACGCCCACCGGGCCCCCGGGAAGGGCGATCTGGCCGGGGATGATCCCCACGTTGCACCGGCCGGGCGAGATGATGCCCGGGCAGTTGGGGCCCACCAGCCTGGTCCCGGGAAACTCCGCCCTCAGCCGGGCGACCATGCGCAGCTCGTCGTGAACCGGAATTCCCTCGGTGATGCACACCACCAGGGCCACGCCCGCCTCCGCTGCCTCCAGGACGGCGGCCGCCGCCGCCCGGGCGGGCACGAACACGAGGCTGACGTTGGCCTGGGTGGCCTCCACCGCTTCGAGCACGGTGTCGAAAACGAGCACGCCCTCGACCTCGCCGCCGCCCTTGCCCGGCGTGACACCCGCCACCAGCTGGGTGCCGTAGGCCCGGTTGCGGAGCCCGTGGAACCGACCCTGACTCCCGGTGAGACCCTGCACCACCAGCCGGGTCTGCTCGTCGAGGAAGATGCTCACGGTGCTTCGCCCGCGGCCGGGGGGTTCTCGGCGGCCAGGGCCACCGCCGCTCTCGCCGCGTCGAGCATGGTCGGCTGCGACACCAACCGGTCGGACACGTGGCCGGCCAGCAGGGCCCGGCCCTCCTCGGCGTTGGTCCCGTCCAGCCGCACGACGATGGGGCTGCGCAGGGCGACTCGAGCCATGGCGTCCAGGATGCCCCTGGCGACGTCGTCGCAGCGGGTGATGCCGCCGAAGATGTTCACCAGGATGGCCCGCACCCGGTCGTCGGAGTCGACCACTTCGAGGGCGGCGGCCATCACGTCGGCTCCCGCCCCCCCGCCCACGTCGAGGAAGTTGGCGGCCGAGCCCCCGGCCTGGCTCACCACATCCAGCGTGCTCAGGACCAGGCCGGCCCCGTTCCCGATCACCCCGACGGTGCCGCTCAGGCCCACGTAGTTGAGGCCCCGCTCCCGCGCCCTCCGCTCGCGCTCGTCGTGCCACTCGGCCGTCGCCCACTCGCCCCACTCGGGATGGCGGAACCGGGCGCTGTCGTCGAGGCTGACCTTGGCGTCGAGGGCGAGGATCCCACCGTCGGGGGTGACGATGAGGGGATTCACCTCCACCAGCTCGGCGTCACCCTCCACGAAGGCCTGGTACAGCTCCTGGACGAAGCCGGCGGCCGCCGGTCGCACGTCCGGCCTGAGCCCGGCGGCTTCGACCACCGCCGCGGCCGCCTGCGCCGAGATGCCCTCTCCCGGATCGACCGGTATGCGAGCGATGGCCTCGGGTTCGGTGGCCGCCACCTGCTCGATGTCCACGCCGCCTTGCGCCGAGACCATGCCCAGGTAGCGACGACCGGACCGGTCGATGGTGAAGGAGAGGTAGTACTCCTCCGACACGTCGACCGCCCGCTCCAGCCACAGGCGGCGGACGGTCAGCCCGCGGATGTCCAGCCCGAGGATGGCCCGGGCGTGGGTGGCGACTTCATCGGCATCCCGCCCGATGCGGATTCCACCCGCCTTCCCTCGGCCGCCGATCCGCACCTGAGCCTTCACCGCCACCGGGTACCCGAGCCGTTCGGCCGCGGCGGTGGCCTCCTCGGGCGTGTCGGCCACCTCGCCCTGCGGGACGGCGATGCCGAACCGGCCGAGGAACTGCTTGCCCTGGTACTCGAACAGGTCCATCGGTCAGTTCTCCCGCTCGTCCAGGGCCTGCTCGAGCCAGGTCGTGATCGTCGCCAGGCTCGTACCCGGCGTGAAGAGGGCAGCCACGCCCAGTTCCGCCAGGGCCTCCACGTCCGCGGGCGGGATGATGCCGCCTCCGAAGACGAGCACGTCCGCCGCGTCCGCCTCGCGTAGCCCGTTGAGGATGCGCGGGAACAGGGTCATGTGGGCGCCCGAGAGGAGGGAGAGGCCCACCGCGTCTGCGTCCTCCTGGACCACTGCCGCCACCACCTGTTCCGGCGTCTGATGCAAACCCGTGTAGATGACTTCGAACCCGGCATCCCGCAGGGCCCGGGCCACGACCTTGGCCCCTCGATCGTGACCGTCCAGGCCGGGCTTGGCCACCACGACCCGGTACGGCCGCTTCATTCGCGCATACTACGCAGGTGCCCGAAACCGGCCCTCCTTCCCGGCGCGGCCGGACCCGGGCGACCACGATGGTCATCACCGGCCTGGCCGGCGTGGGTGCGGGCATTCTCTTGTTCCTCGTGGTCCTGGCCGCCACCGGGCCGCAGTCCACCCGCCAGGCGGCCAACGCCCCGTTCAAGGTGGGCTCGGCCAAGTCCCTGGCGACGGCCGTCGCCCGGGACGGCCCCCTCCTGTTCCAGGACCTGCTCAACCGCTCCCGTGACATCTACGTGCAGCATCTGGGCGGCCAGGACTGGCGGGCGTTCGAAGCCCACGCTCCGGGCGCACCTCGCCGGTGCGTCCTCCAGTGGCGGCCGGCGAGCCGGGACTTCCTCGACCCATGTGACGCCGGTGGCCGCATCTACCCGGCCGACGGCACCGGCCTGATCGCCTACCCCGCACGGGTCGACAGCAAGGGCGCGCTCACGATCCAGCTCGATCAGCCGTTCACGGCGACAACCATCACAGTGCCCACCACGCCGGCGGCGACCGCCGTGCTCACCACCCTCGTTCCGTAGAGCGGCGCGCCCCCCTCCCCGCCCGCCGGTTCCTCGGGCGCCATCCACCGCCAGTTGCCGGGGGTGCCGTCGAGGCGGTAGCCGCAGTAGGTCTTGAGGTGGTGGTGCCAGCGACAGAGCCGGGCCAGGCGGGCCAGGGTGGTGGTGCGGGTGAGGGCCCAGCCGTCGACGTGGTCGATCTCGA
>JBHENM010000448.1:0-7421 GCA_046262035.1 Acidimicrobiales bacterium | reverse complement strand
CCTTCGGGCCCCCGCCTCTGGCGCGCCGTGGGATCCGCGATCAGGGAACGGTGGTGGGCGGAGGCTCGGTGGCGGGAGGGAGGGTGGTCACGGGCTGACGGTCCACGGTGAAGCTCTCGGCGATCTGGTCGAAGATCCCTGCCTGCCTGACGAACTCTTCGGTGGGGATCGTCTGGAAGTTGATCATGAACATCCGCAGGCCCTCGAACACGAAGTAGTGGGCGTGGATCCCCTCCTGGTTCGTGATCGGATCCTGGAACGTGTACAGGTAGTAGTAGGCCAGCAAGCCGTTGAGGGTGACGAGCTGCTCCTGGATCAGCTTGGCGCTCCTGTCGCCGAACGCGATCGTGTCGGTGACGGCCTTGAAGTTGCCGATGTTCTCGACGGTGGCGGGAACCTCGATGGGCGCGACCCGGATCCGGAAGCCGTCGTAGCCGCCGGCGTTGGTCACCAGGCGGATGTCGGCCACGGGAGGCTGGAGGCGTTCCCAGGTCCTTGGGTACTTGATGGTGAAGCCGGTCTGATCGTCCCGGAAGGTCGTGAAGGCTGACTCGGGAAGGGTGACGATCGTGTTGGTGGGCGGCACGGTGGTCGTCGCCTGCGCCTCCTCCCCGGCTTTGGTCGCGCTCCGGCTCAGGACGAAGGCCACGATGGCAACGGCCACGATGGCACCGGTGAGCACCGAGAGGAGGATCACCTGGCGCCTGAGCTTCGCCTTGGGATCGGGCTCGTCCTCATCGTCGGGCGGGGGACTCTCCGGCCGGCGGCGAGACGAGAACGTCCGGGCGCCGGCGCCGGCAGCGGTGGCCGCGGCGCCGTTGCTGGGGACCGTGGAGGGGGTCTCGGCGGTGACGGTGTCGTCCCACTCGGTCTCCGGCTCCGTGTCGGCCTCCAGCGCGATCTCTTCCTCGGAGGCCTCGGGGGGGTAGTCGAAATCGGGACCGCCGGCGGCTGCGCCCTCGGAGGCCACCGCGGCCTCGTCGGGGACGGCGTCTCCGGGAACGGGCTCGGGCTCGGGCTGTGGCTCGGGGACCGGGGGCGCGGGTTCAGCGACCGGCTCCGGCTCCAAGGCCTCGGACGCCACGGCCTCGGTGGGATCGCCCTCGTCCCGCTCCGGAGTTGCGTCGTCGCGCTCCTCGGGGACGACCACGGGCTGCCACTCGATCTGGTCACCCCCCACCACCGGCCGCCACTCGATCTGGTCGGCGTGGACCTCGGAAGCACCCTCGGGAGCCTCCGGAGGGGCTTCGGGCGGCGGGGCTTCGGCGTCGGCCTCCGGCGCGCCCACGGGCTCGACGGGAGGGCCGCTCGGGCCCACCACCCCGCTCAGAGGGCCGCTCGGGCCCACCTCCTCGCTCAGAGGGTCGCTCGGGCCCACCTCCCCGCTCAGAGGGCCGCTCGGGCCCACCTCCTCGCTCAGAGGGTCGCTCGGGCCCGGGGGGGAGGCCTCGGTCTCGTCCCGATCGCCGGTCGCGGCGGTGGGATCGGGCTCTTCGGCCGCCGCCGGGCCGGGGCCCGCGTCGTCACTCATGGGGCCACCTTCACGGGTCGGCTCGTGGGCATCGCTCACGGGGATCTCAGGCTCTCACACCCAGATCGCCGCGGCTTGGCTCCTGATCGTCGAGAATCTGGACGGAGGGTGGCCACGTGCATCCCCTGCGTTGTCACAAGCCGTTGACCCACTAGGTGTGAACTGTCTATTCTGGCCCAGATTCGTCGGAAGGGGATCACATGAAGGGGACCATATGGGTCTGGTAGGGGTAGCGCTCACGGGATGGTACGTGGGCTATGTGATAGCAACCGTCGTCATCACCATCGTGGTCGTGCTCGTGGCCATCATCCTGTCTCTGGCCCGTCGCATCGGTGTCCAGGCCGACCAGATCACGAGCGCCCTTGACGAGGCCCGCGTCAACACGTTGCCTCTGTGGGACGTGGACAAGATCAACGGGAGCGTCCGCTCCATCACCCGGAGCGCCCAAGAGGCCCGAGCCATCCTGGGAGGTGGGCAGTAATGGGAGCGGTCAACCTCGCGTCCGACCACATCCAGTTCTGGTGGATCACCCTTGGCCTCGGCGCCGTGGTCATCTCCGCCGTCATCCTGCTCCTGTTCCTGCTGCATACCTTCGTCAGCGACATCGACCGCAACGTGCGGGAGGCATGGGAAACCGCCACCCGGGTGGCGCAGAACACGTCCACCACGTGGATGCTCAACCAGACGGGAATGCTCACGGGTGAGCTTCGCGACGAGGTGCGCAAGCACGTCCAGCTCCTGTCCTACGCCGCCGGAGGCCGCAGATGACCCTGCTTCTACTCACGATCCTCGAGATCGCGTTGCTGGTCATCGTTCTGGCCACGTACCTCACGGTCATCGGTCACCAGCTCAGCAGCATCGCCGCCACGCTGGCCAAGATCACCTTCGGTGTGCGTGCGGTGGAGACCATGTGCGCCGTCATCGGCCCTGCTGCCGACCGCATCAACGGGAACCTGGAGGACATCGCCGGGGGCCTGCAGGAGTGCGCAGTTCAGGCAGAGCGCCTGGCCCGCTAGACCGGGGGTGGCCGACTGGCCGCTACCGCCGTACAACGATCCCAGAGGGCCCCTCGGCGACGACCAGGATGTGGTACGAGCGTTCGCTCGCAGTGAGTTGGCGCCGTACTCCGGTCGTTTCCACGTCGAGGGGCCCGTTCTCTTGGCCAACCGGGACGTCCCCGTGGCCCTGCGCATCGGGCCCCGCAGCATGCTGATCCACGCCGAGCTCGACCGCGATCTGGCCGAGGCCAAGCAGCTTGTGGAGGAGACCTTCACGGACGAGGGCCTGACCCTGCTCGACGAGCAGACGCTGTACGGCGTGGCCGTCGGCGTGCAGATGGTCGGCATCCGCTACTCCACCTGGGACCTGTGGGGGGCCGACATCGACCAGGCCTTCGCCGATCTCCGGGTGGCCGCCGCCGGCGGTGAGGACGACCTGCTGTTCGGCGGAGGCGCGGCCCCGATGAGATGACCGGCCCGGGAGGCCGGTCCCAACAGGCATTCACTGGGGAGCCATCGGAGATGGGGGCCCAGTGAGCGAAGCGCACCCGCCCGCCGTCATCTTCGACGTCGACGGCACGCTGGTCGACAGCGAGCGCGACGGGCACCGGGTGGCCTTCAACCTGGCCTTCGAGGAGTTCGACCTCCCCTACCGTTGGGACGTCGAGGAGTACGGCCAGCTGCTGCGCACCACCGGAGGGCAGCGGCGCATCGACCGCTACCTCTCGTCCCAGGGCGTGGACGAGGAGGAGCGGGCCCGGCTGGCACCCAATCTCCACGCCCGCAAGACGGAGCTGATGAACGAGCTGGTGGAGGACGGACGGGTCGAGGTCCGGCCCGGGGCCAAGCGCCTGCTGGCGGAGCTGACGGAGTCCGGATCCCGTCTGGGCGTCGCCACCACGGGCAGCCGGGGCTGGGTCGAGCGTCTTCTGCGCCGGCTCCTGGCTGACTTCGAGTTCGACGTGATCGTCACCGGGGACGAGGTCGAGAACCGCAAGCCCGACCCGGAGGCGTTCGTCGTCGCCCTGGAGCGCCTCGACCTGCCGGCAGGCGAGGCCGTCGTGGTCGAGGACTCGGCCGAGGGCGTGGAAGCGGCGACCGCAGCCGGCCTGGCCTGCGCCGTCGTGGTCAACGGCTACACCCGCGACCACGATCTCGCGGCCGCCGGTCTGGTACTGGATGGCTTCGGCGAGCCCGATGCACCGGCGGAGGTGATCGCCGACCGGGCGGGAACGGGCTGTCGCGGAGTGCTCGACGCCGCCGTCCTGGCCCGGCTCGCCGGGAATTGACCCTGGCGGCAAGTTCGCGCGAGGAGGCCGCTACGCTGGCGAAAATCCCGTCGACTGCGGAGGCGTAGAGGGCAGTGGACGAGTCCGAGAAGCTGTTCGCAGTGACCACCCGGTCCCGCCTGCGGGGGCCGTGGTTCTTCCCGCAGATGATGATCGCGTCTCTGCGGATCCGGCGACAGCTGCGGCGAGACACCGGCGTCGTCCGTTGGGCCAGCGTCGTGGCCGGGCCCAGCGAGTTCTGGACCATCACCGTGTGGCACTCCCGCCATGACATGCAGGAGTTCATGCGTTCGGGCGCCCACGACGAGATCATGTGGCTGTTCTCCAAGTGGCTCCGGTCGTTCTGGCTGATGCGGTGGCGGCCGGGAGCCACGGAGATGGGGGAGTGGAAGGGCCTGAACATGGCCCAGGCCGAGCCCGACTTCGACAAGGCGCCCAACGGCCAGCGGGGCGCCCTCCTCGAGCAGGCCCTCGAGCACCTGCCCAAGCTCAAGAGCGCCATGGCCGCCGACGGCACCGTCAACTACGACACCACCGTCTTCGCCAAGCGCCGGCGGGCGGAGGTCGGCAGCGCGGGCGGGGCCATCGTGCACATCCACGCCTCCCCGTCCCAGACCCCGCTGGAGATCCGGGACCTGTGGGCCCTCAAGCGGGAGGCCGACCGCGACCCGTCCCTCCTCAGGGTGGTGGTGGGAGTCAGCACCCCGGGCGACGTCTACCTGCTGGGCGTGTGGCAGGACCGCGAAGGTGTGCGCCGCCTGCTGCAGTCCCCCCAGCTCCGACGGCTCAAGGAGCGCTGGCCGGGCTGCTGGGCCAACGAGTGGATCCCCGAGAACGAGTTCGGCCACTGGGACGGCCTCCGCCTGCGCCGGGCCCGGGCCAAGTATTCGATCACCGTCCCCCAGGCCGCCCTCGACCTCGCCGAGCCCAGGGCCTAGGCCGGCCGCGGTCCCCGGGAAGACGAAAGGGAGTAAGGATCAATGGCGACACAGGCGCTGAAGTGCGAGCGCCACGGGGAGTCCACCCGCCTGACCTGCGTGGACTGCGGTAAGCCCATCTGTCCCAAGTGCGCGGTCCGCACCGCGGTGGGGCTGAAGTGCGAGGACGACGCCACCCCCGCGGCCATTCCCGAGAAGGCGCTGGCCATGATGCGCCCCTCCCGCACCCCGCTGTACCTGGGGCTGGCCGGGCTGGCCGTCGCCGCCCTGTTGATCGCCTTCCTGGTCTCGTCGTCCGGGGACGATGACGATGAGCCGACCCAGGCCGCCCTTCCGCCGGTGGGTACGTGGACCCACGCTCCCGACCTGGCCAGCATCCGGGGCACGACCGCGGCCGTCACCCTCAGGGACGGCAAGGTCCTAGTGGCCGGGGGCGGGGTGGGCGCCATTCCCGTCGCTGCCGCCGAGCTGTTCGACCCGGCCACCGGGCAGTGGCGGGCGACAGGGGCCCTGAACGAGGCCCGGCGCGGCCACGCCGCGGCGGTGATGGCCGACGGACGGGTGCTGGTGGCCGGCGGCCGCAACCCCGACGGCGACCCCACCCCCTCGGCCGAGCTCTACGACCCGGCGACGGGCACCTGGGCGGTGACCGCGCCCATGAGCCTGGGCCGCATCGGCCCCACCCTGAGCGTGCTGGGGGACGGGCGGCTGCTGGTGGCCGGCGGCTCCGCACCCGGCACCGGCGGCGCCGGCGGCGGCCAGACCATCCGTCCCGACGCCACCGCCGAGATCTTCGATCCCCGGACGTCCACGTGGCGGACCACCAACGCCATGAGCACGGCCCGCTTCGAGCACACGGCCACCGTGCTGGCCGACGGCAAGGTGCTGATGGTCGGGGGCCAGGGGCCGGGTGAGGGGGGCCGTCTGACGGCGCTGGTCACCACCGAGCTCTACGACCCTGCGGCCGACACCTTTGTGGGCTCCACCAACCTGGGCGAAGGGCGAGCCAACCACGCCGCCGTCCTGCTCAACGACAAGTCGACGGTTCTGGTCGTCGGAGGCGTGGGCGGGACCAACACCGACGTCTCCCTGGGGTCGGCCGAGCTGTACGACGCCCGCTCCGGCAGCTGGACCCGGGTCGCCCCCCTGGCCGGCTCGCGAACGGGGGCCAGCGCGACCCTGCTGGCCGACGGGCGGGTGCTGGTGGCCGGAGGGGAGTCCTCTACCCGGGGGCAGCGGCGGTCGCTGCGCCAGGGCGAGGTGTTCGACACGCAGAGCCGGGAGTGGCGTTCGGCGGGCGACATGGCCTGCCCCCGCAGCGAGCACGCCGCCGTCCTGTTGAGCGACGCCTCCGTGCTGGTGGTGGCGGGTGACGCCGCCTTCCCCGGTCAGGCGCCCATCGCCCAGGGATGCGCCGACCGCTACCGGGCCTGACTCAGTCGCTCCGGGAGGCCCGGAAGGTACGGAGCCGGAGGCTGTTGCTGACGACGAACACGCTGGAGAAGGCCATGGCCGCTCCCGCCAGCAGTGGGTTCATGAAGCCGGCGGCGGCCAGGGGCAGGGCGGCCACGTTGTAGGCGAAGGCCCAGAACAGGTTGCCCTTGATGGTGGCCAGCGTCCGGCGGGACAGGCGGATGGCATCGGCTGCGGCGCGGAGGTCGCCTCCGACCAGGGTGAGGTCGCTGGCCTCGATGGCCACGTCGGTGCCGGTGCCCATGGCCAGCCCCAGGTCGGCCTGGGCCAGAGCCGCGGCATCGTTGACGCCGTCGCCCACCATGGCCACCACGCGCCCCTCCGACTGCAGGCGGCGGATGACGTCCAGCTTCTCCTCGGGCAGGACCTCGGCGACGACCTCCTCGATGCCCACCTCGCCGGCCACGGCCCTCGCCGCCGCCCCGTTGTCGCCCGTGAGCAGGACCGGCCGCAGGCCCAGAGCGCGGAGGTGGGCCACGGCCTCGGCCGACGTGGGCTTGACCGTGTCGGAGACGACCAGGACCGCCCGCACCTCGCCGTCCCAACCGCCGAGGACGGGGGTCCGCCCTGCGGCCTCAGCCTCGGCCTTGGCCGCGGCCACCTCGGCGGGTACGGCCAGCCCCCGGCCGACCAGGAACTGCTCCCGGCCCGCTGTCACCCGGTGGCCGTCCACGTCGCCCTCGGCGCCCAGGCCGGCCGACGTGGTGAAGGAGGTGACGGGTGGCAGCGCCCCCACTCGGGCTTCGGCGGCGCCGGCGATGGCCCGGGCCACGGGATGCTCGGCCGCCTTCTCCAGCGCCCCGACGAGGGCGAGGACCTCTTCCTCGCTCGTCCCGGGCATGGGTACGACGGCGACCAGCGTCATCTGGCCCGTGGTCACGGTGCCCGTCTTGTCGAGGACGACGGTGTCCACCCGGCGGGTCGACTCCAGGACTTCGGGGCCGCGGATGAGGATGCCGAGCTGGGCGCCCCGCCCCGTCCCCACGAGGAGGGCGGTCGGCGTGGCCAGTCCCAGGGCGCACGGGCAGGCGATGATGAGCACGGCCACCGCCGCGCTGAACGCTGTTGTCGCGGTGGCCCCCGTGCCCAGCCAGAACCCGAGGCTGGCGACGGCCAGGCCGATCACGATCGGGACGAAGATCCCCGACACCCGGTCGGCCAAGCGCTGGACGGCCGCCTTGCCGCTCTGGGC
>JBHENM010000447.1:0-12083 GCA_046262035.1 Acidimicrobiales bacterium | reverse complement strand
GTGTAGAGCTCGGTGGCGTATCCCGAGCCTCCCACGAGGAGGACCTTGCCGCAGCTGGGCCCGCACGAGCCGTTTCCGGAGGCCAGGGTCACCGCTACCGGTCCCCGGGCATCCTCGCTGAGCCACCCGGCGAAGCTGGATGATTCGCCAGCGGGGTCGATGACCTCGGAAGTGTTGTTCTCCCTGCCACCGGACCGGTTGCCCGAGGCGTTTCCCGCCACCAGGACCCTGCCGTCGGGAAGCAGGGCGGCAGCGTGCCCCCCCCGGGCGCCATGGAGAAGGATCGGGAGACCCCAGGTGCCGGTGGCAGGGTTGTAGCGCTCGGCCGACGCGTGCAGTCCCCCCCTCTCCCCAGCCTCGCCCGCGGCGATCAGGACGCTGCCGTCGGGCAGGCGGGTCGCGGTGTGGGTGTTGCGGCCCACGGACATGGGGCCGGTCGTGCGCCACTTGCGGGTAGCGGGGTCGTACAACTCGGCCGTTTCGGTGGCTTTGAGATTGCCGGGCACGTCGTCTCCCTGACCGGGGCGGCGACCGCCGGCCACGAGCACGGAGCCGTCGTCGAGCAGGGTCGCGGTGTGGTCGAAGCGGGCCAGGCCGAGATCTCCGGTGAGAGTCCACTTGTCACGGGCCGGGTCGTACACCTCGGCGGCGGCCGTCGGCATGGCACCGCGGCGGGCGCCACCGGCCACGAGGACGCTGCCGTCCGCCAAGAGGGTGGCACTGTGCCCGACACGGGGTACGTTCAGGGCGCCGGTCTCGGCCCACGTTTCGGTGGTGGGATCGTAGATCTCGGCCGAGGAAAAGCCCTCGTCCAGCGGAGCGACGCTGCCTCCGACCACCAGGACGCGACCATCGGGAAGGAGGGTGGCGGTGTGGAACATTCGGGCGGTAAGGAGGGCGCCGGTGGCGGACCACCTCCCGGTGGCAGGGTCGTACAACTCGGAAGCAGTTGCGGGCGCACACTCGCCGATGGCGGTTCCTACGCAGCCTCCGGCCACCAGTACCTTGCCGTTGCCGAGCGGAGTGGCGGTCTGTCCAGCCCCTTCTCCGCCGTCCCCGACCAACGTATAACGGCCCGAAACGAGGTCCCCGGTCGGCTCCCAAGTGCCTTCGGCATAGCCGAAGCGCGCGGTTGCCGACCCTGCCTCCGTGGTTACCTCGACTTTGACGATGGCGGCGGCATTCGGCGGCGTCTCGGCCACGATCTCGGTGCCCTCGCCGTTGATCGTGACGTTGGCGGCGGTGGCACGGCCAAACTTGACAATCGCCCCGGCCAGGCCGGAGCCGCGGATGGTGACGAGTGTCCCTCCCGCCGGTGGCCCGCTCTCGGGCGTTACGCCGGTTACGGTCGGCACCGAGGCTCCCGGGGCTCCGACGCCTCCGAGAGCGGTGACGAAGACGCTGCCCTGGCCGCTGAGTCGTTGTCCTCCGGGCAGGAGCGTGTCCTTCACCGGGAAGTTGTCCGAGCGGGTATGCCCTGCCACGGTGGCGGTTCCGGAGGCGGCGACGGCGATTCCCCACCCTTCCTCTTGGTATCGGCCCCCGAGATGGGTGGCGTACGTCAGTTCGCTGCCGCCCGCTGCGAGCTTGGCCACTACCGCATCGCGGTCCCCCCCAGAGCCGGTTACCGGGTCGCGGGTCGGGAAGTCGTCCGAGTCCGTCCATCCGGTGACGTAGGCGGCGCCTGCGCCATCGACCGCGATCGCCTTAAGTTCGTCGGCTGCTCTTCCCCCCAGATAGGTGGTGTAGGCGACGGCGGCGCCACCGGGCTCGAGCTTGGCCACGAAGCCGTCTTTTTCACCCGCTAGCGCAGGCTGGAACCCGGCCTGGGGCATCGGGAACCGGAGGAGGTCGCTCGATGAGGTGCTGCCAGCTATGTAGATCTCCCCCGAGGCCCCGAGGGCGACGGCGTTGGCGGAATCGGCGCTGGCGCCGCCCAGGTAGCTGCTAGAAACAACCTCGCCGGAGGGGCTCATTCTGGCCACGAAGCCATCGCTCTCACCAGTGAGGGCCGGCTGCAAGGCGCCGGCCGAGGTGGGGAAGTCGACCGAGGTGGTCTGGCCCACGACCGTGACGTCCCCGTCGCCGACCGCGATGCCGCGGGCCGCATCAAGGCCGTTGCCGCCGAGGTACCGGGAATAAAGCACGTTCGAGGCCGTGGGGTCCAGCTTGACTACGAACCCGTCGTCAGCGCGCTTGTCCGGGTTGCTGGTGGGGTCGCTTCCCGGAAAGTCGGCGGAGAGGGTATGACCAGCGACGTAGATGTTGCCCTCGGCGTCGATCCCGATATCGGAAGCCACGTCGTGCTTTGTACCGCCCAGGATGCCTGAGTAGGCGAGGCTGCCCCCGTCGGCGGTCAGCTTGCTGACGAAGACGTCGGGCTGAAGGTGCGGCCCATCAGCCACCGGCGCCCTCAAAAAGTCGGGGGGAAGGCTCGCCGGTCGATCCGGGCCCCTCAACGCCCCGGCGGTGGTGGGGAAGTCGCCAGAATTGGTCTCGCCGGCGATGTAGGCCGCCCCTTGCTCGTCGACGGCGATGGCCTGGCCAGCATCAGAGCCCGATGGTGGGTACTGCGCGGCGGCGCCGTAGCCCGCTCCCCCGAGATAGGTGGAGTAGACGAGGGCACCTGTGGGATCCAGCTTGGTGATGAAGGCCTCCGACTGGTTGACGATCGGGGGTTCGGAGCCCAGGGTGCTCTTGTCTTTTTGGAGGGCGTTGTCGCTGACGAGGAAGGTGGCGGACTTGGTGTAGCCGACGACGTAGGCGTTGCCATCGCGGTCGACGGCCACGTCGTTGGCGCGATCTGAGCCGCCGCCCTTCACGTAGGTGGAGAAGGTGATCACGGGGTCGATAACGAGAGGGCGGGAGCGGTCGTAGGCTCCTACCCGGAAGCCGATCTGGTCTCCGCCGGTGAGCACGAACTGCCCGGCCACGCTCTGCCTGCGGCCACCGATCTCCTGGTAGACCACCGGCTTGTGCTGGCGGACGGCGTCTTGGCCAACATGAAGTAGAAGGTCGCCCCCCTTGTCGAGGCTGAGGCGGTCGACACCGTCGAAGGCGACTCGGACGATCCCGGGATCGGCGCCCGGGACCACGACCAGGTCGTACTCCAGGCCTTCGTGACCGGTGCGGAAGACCATGTCGACGCCGGGGTACGCGTCGCGGTACCGGACTCCGGCGTAGGCGGGCACGCCGGCGAGCCAGCCCTGGCCGTCGCGGCCGCGGAGATAGTTGCTTACGCCCGCGAGGCGCTCGGTGCCCTCCAGGGTGGGCTGAGGCGCGCCGCCCACCAGGCGCATGCTGATCCTCGGGCCCGGTCGGTCGCCGTCTGAAGAGAGCTCGAACAAGGCCTGGCCGGGAGTGAGGAACAGGTTGTAGCCGCCTCCCCGGGCCAGGAACTCAACTTCGCCGTCAACCTGGCCCTGGTTGGCCTCGAAGCGGACGGGCTGATCCTCGCCGAACCGAGCCAGGACATCGCCAGTGGTCCTGCCCTTCGCCGTCGCCGGTGTTCCGGGGGACCGGTCGTCCAGGCTGCTGATGAGCGGCGCGCTTACCGACACCAGCCCAATGGCCACGACGAAGGTTGCCGCCATTGCTGCACCCTGCCCGCCCCGGATGCGCTTCATGCGTCTGGTGTCTCTCGGCCTTTCGGGAGCGACGATCGGACCTCGGCCGGCGCGACCATAGGTCGCCGCCGGCTGGGTCCAGTTGAAACTGTCCCGACTAGAAGCCGCGGGTGGCGAGGGCCGCGACCTTGCGCCGGCGGGCGACGGCGACAGCGAAGCCGCCGAACAGGGCCACGGAGCCGGCGGCGAGGAGGCCAGCACCCACCAGGAGGCCGCCGTTCGTGCTCTCGGACGGGGTGTCTCCCAGCTTGCGCGGAGCCGATCGGTCGGTGCCGGAGGGGGTGCCCGTCCAATCCGAAGCGCTCACCACCGGGGCCGCCGTTTGGGCGGCGACGACAGGGTCTCCAGTCGGCTGGGGCGTGACGGTAACGGACTCGGGTGCCTGAGCAGTGTCACCCGCAGCAACCGCGGCAGGAGCATTTGCGGTAGAGGCGGCGGGCACCTCGCCAGTCACCGGACTGCTATCAACGAAGTCGTTGTTGATCGCACCGTTGTTGCCCGGGGCCGGCGGGTTGTTGCGGACCGCGTCGGGTGCGGTGACCCCGATGACTGGTCTAGCGACTCTGCTGTGGGCCTCGTCCTCATGGTGCCAGGTCATCAGGGTGTACCTGTTGGGGGCGAGGTTGGCAGGAATCATGAACTGGGCGCTGATTTCGCCGCCCTTGATCTGTACGCGGTCAACCAACGGGATCCGAACCTGAGGGTTGGTTGCCAGAGCCAGATACATGCTGACGGTACCGGGGTTCCAGTCCTTGCCCTCCACGACGACGATCTCGCCGGGAGCGACGGTTGTCTTCGCGTCGAAGGGCGCGTCCCCGGTCGCGACCTGCAACCTCTCTACACCTGAGGTGCACGCCCAGGCGAAGCTGGCTCCGGCCAGGACAACAGCCACGATGCCCGCCGCCGCCGCGACCCGCCTCTTTGACCCCGGACCGTTGACTCGCATACGAAACCCCTCCCGACCGAACCTGACCCCTTGATAGGAGTACCGCTATAGACCTTGCGCACATATTGCCGCATCCGTAGCGGAACGGCAAGAGTTGTTCGCCAGATGCACTCTACCGCGGCTGGCCATAGGATGGCACCGGAATTGCATCAAAGACGGCTCGATGGGCCTGGAAAGGGTCAACCAATGAGCTTTCGACCACGGAATGTGGCCGTCCTCGCGCTTACAGCCCTGTTCGCGGGTTCATGTGGCAGTGAGACGTCTTTCCCCAAGCCGCCCGCTCAGGCGACCATCAAGATGGAGGAGTTCCGCTTCGAAGCGAGTGGGCTCGGTGAAGGCCGGACTCTGGTCACCCTGGAGAACGCTGGACGCCTCCAGCACCAGCTGACCCTCATCACCCTGGCCAAGGACGTCCCCCCTCTCGCCGAGCAGCTTCGGAGCGAGAAGCGCCGGGGCGCACCCACCGTCGTCCTACTGCTCCGTCCGCCGGGCACGACGACCCGATTCGCGGTCGATCTCGCACCCGGGCGGTACGGGCTGGTCTGCCTCCTCACCGGTCCGGACGGCGAGCAGCACGGCCTCAAAGGCATGACTTACGACTTCACCGTGGGCTGAAGTCGACGGGGCGCCGCCCCGCCCGCTGGTCAGGCCACGACGTTCCGCTGCGGTCCAGGCGCACGGACCAGGCCAGCAGGGCGAGCGCGACCAGGCCCAGAGCCGGCCCGCCCACCCTGAGCAGCCCCCGGACTCGGGACGGGGCGGGGAACTCGACCAACGCCGTTCCCAGGTCCTGCTTGATGGTTTCCTCCGTGGCTGCTCGGGTATCCGGCCAGACCGCGAGAGCGGCGCCCGACGTGGAAAGGAGCCCGAGACGGGTCCCCAGGTCGGGCAGGTTGCGGCGATATCCGAACCCTGAGCGAGAGTCGAACGAGCGGTTGGAGAGCCGGAGCCGCGGCCCGAACGAGCGCCCTCCGTCGGTGGACGCCTGGAGGGACACCTCGTTGAACAGGTTCTGCCTGTCGGCGCGCCGGTCGTAGTAGACGACGTCCAGGCGCCCGTTGGGGGCCACGGCCAGCTTCGGGAGGTACTGCCATGTGCCGTCGCGCGGCCGGGTGTCGTTCACCCGCCGCGGCCGGGAGAACGTCGCTCCGCCGTCGCCCGAGGTCCACACCAGCACGTCGGCGTCTCCACCTCGCCCGTCGTGAAACCCGACGTAAATCCGGCCGTCGCCGGCATCGACGGCGAGAGACGGGAAGGGCGGGATGAAAACGACGAACCGCTCGATGGGCACAACCTCTGCGTCGACCGTCGACTCACGCCACGTGGCGCCATTGTCAGTGGAGCGGGCCAGGACGAGCGCCCACGGACCTCCGTCAGGAGGGCCGCCGTTCCCTTCGTGGGCGGCGAGGTAGTCGAGCCTGTCGTTGCCCAAGTCCAGGTAGAGCACGTAAAGCTCGCCCGCGGGGCCTACGGCGGGGGAGGGCGCCACGGCCATGCCACGTGCCGCCGGGTTGACCCGGACCGCAGGGCTCCAGGTGGCCCCGGCGTCGTCGGAGCGGGAGGTCAGGATGGGGTTGCCAGGAGCGGCGAAGCCGAAGGAGACGGTGTCGAAGGCTTGGAGCCAGGAGAGGTACAGGCGGTTGGCGCGGGCAGGGTCAGCGACCAGCCGGACCTGGAAGGCAAGGGGCGGCGCCGGTCCCTGCAGCCGCCGGGGAAGGGCCAGGGTGCGACCTCCGTCGGTGGAACGGGTGAACCAGACGGCGTTGGGCGCGTTTCCCGGGCCCTTCAGGGTCACGAACACGAGGTACAGCGTCCCGTCCGAGGCAAAGGCGAGGTCGGGAGCGAAGCAGCGGGGCGGCGCCTCCTCCCCCTCCGGGAAGGGGATGGTGCTGGGTTCCCAGGTGGCGCCACTGTCGAAGGACGTGTGGAGGGCGCAGGAGAAACCTGGTGTGTCGATGCGGTTGGCGACGGCCAGGTTGGCCGACCGAACGGGATTCCGGACGATCGTGGGCGAGTTGTAGGTGGCGAGATTGTCCACGTCCAACGCGCCCCGGTTGATGGGGGGGTTCCCGCCGACCACCCTCGGTTGTCGATCCTGCGACCCTGCGTAGCCGATGACGGTGGCCGCCACCGCCAGCACCAGGCCAGACGCCATCAGAAACGTCAGCCCGGACGGGCGCCTTCCCGGCGTTCGTCCGCCGCCCGCCGCCTCCAGGTTCACCAGAGGGCTAGAACCCGCCCGCGACCTGCCGCGGCCCAGCCGCGGCTGCCGGCGGTGCGGCGACGGGCGCCGACCCCACGAGCCTTTCTAGCTCCTGGGCGGTGAGCGTCTCCTTCTCGAACAGGGCCCGGGCCGTGCGATCGAGGCCGGCGCGGTTGGAGGCGAGCACCTTGCGAGCCCGGTCGCGCGCCTCCTGGACCAGGCGCTGGACCTCGGCATCGATAGCTTGAGCGGTTTCGTCGGAGTAGGGGCGCCTCTGGCCGTCGGCCTGAGCGGGCGGATACGCCAGGGGACCCAGGGCCTCGGACATGCCCAGCTCGCACACCATCCACCGGGCCATCTCCGCCACCCGCCGGAGGTCGTCGGCCGCGCCCGAGAGGGGCTGCCCGAAGACCATCTCTTCAGCCGTTCTTCCTCCCAGCAGCGCGGCCATACGGTCGATCAGAGCTGTCTTGCCGAAGAGTGACCTATCCTCGCCGTCGATATTCCACGTGTAGCCCAAGGCCTGCCCCCGCGCCACGAGCGAGATCTTGTGGGGGGCCATGGCCCCCGGAAGCGCCTGCCCCACCAGGGCGTGGCCCGCCTCGTGATAGGCCACCGCTTTGCGCTCGGCCGGGGCGAGACGCCGGGCGGAAGCCAGGCCCGCGCCCACCCGCTCCACGGCCTCTTCCACGACAGCCATGGTGATCCGGTCGCGCTGGCGGCGGGCCGTCAGCAGGGCGGCCTCGTTTAACACATTGGCGAGATCCGCGCCCGAGAAACCCTGAGTGAGGGCGGCCACTGCCTCGACATCGACATCGGGTGCCATGCGCTTGTGCTTGGTGTGGACCTCGAGGATGCGACTTCGGGCGGCCCGGTCGGGGAGGCCGAGGGCGATGTGACGATCGAACCGTCCGGCGCGCACCAGCGCCGGGTCGAGGATCTCCGGTCGGTTGGTGGCGGCCACGACTATCACACCGGCCCGCACGTCGAAGCCGTCGAGTTCGATGAGGATCTGGTTGAGCGTCTGCTCACGTTCCCGAGAGCCATCATGGGTGCCGCCCCCCCGGCGGGTGCCGACGGCGTCGATCTCGTCCAGGAAAACGATGGCCGGAGCCACGGAACGGGCTTCGGCGAACAAGTCCCGTACCCGGGCCGACCCCTCGCCCACGAAGACCTCGACGAACTCCGTCGCTGCTACAGAGAAGAACGCGGCGTTGGCCTCGGTGGCCAGAGCGCGAGCGAGGAGGGTCTTGCCGCAGCCGGGCGGTCCGGAAAGAAGCACGCCTCGGGGAGGGCGGGCGCCGATCTCCACGAAGCGCTCGGGCTCGGTGAGGTAGTGCTTGAGCTCGGCCAGCTCCTCCAGCGCCTCGTCGATACCGGCTACGTCGGCGAACGTGACCCGCTCCTCGGCCGTCCCCGAGCGGGTGAAGGTACGGCTCCGCATCGACAGGCGGCGCTGACGCTCAGGAGCGTCGAGAATCCGGGTCAGGGCCGCGTCGAGCTCGTCGGACGAGATCGCGTGTTTGCCGGCCCGGGCGGCTAGAAGTGCCGCTTCGTTGGCCACGCTGGCCAGGTCGGCGGCGCTGAGGCCGACGGCGCGGTGGGCCACCGCCGCCAGGTCGACATCCGGTTGTAGAGGTTTTCCCCGGACGTGGAGGGCAAGGATGGCGTGGCGGGCCTCCTCGTCCGGGCGCTCGAGGCCGATGCTGCGATCAAACCGCCCGGGCCGGAGCAGGGCGGGATCGAGCACGTCAGGTCGGTTGGTCGCGCCGATGACGATGATCCCGTCGAGGGGCGAGAACCCGTCGAGCTCGGCCAGGATCTGATTGAGGGCCTGGTCCTGCTCGTCCTTGACGGCGACCGTCCCCGCGCTGCGCCGGCGGCCGACCGAGTCCAGCTCGTCGATGAAGATGATGGAGGGGGTGGTGCGGCGGGCCTCCCGGAACAGCTCGCGTACCCGGGCGGCGCCGACCCCCACGTACATCTCCACGAAGTCTGATCCCGAGATCGAATAGAAAGCGGCGCCGGCCTCGCCGGCCACGGCCCTGGCCAGGAGCGTCTTGCCGCACCCCGGTGGGCCGTAAAGCAGGATTCCGCGGGGAACAGTCGCCCCCACCGCCTTGAAGCGTCCGGGGTTGGTGAGGAAATCGCGGATCTCCCGCAGCTCGGCCACGGCTGCGTCCTGCCCGGCGACGTTGGCGAACGTCACCCCGGGATCCTTGGCGTCGGCGCGGCGGGCACCACTGCGCACCGCGAACAGGCCTTCCCCCCGGCTGTAGGAGAGCAGGAGGTAGATGAAGATCACGATCATGATCAGGGCCGGGATGAGAATCGTGGCCGGCATCACCAGCTGCTTCACAAACTGGTGGTCGACGACGTAGGGCACGTTGTTCTCGTCGAGCAGGGCCTGGGCGTTGTCGATCCCATGGCCCTTGGTGACAGCGACGTTGAACTGGCCAATCGCTCCATCAGGCCGGTCATAGTGGCCAGCGATGATGGTGTCGTAGTCGAGGATACGGGCGTCCCTGACCTGGCCCGATCCGACGACGTCGCGAAACTCATTGACCTTGAGCTTGTCGCCGGCCACATCGGGACGTGAGTTGTAGAGGAGGGCGCCGTAGAGAGCGAGGAGCAGCAACACGGCGGTCCCGCAATAGAGCCCGTAGCGTTTGCGCTTCGGCTTCTGGAAACCTTGCTGCGCTCGTTTGGCCATGTGCTCTCGCTCGCCAGCCGTGCTTCGGGCCCGCCGTAGTTCGACTTTGCCGATTGTGACGATACCAAAGGCGCCTCGGGAAACCGGGCCGCGTCGAGCCCGCCGACGGCCGCTAGGTCACTACCAGCTCAGCCCCCGGAGTGGAGTCGGCAGGATCGCCGAGCTGGGAGAAGCAGACGAAGTAGAGCCCTGAACTGGTGTTGGTGGGGATGACGGCCCGGAAGGGACCGATGCTGCCGTCCTCATTCGACGCAACGGCGGCCCCCATCCGCAACGGCGAGCTCCCGCAATCCGCCTGGCCCCGGGCCAGCTTGAGCACGTACTGGCGCCCAGGGGAGGCGCCGGTGGCGGAGACCGTGATGGACCCGGCCGTCTCGATGCTGGTTGGCTCTACGGAAGTCTGGCGTTCCCCGAGTGCCGCGGGCGACGACGCCGGATCGCTCGGGGGCGATCCCTCGGACCCCGCGGGCAAGCTGCTGTCCGTGGAGGCCGGCGGTGCTGCGGCCGCGGTTGTTGACGAGTCAACGGCGGGGGAGCCGGTGGCGAGAGGAAACGAGACTCCGGGAATGTCGGGGAGGGTGAGCTGCTCGTCATCGTCGCCCTGCCACACGACGGCCAGTGCGACTGCGACCCCGGCGACTGCTAGCAGCAGCCAGCGGCGCTGCTGTTGCTGCCGCTGGGCAGGCGTGGGCCGGGTGCCGCTGGCCGCGGGTGCCTCCTGTCCCAGGGCGAACGCGCCGTACGCCAGACCGGCGCCCAGGAGGACGCCCACCCACGCCCCGATCCCGAGGAAATCGGGTTCGAGGACGAGCTTGAGCAGCAGCAGGGCGAGGACCGCGGGCCCGGCGAACAGCGGGAACCACTCCCGCGCATTAGCGGCGCGCGAAGACTCACGGCCTCGGCCGACCACCTCGGGGACGACATAAACGACGAGAGCCAGGGCGAGCACGAGAGCCAGCATTCCGAGAAGCCTCTGCGGCGACTGGACGCCGCTGCGGTCGAGATCGACACCTTCGGTACTCACGCCGAACCGACCCAGGTCGACGTCGAAGTGGTGCCACGGGAGGAACAGGAGGTCGAGCGCCAGCAGCAGCCCCGTCACGAGCACCAGGCGCCGCCCCAGCTCGCGACGATCGATCTGCTCGCGTGGCTGAGTGTTCTGGGCGCTCATCCGCACTCCCACCTCTTTCTTTAGGGCGCCGGCCATCGGCCGGTCGTGCCTATTAGGTAACGACCAGCTCCGTTACCGGCGTCGTGCTGGTGGCGTCGTCCACCTCGGCGAAGCAGGCGTAATAGCGCCCGACGCTGGTGTTGATGGGAATGATGGCCGAGACGGGACCGATGGTGCCGTCATCGGCGGATCTGGTGCCGCCGGCGAGTCGTAGAGGCCCGCCACCGCAGTCGTCCTGGTTCCGGCCCAGGACGAGGACGAACAGGGCTCCGGGCCGCGCCCCGGAGGCGGTGGCGGTGATGGCCTCGCCCGTCTCGGTCACGCCGGGCTCCACTCGGGTCGCGTTCTCTCCGGAGGGCACTGGGTCGCCGGGCGACGCGGCAACGCTCGTGTCCGAGGCGCCCGGTTCGGTCGGGACGGTGCTCTCGGCGCCCGTTACCGACGTGCCGGCACCGCCGGCCACGGTGGAGGGGGAACTGCCGGGCGCGAGGGGGACGACGGTTGAAGCGCTGGGCGCGGCCACGTTCTCGGTGTCGCTTCCCTGCCAGACCACGGCGAGTGCCACGACGAGCGCCACGAGAGTGAGAAGGAGCCAGCGGCGGCGCTCCTGGTGCTGCCGGCGCAGGGCAATCGCCCGGGCACTGCCGGGCTTGAGCGTCCCCTGAGCGCGGCCCGGGAGCGCCCCCTGTCCCAGTACGAACCCGCCGAAGGCCAGAACCGCCCCGAGCACGACCGCCAGTGCCGCCCCGAAACTCAGGAAGTCGGGCTCGAGAATGAGCTTGACGAGCAGCAGGGCCAGCACCACCGATCCGAGGAACCGAGAAACCCGTTCCCATCCAGCCCGGGCCTCGGAGGACGCCCGGGCTCCGACGACGGGCTCGAGGGCGACAGCGAGGACCAGGGTCAAGGCCAGCAGGAGGGCGAGGATTCCGAGAGCGGCCTGGGGCGACTGGATGCCGCTCCGGCTCAGGTCTCCGCCGTCAGTGCTCGCACCGAGGTTGAAGCGGTGCCAGGGCAGGAACAGCAGGTCCAGGGCCAGGAGGACACCGGCTACTTGCACAGTGCGAATGCGAGCAGTCCCCGGATCCACCTGGTCCACCCTACTGACCGGTGCGCGAGGGTCCGGGTGACAAGCTGGCCTGATGAGGGTGGTGGCCGGCCTGGCCGGCGGCAGGCGGCTCCAAGCGCCGGAAGGGCGCAGCATCCGTCCCACCAGCGAACGAGTCCGGGAGGCGGTCTTTGCCAGCCTCGGGAGCCTTGGTGCGGTGCAAGGCGCTCGGGTCTTGGACCTGTTCGCCGGCAGCGGCGCCCTGGGGATCGAGGCGCTCTCCCGGGGGGCGCGGTCGGCCACCTTTGTCGACTCCGACCTCCGGGCCGTCGCCGCCATCCGGGCCAACCTGGCCGCGGTGGGCCTCGTGGGTACG
>JBHENM010000446.1:0-4466 GCA_046262035.1 Acidimicrobiales bacterium | reverse complement strand
CATCGACCGGATGTACCTCAACGTCTACCAGCCCAAGCTCATGTACGAGTCCGGCATCGTCGGGTTCTTCAAGGGCCACCGGGAGATGCCCTTCGTCTCCTCGGCGCTCATGGACCCCATCAGCAAGGACTTCGTGGCCGCGATCCACGGCCGCATCAAGGCCGAGGACATCCCCCTGGTCCACTTCGAGAAGGGCCAACGCAAGGACGACGTGGCCCATGAGCACCTGGCCCGCTTCTCAGGGACCGAGGGCGTGCTCTTCGTGGGCCGGGCCCAGGAGCGCACCCCGGTGTTCCGCACCCAGAAGCGGCGCAACCCGGTGACAGGCGCCACCTACCCGTGGCTGGTGCGCGACACGGCCATGGTCAACCACTTCTACTGGTACTGCGTCGATGAGGACTTCGGGCCGTTCTTCTTCAAGTTCGGGACCTATTTCCCCTACACGGCCAAGCTCTGCCTCAACGGCAACGAGTGGGCCAAGTGCCAGGCAGCCAAGGCCGGCATCGACTTCGAGGCCCTCGACAACGGCTTCGCGTCCTGCGAGGACCCGGCCCACCTGCAGCGGATCTGCAACGCACTGTCGGCGGCCAAGATCGAGCGCTTCGCCCGCAAGTGGCTGGCGCGTCTCCCGCACCCCTTCACCGCGGCGGATCGCCGGGCCGGCTACCGCTATGACATCTCGGTGCTGCAGGCCGAGTTCTCCCTGACCCAGGTGCTGGACCGCCCGGTCGTGGGCCGGGTGTTCTTCGAGGAGGTGATCCGTGAGAACCTCGATCTCGGCCGTCCTGACCGGGTCGGCCTCGTGTTCGACCGGAGGGTGGTCACCAAGGGCCCGAGGCCCACCCCGGGGCGCTTCCGCACCCGGGTCATCACCTCAGGCGTGACCCCGTCGCTGCACGTGGACTACAAGCACGCCAAGGTGAAGCAGTACCACAAGGAGCAACGGGCCCTTCGCACCGAGACCACCGTCAACGACACCCGTGACTTCGACATCGGCAAGCGGCTGCACAACCTGCCCGCCCTGCGGGAGGTCGGCTTCGGAGCCAACCGGCGTCTGCTCGACGTCCAACGAATCAGCCACGAGCCCTGGGTCGGCGAGGACGCCTTCGCCGCCGTCACCTCACCCGTCGTCGTCGATGGCCAACGTGGCCCCGCCCTGCGCTTCGCCGATCCCAGAGCCCAGGCCCTGCTCGCCTGCCTGGCCGTGTTCCGACTCCTGCCCAACGGGTTCGCCAACCGCGACCTACGGGAGCACCTCGCTCCCCTCCTGGGCCTTGGGCCCGACTCATTGACCCAGGGCAGGATGAGCTACGACCTGCGGCGACTTCGTCTCCACGGGCTCATCGAGCGCATCGGCGGCACCCACCGCTACGAGGTCACCGACTTCGGCCTCCGGACCGCCCTGTTCTTCACCCGGGCCTACGCCCGCCTCATCCGCCCCGGCCTCGCCGAGGTCGCCGGACCAGATCCGCCCAGCCCCTCTTCGCTCCGTCGCGCCTTCGCTGCCCTGGAGAAAGAGATGGATGACCTCGCCACCCGCTCACGCCTGGCGGCGTGAGCGCTAGAGGTCATGACCCGGCGCGAACACAACCCACCGTGAAACTTGACTCATCTGGAAAGACCCTGCCGGGTCAAGCCCTCTACTCCGCTCCCGACACTCGCTTCGCTCGGTCGTGATCGGTGGCCCCTTCGGGGCAGCCCAAATAGCGGTCGACTAACGCCGACCCGCTCTTGGATAGCCTCATCGGACCTGTCCTCCAGGTTTGGGCACCCTATGGGCCGGAGCCGAGGTGTCTGCGCCCGCTCCTGTTGAGCAGACGCTATCTCGACCCGCCGACATCAACAACAAATTGTGGATGCCGCTTCGCAAGCGCCTAGCGCCCCTCAGGAGCCGGACGCGCGGTCCGGCCCGTAGACGATCGGCACGATCCACCACAGCACCACCACCGGCCCGGCGATCACGGCGGTGAGCGCCGCGGCGGCCCGGGCGCCGACCAGGAACTCCGTGACAAGGAACACCGCGGCCACCATGGCCACGGCCAGGAAGGCCATGCCGGCGATGGCACACCGGTTCCCGATCCGGATCAACTGGGCCTTGTCGTGGCGCCGGAAGCGCAGGCGGTGGAACGAAGGCGCGGTGATGAACAGGACGCAGGCGAGGGCAGAGGCCAGCAGGGCGACCAGGTACACGCCCCGTTCCATGCTCGTCACGCCGGAGAAGCGTTCGTTGAAAGGCACGATCAGCAGGAAGGCGAACAGGGCCTGCACCCCGGGCAGCACCACCCGCAACTCGTTGAGCAGCTCCAGGAGCTCCCGGTCCAGCCGGCTGGACCCGTCGTGCCCGGACGAACCCCCACCGGCCGTGGTCGAAGCGTTCACGGCCCCGTCCGCCGCCGTCTCTCGCACCGTGGTCATGCCCGGGGTGTACCCATCCGCACGCCGGTCACGCCTCCCCGGCGGCCGGTCAGTCGCCCGGGTCGTATTCCGGCCAGGGCGTCGGCGGCCGCCCGCCGACCTGGTCCACGAACTCGCTGATGAACCATCTCCGAAACCGCGCCTCGTGGGGCGGCGTGGCCATGGTGAGGAGGTGGTCCCCGCGCCGGCAGTACTCATCGGCCTCCTCGAGCAGGTCCCCCAGCTGTTGGGCCGCGCCGGCGACGGCCGGCGGCACCTGGTAGACGAGGTCGATGGCCAGCTGGCCCCGGGCCACTGCGGTCTCCATCTCCATGCGTTGTTCCGCGGAGAAGCGCCCGTACCCGGCCCTCAACTCCTCGATGAGCGCCAGGAGACGGCCCGGCACGGCCGCCCGGGCCTCGGCGTCCTGGGCGACGAGGGTGAACTCGCGCAGGAGGTCGTCGACGTGCTCCTGGGTGCGCTGCCACACGTCCAGGGGCAGCGCGCAGGCGTACCTCGACAAGTTCGACGCTCATCGCAGGGCAGGCTAGGTCCTCCTGGCTGTGAGGACACCGCCTCTTCGCCGCCCGCCCACGCCCCCGCCTGCGCACTGTTCCAACCCGGTTGGCTAGGTTGGCCCTGTATGCCGCGCATCGACATCGAGCTCACCAGCTCCCGCCCCGACGGCACCTGGACATGGCGGGCCGCCGGCGCGCGGCAGCCGAAGGGTGTGGTCGCCGCGTCGGTGCTCCACGAGGGGGCCAAGGTCGGAGACGTTTTGAAGGCCGAGGCCGACTTCGACCTCGACGGGATCAACGTCACGTCGGTGCTGGCGCCGAAGGCCAAGAAGGCGACGCCGGAACTGCTCCCGTTGCTCGGGTCCGGCAAGGAAGAGGCGCTGGTCACCCACAGCCCGGGGATCAAGCCGGAGCGAGAAGGAGGCGACCGCGACCGCGGCCGGCGTGGCGACCGTGGCGACAGGGGTGGCGGCGACCGTTTCGGCGGCCGTCCTGGCGGTCCGGGGGGCCCGCGGCCGGGAGGCCCGGGCACGACCCGACCGCGGGCCACGCCGGGGCCGGGCGCGGGGGCCCGGGACGGTGGTCGCCGGGAGGGAGGCGGTCCGGGCGGGCCCGGCTCGCGGGAGCGGGCGAGGCCAGAACGTCCGGAGCGGCCGCGTAGCGAGCGCCCGGGAGGCGATCGCCAGGGATTCGAGCGCCCGGGAGGCGATCGCCAGGGATTCGAGCGCCCGGGAGGCGAGCGTCCTCGGGGTGAGCGCCCGGGAGGCGATCGCCAGGGATTCGAGCGCCCGGGAGGCGAGCGCCCGGGAGGCGAGCGTCCTCGGGGTGAGCGCCCGGCCGGTGACCGGACGCCGCGGGACAGGGGCGGGCGTGATCGTCCGGGCCGGGCGCCGTCGACCCCGCCGCCAGCCCGGGCCCGGCCTCAGGCCAAGCGGCTGCAGCCGGGCCGGACCCATCGGGAGGCGCTGCTGACCGGCCTGGCCCCGGAGCAGCGGGCCATCGCCGAGCAGGTGATGCGCGGTGGTCTCTCCAGTGTCCGCCAGGCCGTCGTCGAGCAGAACGCGCAGGCCCGGGCGGCCGGAAGCCCCGAGATCCGCTCCGAGGCCATCCTGACCTTGGCCGAGGAGCTCCTGCCGAGCCTCCGGGCCGCAGAGTGGCGGGACAAGGCGGAGGCCGCCGCCGCCTCGGTCGACGAGATCAGCCTGCGGGACCTCCGTACGGTCGTCGCCGGCGCCGACGCCGCCGGGCGCGACGAGGAGAGCCGGGCGCTGGCCACCCGCTTGCGGGAGGGCCTCGAGCGGCGCAGCGCCGCCGAGCGCCAGGCGTGGGTCGACGAGATCGACACCTGCCTCACCGAGGGCCGCGTCGTCCGGGCCATACGCGTCAGCAGCCGGGCACCCGAGCAGGGCCTGCGGATGCCACCCGAGTAGAGCAACCGCCTCAGCCAGGCGGTCGGCGATGCCATGACGGCCGACACCGCGGCCGACCGGTGGCTCGCCCTGCTCGAGGCGGTGCTGACCTCACCGGTCCGGCGCTCCATCGCTCCCAAGGGCC
>JBHENM010000445.1:0-1955 GCA_046262035.1 Acidimicrobiales bacterium | reverse complement strand
CTGTTTGTCGAGCCCTTCCGTGTCCACCTCCGACATCTCCAGGGCCCGATGTACGATGGGGAGCGTCACCTCGCCGTCGGCTTCACTGGTCGCGAAGTTCCGCGCCCACCACAGGCGCGCGTTGGCAACGCGCGGCGTCCCGCGGCTGCGCCGCGCAAGCTCCCGTGCCGCTTCAGGCACCACCTTCGTCTTGAGCTTCTGGGCGTTGACCTGCACGATCTCAGCCAACTCGTCGATCGTGTAAAAATCAAGGTGCTCGTGCATCTTGAAGCGATCGCGCATGGGCCCCGAGAGCATGCCGCTGCGGGTAGTCGCGCCGATGAGCGTGAAATGCTTCAGGGGCATGGATATGGTCCGGGCGTTGAGCCCGTCGCCGATGACGATATCGACGCGGAAGTCTTCCATGGCCGGATAGATGAACTCCTCGACCACGCGCGGCAGGCGGTGAATCTCGTCGATGAACAGGACGTCGCCCTCTTCGAGGTTGGTGAGGACCGAGGCCAGGTCGCCCCCGCGCTCGAGGGCGGGCCCCGACGTGATCCGCAAGGGGACGCCCAGCTCCTGGGCCACGATGCCGGCCACCGTGGTCTTGCCCAGACCGGGCGGCCCCGCGAACAGGAGGTGGTCGACCGGGTCGCCACGGCGCCGGGCCGCCTCCAGCAGGATCTCCAAGTGCTCGCGTAGCTGGGATTGACCCACGAACTCGTGGAGACGGCGGGGCCGGAGGCTGGCTTCCTCGGCCTGCTCCTCGGGCGCGCCGGCCACGGCCAGCAGTTCGTTCCTCAACGGGCCGCCGCCAGGAGCTTGAGCGCCGCCCTCAGCAGGTCTTCCACGTCGCCATCGGCCGGAAGCTCCCTGAGGACCTGGCCGACCTCGTCGGGGCCGTAGCCGAGGCCGGCGAGCGCGGCCCGGAGGTCGGCCCGGGCCGGGGCGGGTGTGGTGCCCTCGGCCAGCATCTCCGCCAGCTCGAGGTCGGGCACGTCGAAGCGGGCCTTGAGCTCCATCAGGAGGCGGGCCGCCGTCTTCCGGCCGACTCCCGGCACCAGCGTGAGGGCGTCGAGGTCGCCCTCGGCCAAGACCCGGTGAAGCTCGGCCGGGGTGTGAACCGACAGGATGGCCAGGGCCAGAGAGGGCCCCACGCCCCGGGCGCCGATGAGGGCCTCGAAGCTGTCACGCTCGGAAGCGTTGGCGAACCCGAAGAGGGCGAGGGCGTCCTCGCGGACGTGGAGATGGGTATGGAGCGTGATCTCCGTGCCCGCGGGGCCCAGCGCGGCCAGCGTTCGAGGAGCCACCGTGGCCCGGTAACCCACGCCCCCGACGTCCACCACGATTTCGCCCCGGGAGGAGCGGTCGAGCACCCGCCCGCGCAACGACCCGATCACGGCGTCGCTCCGCTGATCCGCGCTCGCAGGGGGGCCATGGCCAGGTGGCACAGGGCGAGGGCCAGGGCATCGGCCGCGTCGGGCGGCTTGGGGCGGACGGCCAGCCCCAGAAGGGCCTGGACCATGCGCTGGACCTGCTCCTTGGTGGCCGCGCCGTACCCGGCCACGGCCTGCTTCACCTCGTTGGGCGTGTACTGGGCCACCTCGGCACCGGCCTGGACCGCGGCCGCCAGCACCAGGCCACTGGCCTGCCCCACGGACATGGCCGTGCGTGCGTTGACCTGGAAGAACAGGCGCTCCACGGCGACGGCGTCGGGCCGGAGGTCCGCCAGCAGGGCCCGCAGATCTCGGTCGAGCATGGCCAGGCGCTGGGGCAGGGGCTCGCCCGGAGGAGTCGTGAGAACTCCGACGGCGACGGCCGCGCTGCCGTTGGGGCCCTGGCCCTGCGTCTCGATGCACCCGTACCCGCAGCGGGAGAGGCCCGGGTCGATACCCAACACGAACATGCGTTTGGAGGGTAGTGGAAGCGGCCTCGGAATGGGGGGATGCCTTCAACTGGGCGGTCGGTGGCGG
>JBHENM010000444.1:0-42046 GCA_046262035.1 Acidimicrobiales bacterium | reverse complement strand
CTCGTGGGCCAGCTGCACTCGAACGAGGCCGTGGTCCTCGGAGACGTTCGTCTGTCTGAGTGGTTCCACGATCAGTTCTCTGCTCGGAGTCGATGGGCGGTAGTCGGGCTCTTCGTCGATGGCGCCCCAGGTGGACGGTGGGAACGCGTCGAGGTCCAGACCACTGGCCTCGAGACGGTTCTGGGCAATGCGATTGCGGCGACGTGGTGGCCGGCCAACGAGGATGTCGAGCCGCAGCGGTTCTCCGCCGACGTGAACCGCGCTGCCTGCTTCGAGAGTCTTGCTCGAGGTGTGTCGGTGACTGCTCGGTATGAGGAAACGTTCTCGGTCGGGGATCGCTACGGCTTCCATCTCAGCAACTTCGGGAGGGTCACTCTGATCGCCGAATCGCCCCTCACTGTCGACGAGTGGATCCGCAGCTGGATTGATCCGCTCATCGGTCTCATGACGCTTGCGACAGGAGAACGCGAGGAAATCAACCGAGTCACGCTGGTCACGCCTCACCCCCGTCGCGCTGAGGAGCCACGTGCCTATGGTGATATTCGAGGGGAGCTTTGGGGTGGAGGCATCCACCAGAGGGACCAGCCTGCCGCGCTCCGTACGCGGGCCGATGGGTCGCTATTGATACCGCTTTTCACACTCGACAATGCCCCCCCGCTCGCAGAGCTGCTCCAAACGTGGCGGACGACCCTCGCTGAACAGTCGGCGACATCCCTCTATCGTCTTGCGATCGACCCCACGCTGCCGATCCAGGTGCGGTTTCTATTGTGCGCCCAAGCGCTCGAGGCACTAGACACCACGGCACGTGTGAAGAAAGAGGAAGCCGAAGACACCTCCCACGCAAAACGGCGGGCTGCCATAGTCAAGGCCGTGAAGGCTGTCAGCAACGAGCATCTAGACACGTCAACAAAGCGATTCATCCACAAACACCTGGCGCGGCAACCCTTCCGATCACTCGCCCAACGGCTGCTTAGGCACCTCGCCCAAGTACCTGAACACGACGCCCGCACGGATGCGTGGGTGAAGCAGACGGAGCCGCTCGCGGCCGAGCTTGCCTCTCTTCGTCGCCCCTCCCACCCGTTGCACGAGCGTCTCGCATCCACGCGCAACGCCCTCTCCCACGGTTCCGTGGTCTCGGCAGAAGCGCTGCAGCCAGCGGTCCGGATACTTGAGTCCCTTCTCCGCGGGCAGCTTCTAATCCGGCTGGGGTTAGACGAGAGGCAGCTCCGGACGGCGTTTGACAGAATGGCAGCGCCCCGTTGACGCCGCCGTCGACGTGTGCGCCGGTGCGTTCAGGTGACGTGCTCGTACTTGTGACGCGCACGAACGTGCACCGTTGTGCGCTGCATCTACTCTGCGGCCTCCTCGTCCGGCCGCCCCGGCGCGTAGCTGCCGGATCCGCCCGGGCTGGCCGCAGAGGCGCCAGGCGACCGCCCCGAGCGGCGCCGAGCAGGACGGCTGCCCGGCCGCCGATCCTCAACCGCTCGGCGGTTACCCCAAGGTGCAGAATCGGGTGACGATCGACGGATCACGGGTGAACCGCTGGACCTCTTCCCATTCGACGAGGTCCCAGACCAGATAGAGATCGGCGAAACAATTGAACGACCCGCTGGCTACTGGCGACCGGTACCCGTTCTGGTCGATGAGCCATGTCGTCCCATCGGACTGCCGCAACATCGTCCCGTGGATGCCGTACTCCCTATCGGCCGTATCCGGTGCGATGACAACCTCTGGAATATTGAACGGGCAGTTCGCGACACCCCCGACGCCTCCGGGCGCAAACAAGGAGAACTCGGCCGGGCTCAAGTCATACCGGACCGGGTATCTGTCGGCGAGGCACTCGTAGGCACCACCGTCCTGAATCCGATGGGCGACGCCGTTCACATCAAGGAGCCAAGCGTCCCAACCGACCTTGATGATCATGGACCCGTCCGGAGCTGGCGATCCACCGGGACTCGGTGATCCACCGCCCCCGGGTTGGTTGGCAGACGGCGGCGGTGGAGGCGCCAAGTGCGAGAGCTCAAGGCTCCACGGCCCCGACAACTCCCCTCGGATGGTCGCCTCGAGAGACAGGACCGCGTCGGCGACGGCAAGTACGACGCCGACGAACCACTTCAGGAGAGCGTCTGCGATATCTACGGCACAGCCGGCCAGAGCTTTCGGTTCTGTGAGAATGTTGAACGCGTTGACGCCACATTTCGTCGACGAGAACAACAACTTCAGCTCGTCGGGCAACAGGGCCCCGACGCTTCGTAGAGCGAGAGTACCAACAGTAAACGTCGTCGACACCTCGACCGGCACAGAGGCCTGGACTGTACCGACCGGCCCCCGAAGAACGAGCTCTGCTCCCGGGGGAACTTCGCCAGAGACTCGAGACTGAGTGGCTTCGTCGTGGCTGGTTGTGTTGTTCCAGAGGTCGTAGGTTGAGTCGACGAGGAACTCGTCTGTGCCGCCTGGCCGTCCTGAGCCACCGCCAATGTCGGCGATCGTGACGCCAGTCAGCCCCGTGTAGACCGAGAGCACAGATCCGCTGTTATTCATGAGTCGCCACAGCGCGTCGCCGTTGGCGGCCGTGTCAACACAGTAGAGGAGAGGCGGCCGCTCAAGCGCCGGATCGGTCGCTATGGCGCTGCCCGCTGTGAACGTCCGAGGCGGGGGCCCATTTGGGCAGCGCGGCATGCTGGCACGTAGTCCCAGATACGACTGCATCTGGGCCTCAACGAAGTCTCCGAAGGACACGTAGCGCAAGACCGGACCTATTACCGGCGATATGACAAAAAATGCCGAGTCGATGACGGTTGAAACGAAGGAGGACAGTTCAGTTGTAGCAGCGAATATCGTGCCCCCCTCGACAACTGTGTTGCTGGGGACGGACAACTCCAAGGCTTTGAGATCAGAGGGGTCAGCCGGAACGTGGGCAACCGTCCGCACCAGCCCAAGAGCAAGCAGGCTCGTGAGCTGGTCGTTCACGGGCAGGCCAACCGTCACCGTGTCCGTGCCATTCGCCCAAGGAGACCAGATATGGAAGTTGGCCGCCGGGCCCTCGAGCGGAACGGGGGACGTAGCCAACCCTTCAATTGAGACCCAGGACCCGACGCCGTCAATCACCCCGGCGGGAACCGCCAGGGAATATCCCCCACGGCGCACGGTCGCAGCCGAGGACGAGTACACCCACTGGAATCGTTTGGTCCCGGTCTCGACCGTCGCCGGTGTTAGGCACGATCGAGCCTTGAGCCTGTCGTAATTGCCCTTTCCTAGGCCGGGCACTCGCTCAGGCGTGACGTGCGCCTGCTGGGCGTAGGGGCGACCAGCCACAACTGCGGCGGCTCCTGGGCTGGACAGCCCGAGGCGCTTCTCAAGATCGCCGGCCGATGCAAGTTGCAGGTCAACAAGGAGCGGATCAGCGCAGACAGCGCCGGCGGGCGGAGGTTCGCTCGTGAGCGTCGCGCACGCGCTCCCCGCCGACAGGATCCTGTTTCGGGTCCCCGGGCCAATGCCATTGACGACAGTCAGGTCCGACGGCTGAAGGTACGGCCTCTGGCTGATGAGGCGCTCCGCGACGGCGACGTCTAGGAGGAGCCTGGTGACGAGTTCGCCGACGGGGGCGTGGTTGATGTCCACCTGTCCTGGCATACACTTCATGAGGACAGCGTCCTCTAGAACATATCCGGTGCCTGGGGTCTTCGGATTTCCGGAGGTGGAGGCCGCTATGGCCGCGCCACTCCAATGAACTAAGGCAACCGCCGCCAACACCGCCACGAACTTCACGCGCGAACGCATTCGGTTCCCCGCCTCTCCCCCCGCCGGCAACCTGCCCGCGAGGGCAAGGTAGCAGACTCTTCGAAGCCCGGAGCACCGATCAGAGGACGCCGGAGATCGAGTCCAGGTGGCCGCCAGAGCTGACCGGCGTGACGTGGAGCGCACTCGACGCCAGGCCGGGCCACATCGAGGCCGAGGTGACCCCCCGCTGACCCTTGTTTGCCCCTCTACGGCAGCGTTTCCCGGACGAGCTGAGGTCACTGGTCGACGCATACGGGCTGGCGGCCTGACGGGGCCTCGCGATCGCCCGGATCGTGAGAAGCGGGTCGCGTCGTGGAGAGGGCACCTGGGTGGATCGAGCAAGCACTGCGCTCGGTTATCCGGGCGCCGGCCCGCGTTGCGCCGCTCCTCCCCCACCCACGGCTTTCCTCGTGCGCGGGGGCGGTCGTGGGTGCTCCTGCGTGGGCCAACGAGATGCTCCGCTGCTCAACTTCCAGGCAGCTTGGTGCTCAGGAAGACTCGCGTCTTACATGACGACGACCCGGCGAGGACTTGGTCTTTTCAGCCCCGGAATGGCGGCCGATCCCCGGGGTGGCCCCCCGATAGGCAGCCGGCGCTTCCCGTCCCGCTCCTGGGCCTCTGAGAGGCCAATGAGTGGAGGTTCTGGTCCCGAGGGGTGCCCCCGCGCCGTCGCTGGGCCGCTCGAAACTAGTGCATAGCTAGTGCATGGATATGGTACCGCTAGTGCTGCACTAGACCAAGCTTGGTCTCAGAAGGTATCCACCACTGCGCGCTCATGCTATGAGACTATCTCAGCGATAGGGCAGCAAGGCCCCGAGGAGAGGACGGCGCTAAGTGCTACCTAACGCAGTCATGGTGCTGAACCACAAGGGTGGGGTGTTGAAGACCGCCATCTGTGCACACCTGGCCGGCATCTCCGCCGCCTCCGGCTGGAAGGTCCTGGCCGTTGACCTGGACCCCCAGGGCAACCTGGGGCGGGACCTCGGCTACATGACCGACAGCGACGGGGGCGCCGCCTTGCTGGCGGCCCTGCGCGACAGCGAAGAGCTCCGGCCCCTTGAGGGTGTTCGGCCGGGCCTGGACGTGATCGCGGGTGGACCGGCGACCGCCGAGGTCGCCTCCTACCTGACCGCCCAGGCCATGGCGGGCAGGGTGGGGCCGGCGGCCCGGAGCCTCGAGCGGACTCTGAGCCCGTTGGCCGGCAGATACGACCTTGTGGTGATGGACTGCCCGCCGGGAGAGGCGTTGATCCACACGGCGGCCATGACCGCAGCGCATCACGTGCTCATTCCCACCCAGCCCGACGACGCGTCGATCGACGGCCTCGGCCGGGTGTTCGGCCAGTTTCTAGAGGTGAGGAGCTCGACGAACCCCCACGTCCAGATCCTCGGCGTGGTGCTCGGTCCCATCCCCGCCGGAGCGTCGGCGATCGAGCGCCGGGCCCGGGCCAAGCTGGCCGAGCTGCTCGGACCCGATGTGCCCGTGTTCGACACGACAGTGCGGCTGGCTCAGCAGGCCGCCGTCGACTGCCGCGAGCGGGGGCTGCTGGCCGCTGAGTACGAAGCCGAGGCCGAGGCGGCCGGGCCGTGGATTCGCGTTCGCAAGGGACCCCGCTACTCCCGAGCGGCCAGCGGCCTCGCCGGCGACTACACGGCCCTGGCCAAGGAAGTCATCGGAGCGGTGGCCGCCGCCCCGGCAGTGACGGAGGTGGGCTGAGATGGATCCCAGAGCCAGCATCGTCGAAGCGCGCCAGTTGGGCATCAAGCCGCCCGCACGCCCAGTGACCACCAAGGCCACCGAGCCTGAACAGGCCGAGGACGTTGCCTCCAAGGCACCGGCCGCGCTGGCGTCGCGCAGGCGCCCGAGGCGGGATCGTCAGGGCCCCGCTCAACCGGCGCCGGGGGAGGGCGGGGAGGTCGGGCTGCCAGGCTTCACGCGCGGCAACCGGCGGACGCTGACCGTCTCATTGCCGCGCGCCACGCTGACCAAACTGCGGGAGCGAAGCAAGGGGTCGACAATGGGGGCCACGGTGATGGAAGCGCTGCGCTCCAGCTATGAGTGGCTGGTGGAGACCTACGAGCCCGAGCCCGCCGAGGCGATCGGCCCGTTCCCTGCCCCCGTGCGACTCCGCCGCCGGCGCCAGGTGGAGGACCCTGCCCCGGTGCACCTGTACGTGAGCCCGGATGAGGCTGCCGCCGTCGCCAAGGTGGCCGACAGGTGCGAGCTGAGCATCTCCGAGCTGGTGACGGTGGGGCTTGAGCACCACTGGTCACCCGAGACGCCGAGCCGCCGCACAGTCGCCCCGGCCCGCCGCAGAAAGCCCACCTCCCAGAGCTAGTGTCCCACCCGGAGACCTAGCACCGCATCAGTCAACCCTCCCTGTGACGGGCTACGTGCGCTTCCTCCAGGTACCGCCGGACCCTCTCGTAGCGTGACGCGATGCCGCCTTCTCCGAAGATGGTGCCAGTCGAGCGACCGGACCTGTGGAACAACGTGGTCCACATCACCGGTCGCCAAAGGACTGACCGCCGCCTCGCTCCTCGGATCCGGGCGATGCCACCGGAGAAACGCCTCGAGTGGATCCTTCGGGACGGGATGATCCGCGCCCGGCCGGTGTACGGCGCCCCGCTACCGGTCGCGTGCTTCACGGAGACAACACCATCCGGGCTCGAACGCCTCTTCGACGAGGAACGCTTCGAGCCGTGGGGGATCGTCTTCACGAAGGAGTTTGTGTACGACAAGGGCGGCGCGCCAGTCCACTACGTCCGCTCCGACGAGTGGGACGCCTATCAGGTCCTTCCCAACACGTTGCGGGCTCGCGCCGTCGAGATCCGTCGAGGTGAGTCCGAATGGCTCTGGGAACGAGAATGGAGGGCACTGGGCACCGGATCACCGGCCGCGTTTCGATTCCAGCCCCGCGACGTATACGCCGTGATCGTCGCCGGGTTCGACTGGCCGGAAGGCCCGCTCGTGCAGGGCCCTGACGGCATCGAGGAGGCGGTGCCGGACTGGATGCCGAGCACGCGGATCTGGCACTGGAGCGGCAGAAGGCTTCTGCGCATGAAGCACTGGCCGCAGGATGCTCCCGAATCGCTGGCACGACTTCGGCGAGGTCTACGTGACGGCCCGACCCCTCGGAGCACGTAGCGAGTTCACTGGCCATGACAGGTGCTCTCTCCTGCGCCACGTGACGACTGTACTGTGGCAATGCGTCCCGCAACGCCGTCACGCCATCACCGGGCAGACCTTTCCTGCCACCTATGTCGCCATCTACGGCGACCAGATCCCTGAGTTGGCCACCCTGTGCTCGGCAACACCTGCCTACGACGCCCTGTTCGAGAGGGTGGGGGAGCGGCGCTAAGCGCTCAGGCGGCGACGACCGGCATCGCCCGAAGTCGCCCGCCAGTGACAGGCCAGGGCTGGCAGTGACAGACGACGACTCCGAGCTGACAGACCAGCCCTAGCGATCATTCCGCCAGAAATTTCCCGCAGAGACGGCGTCTGACAGACCCCAGCTGAGATCCCCGCTGAGGCCCCCCCTGGATCGTCCTCCCCCAAGAACACAGGGGGAGGAGGTCCCGCTCCATGGGATCGAGGCGAGCACCGGAGAGGGTCTGCACGGTCATCGAGCTGCTGGACCGCGAGTGGGCAATCCTGGCCCAGTCGAAAGAGGCGGCCACGGCGTTGGCGGGGTGGGGGAGGGGTGACGAGGTCCTCACCCGCTTCGCCACCATGGCCGAGCTGGTCGCGTACGTGGAGTGCCGCAGCGTCGACGTCGTGGCCCGCGACGAAGTCCTCGGCCGTGTCGGGACACGGGCCGGATCAGACGAGATGGCGGCCAGGACCCTGCTGCAGCTGCTGCTTCCCGGGGCCAAGGCCCTGGTTGCCCGATACGCCTGGAGCGCCGAAAGCGTCGACGAGGTGGCGGCCGCCGTCGTCGCCGACGTCTACGACCGCATCCGGGCACTACCCGCGGCCGCCCCCCGACGGTGCCTGGCGCCGGCCGTGCTGAGTGAGGCGCGCAAGCGCCTCCAGCGCCGGGCGGCTCGGGCCCGCCACGACACCAGCCTGGAGGAACTGGGGGCCGAGGGCGCTCCCAGCTACGAGCCCGAGCGGGCGGCCGCCGAGGAGCTCGACGAGCTGTTGAGGTGGGCCGTCGATCGCGGCCACCTCAACGAAGCCGAGGCCGAGCTGATCTGCCTGACCCGTGTGCGCGACGTCCCGGTGTCGCTGCTCAGCGCCCACACCGGCGAGTGCCCGCAGACCATCCGCCAGCGGCGGCTGCGGGCCGAGCGGGCACTGCGGGACGCGGTGGCTGTGGCCTAGGAGGCCAAGAAAGTCGGGTCGTTGCTGTCGCGTCGGGCCGGGGGCCCGCCCATTAGATCGCTGTAGCCCCACCCCCAGCCAGCCGGGGGCCCGGGCTCGCCCCTGGGCTCCCGGCTGGCCCGACCGCATGGAGGAGCGCCATGGCCCGTGAGCTCGTGGACCCCCAGCCCGCCACCGAGATGGCGAAGCTGTGGGGGTTCCGGGTGGCCGCGGTCCCAGCCGTCGCCGCCGGCGGCGGAGCAGCCCTGGCTCTGTGGCTGTACCTGGGGTGGCTGGGCCTGGCGAGCGTCTTTCACGCGTGGCTCCCCACGGCAGTGATCGCGGTCTCCATCTACTGCGTCTGGCGGCGGGTCGAGGAGCTGCGCGGCAAGGTCTACTGGGAGCCGGCGCTGGTGCCTCTCGACACCGTGCGGGAAGGCACGTGGGTGCCGTCGTCGACCAGCCCGGGCTCGCTGACGCGTGTGAGGAGCATCGGCCTCCTCGAGCGCGGGTGCTCGGCGCTGTACCTGGGCGACGGGTCGCGACTCCGGGCCGGGCCGGACGCCCTTCTCACGGCGGTGGTGCGGCCGGGGCCGTGGCAGCGACGCTCGGAGACGGTGCCGGCGGCCGCCGTGCCCGGCGGGCGCCCGCCCGAGGACCTGAGCGACGACGAGCTGCGCACGGTCGTCAAGCGGTCCTTCACCCGGCTGTCTCGAAGCGTCGAGGCGCTCCTCGACGCCGGCGAGCTGCCCGACCGGGAGCTGCTGATCGATCTGAGCCGCTTCCTCGAGAACGGCATGGAGATGGTGCGGGCCTACGAGTCGGTCAGCGGCCGGCTCCGGCTCCGCCCGGGATCCCCGGGCGACTGGGACCGGACCGAGGATCCGGCCGATCGTGGCTGACACCCGTCTCGACGACCGGGCCCGGTCGCCGAAGGCCGGGGCGCCAGGTCACCAGGGGGCCGCTGCTGAGTACGCCGCCGGGCGCCATGGGCGGTTGGCTCTGGGCGCGGTGCTGCACGTGTGGACCGGCAGCATCCTGGCCTGGTCGCTCATCGCGGTGGCCGCGCTCAGCGGGCTCTACGCCGCGTTCCTCAAGCCCGCCCCGCTGCCTCCGCCCGTCGAGATCCCGGCCCCCACGGTGGCGGCCGAGGGACGGGCGCAGGCAGCGGTGGTGGCGTGGCTCGAGGCGGGCGCCGGCGACGAGGGCAGGCTCAAGCAGCATTTCAGCCCGTCGCTGGTGCCCAGCCTCCGGGAGGTGGTCGCCCAGCGGGTGGGGCGCAGCGCCGTGCTCGACGCCGTTGCCGTCGCCGACGGCTACTGGTCGGTGACCGTCGCCGCCGAGGTGTCGGCCGACGTGGCCTCGGCGCCGGTCCAGCGCTACTACCAGGTGGCCGTCCGCCAGGTCGAAGCGCCAGCGGCGCCCCGGGGCCTGGCCGTGCCCGGTAGCCGCTTCGCCTTCGTGGCCACGACCCTGCCGGCGGAGATCCCGGCGCCGACGCCGGCGCCGGCCCCCCGCCTCGCCGTCGGCTCCTTCGACCGGATCAAGTCCGACGATCCCGTGGCAGTACGCGTCGCCCGCTTCCTCTCCGCCCTGCTGGCCGGCCAGGGCGAGGTGGCTGATTTCAGCACCCCCGGCGCCACGGTGCGGGCGGTGCGCCCGGCCCCCTACGCCAAGGTCGACCTGCGCTCCATGGCCACCCGGGACCTCCCCGGCGCCGACGACCGCCTCGAGGTACTGGCCGACGTGGTGGCCTACGACGCCGCTGGCACGCCGCGGCCGCTGAGCTACCCGCTCGAGCTGGCCCAGCGCGACGGGCGGTGGGAGGTGGCGAGGGTGCTCCCGGCCCCGGCGCTGTCGGAGCCGCAGTTCCCCACCTCGACATCGGCGCCGAGCGTCATCCCGACGTCCTCGTCGACGAGCACCAGCACCACATCAACAACCCGGCCGGCCGTGACCGCGGCCCGCCCGAACTGAGAAAGGACCAGCAGTGGACTACGACGTCTTCGACGTCCTGAGGGATTTCTTCAACAACACGATCAGCACCGGGCAGCTGGGGGCGATCGCCTTCGGCGTGGTCATGACCGTGGCCACCTTCGTCAAGACCAAGGGCGCGCTGCTCATCTCCCTCGGCGCCGGCATGTGTGCGGCGCTGGTGGGGTTCGTGGTCGGCAACCTCGACTTCATGCAGCAGCTCGTCGACAACACCGTGCGCCAGGACGCCATGGCCGTCGTGGTCGAGGTGCCGGCGCCGGCGTCGCTGCCGCCCCTTCCCGGGACCAGCGCCTAGGTGGGCGAGGAGCGGGTGGGGGAGGAGCGGGTTCGCTGCTACTCCCACACCGCCAGCCGCAAGCACCCCGAGGTGCTGGGCGTCTGGGGCGGGTGGGCGTCGCTGTGGCCCTCGACGCTGACCCAGATCATCGCCTTCTTGGGCTCGGCGTTCGTGCTCATCAAGTTCCACCACCTGTGGGACCCCGTCGTCCCCGGGATCCTGGACACCTTCGTGATCCTGGGGATCCCGCCGTGGCTGTGGTACCTGGCCCGGGCCTGGCAGCCCGAAGGACGGGCGCCGTGGCAGTTCGCCCTGGGCCTGATGGCCTACGCCGGGCGGTCCCGGGGCGGCCACGTCGAGGGCGTGCGGGTGCGGGCCCGGCCCGTGCGCTTCGGCGGGTCCTTCTTCGTTCGGGAGCTCGATGCGTCCGCCCCGTGACATCGTCGGCCAGCTGGTCTTCACCGCCGAGGCCCGAACCGCGGCCGTGTGGCGCATCGACCCGCCCACCTACATCCACCTCCCTAACCGGGAGAAGGTCGACTGGCACGCCCGCACCGCGGCCGCGCTGATGATGCTGCCGGCCGAGTCCGCCATCCACGGGATCTGCCGCCCGATCGACCCCCGCGAGGTCGTGCGGGCGGTGGCCGGCGACGTCGACATGCACGCCCACCCGGCCTGGCGAGAGGTGACGGAGACGGCCTACGAGCGGGTGCGGGACCGGGCCGGCTACGAGCGCTGCCTCTACCTGTTGGCCTTCCTGCCCGAGAGGGGCTACGGACTGCGTCGCCAGCTCACCGCCGGAGCGATCTCACTCAGCCAGGCCCTCGGCCTGCCGCCGCTGCCGGTGCGCCAGCGCACGGCCGTCGCCGCACAGCGAGAGGCGGACAAGATCGCCAAGCAGCTGGCCGCCTACCTGGGCAGAGACCGGATCGAGCCGGCCTCCCCCGGTGAGATCGAGTGGTTGGTGGCCCGCTCCGGGTTGCGGGGCACTCCGGAGGAGCCGGTGCGCGAGGAGTTCCCCGACGCGCTGCGCAGCGACGACCAGGACCTCCTCCGGGGGCCGGTGCTGGTCCATCTCCGCAACACCATCATCCATGAGGGCGGCGACAAGTCCGATGAGGACCGTCCCCGCTACCCGAGCTACGTCCGGGTCGACTCCGAGCGCGGCTCGAGCTACCAGACCTTCCTGGCCCTCTCCCGCACGCCGGCGTCGTGGGAGGTGCCCGACGGGGGAGGCGAGATGCTGGCCACCCTCGACCAGACCGGCATCCCCGTCGACTGGTGCGTGCGCATCCAGCCCGTGCCCAACCCGGATGAGCAGGCCAAGATCCAGCGCAAGCTGCGCCAGCTGCTGGGCCAGGAGCACGAGTACGACGGGTTGCCCGACGGCACCCCGGCGGACCTGCAGGTGGCGGTCGAGGACCTCAGGGTGGCCATCGACCGGCTGTCGGCCTCCAAAGCCTCCCCGGGGATGGAGTACGTCCCGGTCATCGGCATCGGCGCCTCGTCGCTGGCCGAGCTCGAGGACATGGCCGAGCAGCTACGGGCGACCTTCAAGGTCAACGAGTACCACCTCCACCGCCCCATCGGCCACCAGCGGATGCTGTGGTCGCTCATGCAGCCGGGGTCGCCCCTGCCCCTGGTGGCCGGCCACTACACCCACCACGGCCTGCCCGAGGACGTCGCCGGCTACGCCCCGTTGACCGGCTCGAGCCTGGGCGACCCCACCGGCGCGCTGTTGGGCACTGACATCGACTCCGACCTGGCCGCGCCCGTGCTGTTCAGCGCCTCTTACGGCCCCTCCGTGCCCTCGGAGCTGGGCGGGCCCCTCTCCGGCAACATCGGCATGTGCGGCAAGGCCCGGGGCGGCAAGAGCCAGACCGCCAAGGAGATGTGCCGAACGACGGTCGCCGAGGGCAATCAGGTCCTGTCCACCGACCGCACCCAGATGGGGGAGTGGGCCCACCGCATAGCCGGCCTGATGCCCGGGCGGGCCGAGGTGGTCGAGGTGCGGGCGGGCTCGACCGTGCGCATGGACCCCATGCGCATGTTCCGCTCCGTCGACGAGCGGGTGCGCTACACGACCGGGTTCTTGACCCTGCTCGCCGGAGTCGAGCCCCGTAGCCACGCCGGCGGGGTCCTCGAGGACGTGGTCTACGCCGTGGCCAAGGCCGGCGGCTCGCTGGCCGACGTCGTCGAGGCCCTCGACTCGGCCCGGGTGCCCGAGTGCGACCAGGACGAGGCCCGCCGCCTCGCCGGCATCCTCCGCCGCCACACCCGCACGGGGGGCCTGGCCGAGGTCGCCTTCGGCGGTGGGCGGACCCTGGATCTCTCGAGCGCCGACTACATCTGCTTCTGGGTCCCCGACCTGCGGCTTCCGACCGAGCGGGAGCTCGACCGGCCCGGCAGCCTGCTTCCCGAGCACGTGCTGTCGGTGGCGTTGCTGTACCTCATCGCCTGCGTCAAGCGCTCGGTGGCCTTCAGTGACCGCAGCCGCTTCAGTCTCATCGTCATCGACGAGGCGTGGTACCTGGCCCGCTTCGCCCAGGGCCAGGACCTGCTCCTCGAGGTGGCCAAGAACGGGCCCAAGGAGAACGCCGGGCTGCTGCTCATCGCCCACCTGCCCTCGGAGATCCCCGAGCAGCTCAGCGATCTCCTGGGCGTGAAGCTCCTGTTCCGCATGGACCCCAAGTCCGCCATCGAGGGGCTCGAGTGGCTGGGCAAGGAGCCGACCCAGGCGAACATCAACCAGATCTCCGAGCGAACTCGCAAGTCGGGCGAATGCCTCATGCGGGACCGGTTCCACCGCACCGGACTCCTTCGCATCCACGAGCCGCCTACCGCCGAGCTGCGGGACGCCTTCGACACCAGCATCCACGCCCGCCCACCCACGCCCACGCCGGCGCCGGCGCCGCGTCCCGTCCTCGACCACGTCAACGGCAACGGTCACCGGCCGCTCAGCCGGCGCTCGCGGACCCGACGGTGAAGCGGGCCATCGCCGCACTGGCGGCCGCCACCGTGCTCGTCGTCGTGGTCCCCAGCGAAGCCCTCACGTCGCCGATCCGCCCCGGCGGGTGCCGGCCGCCATCCGACTGCGACAGCGGCCTGGGCCCGGGCGCCGGCGCCGGCGGGGGAGCGGGTGGAGGCGGGGGCGCCTCGTGGGGACCGGGCCCGGTGAGTGGGCGATCGTGAGCCGGGTGCGGACCAGGTCCACCGCCGCCGCGGTGGTGGCGGTTCTGGCGCTCTCGCTCACACCGGGCAGCGCCGGGGCCCAGACGCCTGACAGTCCCTCGGGCGGGTTCGGAAACCCGGATCGCTGCGCCACCGCCGCCGACGGCGACAGCGGCCTCGGCCCCAGCGCCAGCGCCGGCGGGGGAGCGGGCGGCGGCGGTGGCGGCTCGTGGGGCCCCGGCGGCAGCACGCCCACCACCACCGCCCCCCGAGACGACGACGAGGAGGAGCACGGGATCTGCTCGTCCCTTGTCGACGCCATGATGCCGGGGGACAACCCGGGCCCGTACCCGAGCGGCAACTACGACCTGGGCAACTCCAACGGCACACGCTGCGTCTGCGGCGAGCGGCGGATCTCGGGGATGGTCATGCGCTGGGGCTTCGGCTGGGCCGTCACGATCACCCGATTCGGGCTCGGCTTTGCCAACTTCGTGGGCGAGTTCGAGCTCGCCGAGCTCCTCGAGCCGGTGGCCACCGGTCTGGCCGACAACTACCAGACACAGATCATCGACCGCCTCGGGCTTGGCCCGTTCTTCTTGTTCATCTGCGGCATGTGGTTCGCGTACTACGCCCTCACCGGGCGCATGCTGCGGGGTTGGTCCGAGCTGGGCCAGTCCCTCGTCCTCGGCGCCCTCACGGCCACCGTGTTCGCCTACCCCGGGAACTACTTGGTCTCGGGGCTGCGGCTGACCAACGAGCTGAGCGCGGCGATGACGGCGGCGGCGACGGGCCAGACCACTGCGGTGAGCTCACGGGACGAGGCCGTCACCGCCCCCATGTTGGGGGCCATGCACCGGGTCACCATCGAGCGCCCTCATCAGATGCTCAACTGGGGCCCGCAGTTTCCCTCCAGCCCGGCGTGCGCTGAGGTGGCTGAGGCGGCGGTGGCGTCGGGGCCGTGGGGAGCGGCGGCCGAGCCCCGCGACGCCATGAAGGCGGCCGGGTGCAAGCAGGAGGCCAGCTTCAACCGGGATCCGAGCACCGACCGGATCCTGGGGGCGTGGATGGTGGCCGGCGTCGACTTCCTGGTGATGGTGCTCGTCGTGCTCATCAGCTTCACGCTGTTGGCCGCAGAGCTCGGGGTCCTGGCCGCCATCGCGCTCTTCCCGTTCGCGGCCACCGCCGCCAACCTCCCCGGGCGCGGCCGCAGTCTGTGGTGGTGGTGGGTGGGCTTCGCCGCCGCCTCTCTGGCCGGTGTGCTGGTGATGGGCGTGCTGCTGTCGTGGGTGCTTTCGGGCATGTGGGTGATCCTCAGCCTCACCGGCCAGCTGAGCATGTTCATGCAGCTCATCCTGGCCGCCGTTATCGCCCTGGTGGGCATCGTGAAGCGCAAGGAGATGCTCCAGGGCGGCAAGAAGGCGGTCAGCGGCTTCGCCAGCCGCATGGGCACCGCCCGTGCCGGGCGGGCAGGCGGCAGCTCGTGGGGGCCGGCCCTGGGAGGAGCCGCCGCCGGCGCCGCCGGCAGCCGTGTGTGGCAGAAGGTCCAGCGGGTGGAGCGGGAGTGGGACAACCACCAGCGCCGGGTCGAGCGACGGGAGCGACGGCAGTTCGTCCACGAGCAGCGTGACCGCGCCCGAGGCGAAGACCAGCGAGGGCCACGCCAGGGAGGGCCTCGCCAGCGGGGGCCGCGCCAGCGTGTCCCGTAGCCGGCTGTAGGCGCGCGAACCCCGATGCCGCTACCGGCGCTCGTCGCCAAGAAGGCGGCCGAGAAGGCGGCCGAGAAGGGGGCCGAGCGCGCCGTTCAGAGGACGGCGGAGGCCCTGGCGGCCTCCGAGACTATCGAGCGGGCCAGCAGATGGCACCGCCGGGTTGCGCTCGGCCTGGTCCTCGGCCCACCGCTGGGCCTGGTCGCCATCGTGGTCCTGTTCACCATCGCCTTCTCCAAGATGCCCGAGCAACGGCGTCCGGGAGGCGGGCGGGGCGGCAACGTGCCGGGCGTCTCCGCGGTGGTGCTGCGGGCCTACGACCAAGCCGCGGCCCGGGCCCGGGAGAATGGCTGCGGCATGCGGTGGTCGATCATCGCTGGGATCTGGAAGATCGAGTCCGGCCATGCCACCTCCGGCGGGGCCACTGCCGATCCCCAGACCGGGGACGTGAGCCCGCCGATCTACGGGCCGCCCACGCCGTACGGCCGGGCCATGGGACCGGCCCAGTTCATCCCCAGCACCTGGGACTCCTACGGGGAGGACGGCGACGGCGACGGCGACCGCGACCCCCACAACGTCTTCGATGCCGCCACCGCCACCGCCCGCTACCTCTGCGCCCTGGCCGACGTGTCCACCGAGGAGGGGCTGCGCCAGGCCCTCTACGGCTACAACCACAGCTGGGAGTACGTCGACGACGTGATGGAGCAGATCCGCTTCTACGACTCCTACGGCGATTCGGTCTTCGCCGGCGAGCTGATCTCGGGCAACGGCACGGGCGGGGCATGCCCGGTGCCCGGCGGTGACGTCCACAACAACTGGGGCGACCCGCGCGGTGGCGGCACCCGCAGCCACCAGGGCAACGACATCGGCGCCCCGAAAGGTCACCCGGCCGTCGCGGTCTGGGACGGCGTGGTGTTCCAGTCGACCGACGCCGACCCCGGCGACGCCGGCGGGATCAGCGTGTGGCTGCGGGCCGACAACGGCGACGAGTTCTACTACGCCCACAACGACCAGAACATGGTCCGGACCGGGGACCGGGTGACCCGAGGCCAGCAGATCGCCACCGTGGGCCACTCGGGCAATGCCGACGCCTCCTGGCCACACGTGCACTTCCAGTTCCACCCGGGTGGCGGGGCGCCGGCGGATCCGTGGCCGACCCTGCGGGCCTGGGGCTGTACGGAGAACTCGACCGACCCCAGAGGAGGGTGATGAGCGAGCGCCGGGTGTCCAAGGCTTCCCTGTTGAGCATCGCGGCCATGGTCGTCGGCGGCCTCCTGCTCGTCGGCGGCGGTGGTGGCTCCGATGGCCAGGGCGCCCCGCCCACCACCGCGGAGCTGGCTTGGCCGGCGACGTCCCCCACCGAGCTGGCGGGAGAAGCGCCCACGAGCTCGACGGACTCGACCCGAGCCGGGATCGCCGGCGCCCATGTCCACGACGAGGAGTCTGAGACGGGCGCCACCTACCCGGTGCGGCCTCCTGAGTCGACCGAGGCCCTGGCCAAGACGATCGCCGACCCCGCCCGCTCGGATCTGCCGGGGCCGCTGTTCCAGGAGCTCGCTGCCCTCGGGGTGGCCGTGCTGGAAGCCGACGTGACCGGCCGGGGCCGGGAGCGCTGGCCGGGGTACTGGCCGCCGGGCCCGTTCCGCCCGTGCTGCGCAGCCATCAAGGTGCACGCCGCCGGGGCCCGCTCCGACGCGGGGAGGCCCGATCGGGCCATCGTGCGCGTGCTGTGGTCGGCCGAGCGCCTCGTCGGCGAGCGCATCCGGCCCAGGGAGACGGCGGTGCCCTTGCAGTTGCGGGAAGGGACCTGGGTCCCCGCATAGCGGGCGATCGGTGGGTGAGGGGGAGGAGAAGCCGCCCCCGGCTGTCGCGTTGGGGCGATCGGGCGCCCATTAGATGGGTGAGGGAGGCCGACGCGCCGGCGCCGGCTACGAAGGGAGGCCCGGTGAGCGATGGAGATGGGGCGGTCTGGCCCGGGCTGCGCCGCCTGGTGAGCCAGTGGGGCTCGGCGCTCGTCGAGGCACTGCTCCGAGCGTGCGAGCTGACCGCCGCGGCCAGGGCCGACGCCGGTGAGAGCCGGTTCCGTAACGGTTCCGCCTCAGGGGGCGCCGCCGTTCTTCCCCAGGGACCCGGCCGTTTCGGCCGCCCCGGTGAAGTCCCAGGTCACCAGTCATATGACGGTCGCGTGAGTGAGACGACATCTAGTTCAAACGGGGATAGGTCTGTTGGGGGGTACAAGTCTGTGGGTCAGCGAGGCTGCGGGTGACCGCTGTGTCGCTAACACCGTCCCTGTCACCGACGGGTGCTGACACCGTCCGGGATCGGTGTATCCGTCTGTCGGCTGTGACGCCCATGTCCGCGGCGTCAGGGCTACGAGGCAGTGCGCCGGAGGCGCTCCGCTTCCTCCAAGAGCGCGCCGGGCTGATCGCGGCGGTGCTCGCGGGCCTGGTGGCCGTGGCGCTGATCGCGGTGGTGCTGGCACGGCTGCACACCCGGCGAGAGCTGGCCACGCGGGTGAGGTTCGCGGTGATTCCCACGGAATCGTTCGACCCTTCGGCCGAGGAGATCGTGCGCTTCGCGGCTGGGCTGTCTCGGACGCGGCGGGTAGTGCGACGTGTAGGAGCAAAACGAGCCGATGCCATCCGACTCCGCCTGCTCGCGGTCGCGGGGGGCCAAGCAGTACAGGTCCTCGAGGGTCCAAGGCGTTCCCTCTCCATCCTCCGAAACTCCGGTTTTGATCAAGTCGACCTCCGTGTGCCAGAGGCACTTCCCGATCTGTTCCCTGAACCCCAAGCGGATCCTGACGACTCCGCCTCGTCGTCTTCATCTATCGAACCGTCGACCTCCAATCCCTCACCTCGACCGGCTCCGTGCGCTCGTGCCGATCGCCCGACTTCGGCCGGTGCTCCCATCGAGTCCCGGTCGTGACGGCCAAGCGAACCCACGTCGCCCGTGCCGAGCTGACGCTGGCCCGTGACAGCAGCCAGCCTCTTGCCCGGCTTTCGCTGCGCCCCGATCCCCTGGCCCCCTTCGCCCGGGTGCTGGGAGGAGTCCGGGACGACCTGGGCGAGCGGGCGGAGGTAATCGTCGACCTCATGCCGGTCACGCCCGGCCAACGCCGTCGACGCCTGCGCAAGATCGTACGCCAGGAGCGGCGGGAGTCCCGGGGCGGCAGCGGCGGCGGCGCCTGGGTCCAGGAGTTCTGGCAGGGCCTCGAGGGGGGCGGCGGCCGTGGGAGCTCACGGCGAGCAGGTCGGGGCCACTCGGTCATCCTGGCCGAGCCCGGCAGCATCGAGCTGCTCGAGGAGAGGGCCGACACCCGGCGGCGGCTGGAGAAGCTGACGTCGACCGAGCCTCTCTTCGCCCTCCAGGTCCTGGTGTGGGCCTGCTCGGAGATCCCGGGCCGGGCCGAGGCGCACCTGCACGCCCTCATCGCCTGCTTCGAGCAGTTCGCCGACCACAACTACTTCCGGGTCGTTGGGCGCAACGTGCTGGGCCTGTTCTTCGTCGGCGTCGACGTGCCCGGCCAGCGCTGGCGCTTCGACGACCGGGTCGAGCGGGGCGTGTTCCGACCGGCGTCGGAGGCCCTGGTCACCGCCGGCGAGGTGGCCGGGCTGCTCAAGCCTCCGACCGCCCACTGCAAGGTGCCCAACGTGGTCCGCTCGGGAGGGGTGATTCCTCCAGCCCCCCACGACCTGCCGACCTACTCACGCCAGCCGTGGCTCCTGCCCCTCGGCGTGGTTCAGGGCCAGGAGGGCGAGCGCACCGTGGGCCTCCCGCTCAGCGAGACGTTGTTCGAGGCCATCGTCGGCCGCTCGGGCTTCGGCAAGACCGAGCATGCGTTGGTGAAGCTCGTGGCCCTGGCCCGGGCCGGCTACGGCGTCCTCTACAACGACCCCCACGGCGATGCGCTCGAGCGAGTCGCCCCCTACCTCACCGACCAGGCCGAGCGGGTGGTCCAGATCGACCTGTCCCGGGGCTCCAACCAGCTGCAGGCGGGGTGGAACCCCCTGTCGATGGAGGGTCTCACCGCCGCCGACATCGAATCCAAGGTGGCCACCGTGGCGTCGGCCTTCGCCGCCCAGATGGACTGGAGCGACCGCAACACCCGGGCCCTCAACCTGGTGGGCCAGGCCACCCAATCCCTGTGCGAGCTGGCCCTGCAGCTGCCGGCCGAGCTCGCCCCGACGATGTTCCAGATCACCACGATCCTGGCCGACGACGACTGGCGTGCCGAGGTGCTGCCGTTCCTGTCGGCCACCAGCCGATCGTTCTGGACGACCCGGTACGGGAAGTTGGCTGGTGAAAGCCTCACCGTGGTGACCAACGCCCTGGACCGCCTGCGGGCGAGTCGCACGGTGGCGTCGCTGTTCGGCCAGAGTCGGTCGACCTTCGACCTTCGCGACGCCATGGACACGGGCAAGGTCGTGCTGTTGAGCCCGGGGGGAGTGGGCAGCCTCGAGAACCTGATCCACGCCCTGTTCCTGTTCGAGCTGTTCAGGGTCACCCTGAGTCGCCGGGACGTGGCGGCCGAGCAGCGCAAGGTGTTCCACGCCTTCCTCGACGAGCTGCAGATCGCCGACAAGGGCCAAGCCTCCGAGCTGGTGGCCCGGATGCTGCGGGAGGGGCGCAAGTTCGGGCTGCGGCTCCACGCCATGGTCCAGCAGCCGACGTCGCTGTCCAAGGTCACCCTGACCGCCCTGTTGACCAACCGATCGCACGTGATGTCCACGGTGGTGAGCCACGAGTCGGCTTCGGTCCTGGCCAAGGAGTGGGCCGGGTTGGTGGAGCCCACCACCATCACCCGCCTGGCCCGCTACCACTTCCTGGCCTCGGTCACCCTGGGGGGGGAGGTAACTCCTCCCTTCCTGGTGCGGGGCATGCCCCTGGAGGAGGCGTGGGGCGACGTCGCCCGCCCGGAGGACGTGGGCCGCATGGAGAAGGTCGTGGACCAGACCATGCGCCGCCGCCCGGTGGGAGACGTCCTCGCCGACCTCGAGACCCTCGACGAGCGCATTGTCGCCCACCTGCAGAACAAGCGCCTGCAGGCCCCGGTGGGCCCGGCCGACGAGCAGCTGCCCGACGGCGTCGTCGCCCTCGGGCGCGGCCCCAAGCCCGATCGGGTCCGTTCCTGGAGGGCAGATTGAGCGGCGTCACCGTGCCCGAGCGGGCCGCGGCCCTGTCGCCGGTGGGCAACGAGGTGCTGACCAGCCTGTACCGCCACCGGCTCCTGTCGACGAGCCAGATCAGGGCCATCCATTGCCCCGACGGCACGGCGCGGGGGGTGCGCAAGACCCTCGCCCGCCTGGCCGAGGGTGGCTATGCGGAGCGGGTGGGCGTGTCGGGGTCGCGGGAGACGGCGTGGTTCGTGACCCCCGTGGGCGCCGAAGCGGTCGAGGGATCGGGAGTGACCACCCGGGCCTACCGGATGACCCCCGAGCGGGCCCGGGGGCCGCTGCAGAGCCACACCCTGGCGGTGAACGACGTGGGCATCGCCTTCTTGGAGGCGGCGCGCCGGCGAGGCGAGGACTTCGACGCCAGCGGGTGGCGCCACGAGACGATGCACCCCATCTCCGAGGGCCGAAAGCCCGAGCTGCTCATCGCCGATGCCGTCCTGGACTACACGGTGCACGAGCCCGACGGCGAGGTCTTCCTGTGCCGGTTCGTGGAGGTCGACCGGGCGACGATGTCGGTGCGGGAGGTGGCGGCCAAGCTGACCAACTACGCCCGGCTCTACCAGTTCCGGCCCAAGGCGGCCAATGGCTGGCGCCAGCACTACCCGCGCTTTCCCAAGGTGCTCGTGGTCCTGTCCGGGCGGCCGGTGCCGATCCTCGAGCGCCGCCTGCGGTCCTTGCTCGAGATGGCCCGCCGGGATGCCGAGCTCGTCACCCTCGTCGAGGAGCTGGGCATCTCGATGACGACGCTCGACGACCTCAAGGCCCGAGGCCCGTTCGCCCCCATCTTCTGGCGGCTCGGCGGTTCGGCCGGCCCCGTCGACGTGCTCGGGCGCCGCCGGGTGGCCAGGCCATGAGCGCGGCCCAGTGGTGGGCCAGCTGGGAGGAGGAGGATCGTCCCCCCACCCACGTGGTCGAGTTCCGTCCCGTGGTGCGGATCCGCTTGGCCGTCGCCGAGGGCGCCGATGCCGACGAGGTGGCCAGGACGGCGGCGGCACGCTGGGAGGCCGCTCTTCACGGCTACGACGAGCAGGGCAACCGGGCCGAGGCCGAGTTCTGGGGCGCCGGCGCCGGCGATGACGCCCTGGTGCTCGGCGTCGAGGTCATGGCCGGCGAGCTGTCGGTGCGGCCATCGTCGTGAGCGCCGCCCGGTCATCGCCGGTCGATGTCGCCCGCTGGCTCGACCGCTCGCAGCGTCTGCGCCGCCGCCGCTACGAGATGCTGCCGCTGCGGGGCCCGGGCGCAGCGTGGACGGAGGTGCAGGGACGGGGACCGGGCCCGGCCACGGCGCCGGCGAACCTGGTCGAGCTCATCAGCTCGATCGCCTCTGTCGGCGTGCTCCAGCCCATCCTGGTCGAGGAGCTGGCAGGCGAGGGGTTGCGGGTCGTGGCGGGGGAGCGCCGACTGCGGGCGGCCAGGTGGGGCGCAGCCAACCTGGGGGACAACCCCCACTTCGCGGCTATCCCGGCCGTCATCTGCCCCGGGCCGCTCTCCGAAGAGGAGCGGCGGGTGTGGCAGCTGGTGGAGAACCTGGCCCGGGAGGACCTCCAACCCGGAGATCTCGCGGCGGCGCTGCTGTACGAACGCTCGGCGGTGCTGGTGGCCAAGCTGCTCGCCGCCGGCGTCGACGTGCCCGAGGAGACGGCCAGCCTCGACGACGCGGTGGAGCGCTTCCGGGCGCTGGACCGGCTCCGGGTCCAGGCCGAGATGCACCACGTGGGTGCCCCCTGGGATGAGGTGCTGTCCCGCCTCGGCATCCAGATGCGCGAGGACAAGGCCCGCCAGCTGGTCCGGGCCTTCTCCTCGCTCCCGCCGGAGCTGTCGACGGAGATGGACGCCGCCAAGGTGGCCCTCGCCACCCGGCTCGAGTTCCTTCGCCTCGACCGAGGGCGCAGCGCCGCCGCCGCCGAGCTGTGGGCGGCCATCCGGGACCGGGGTCAGCCCCAGCTGCTGGCGGCTGCAGTGCGCGAACAGCTGGCCCATCCCGAGCTGCCTGCGGCAGACGTGCTCGAGCGGGCCGAGGAGCTGCGCTCGGCGGCTGACGAGGCCCGGGCCCGGGCCCAGTCGGCCGAGGCCAGCGGCGACGACGACGTCGACGAGGAGCTGGTGGCCAGCGTGCTCGAGGGCCTCCGGCGACTCCTCGGCACACTGCGTACCGGCGCCGCCCTGCCCCGTTACGAGGCCGGGTCGCTGCGGCTGTTCGCCGGCGAGCTCCTGGAGCTGCTCGGGGCCGACGCCCCCCCGGCGGCGGTGGCCTGAAAGGGCCCGGGTGGCTGCGCTCTGGGCCGCGGTGAAGCTCGCCTTCCTCGCCCTGGCGGTCGGGCTGATGCTGGCCGGCACCGTGGTGGGCGCTGCGGTGCTGGCGGCGGTGTGGGTGGCCCGAGCCGGTGGGCTGCCCCGGCGAGGGGCCCTGGCTGTGGTCGAGACCGCCCTGTCCCAGGGTGCGAGCAGCGGGCCGGTCGTCGCCGCCGTCGGCCTCGGGGCGGTGGTAGGGCTGTGGTCGTCGCGGGCCGCCGGTCGCCGACGCTCCTCCTCGGAGGGCTGGCGATGATCCCCGTGGCCAGGATCGCCCCGGCCGCCGGCTGCGACTGTTCGGTCTGTCCTCTCTCGATCCAGAATCCCGCGGCCGCCGAGCCCATCTGCTCGGGCTGCAACACCGACTGCGACTACTGCGGCTGCGCCCGGGCCGAGGCGGCCAACCAGGCCGCGCCGTGCGGGCAGTGCCCGATCCGCTGTGGGAGCCGGGTCGACATCGGCGCCTGGATGGCCGACGTGGGCGGGACGCTGCGCTTCGACGACGTCCACCTCGAGCTCGAGCTGCCGGCGGCGCTGCCCCGGTACGTGCCGCAGGTCGACGGACATGACGTCGCCTCCTTCGACGAGGGCCTCGGTTGGCCGGCCTACGGGGTGGGGCTGCGCCGGGTCTACAGCCCTGACTCGCTGCGCATCTACCCTCGCTTCGCCGGCGTCGACGCCCACCAAGCCCTGGGGCTGCGCACCGGGCAGCTGGCGGTGCTGGTGGGCTACGCCGATGACCCCCTGGTGGAGGCGTTCTGGACCGACCGCCGCAACCTCATCCCCGCCCTCGCCGCCCAGCGCTGGGACCTGGTGCTGGCCCCCAACTACTCGCTGTTCGGCAACCAGCCCCGGGCCGAGCACCTCCTCAACTTCCGCCGCAACCTCCTCATCGCGGCCGAGATGTCGGCCGCCGGGATCCCGGCCGTGCCCAACCTCTACTGGTTCCGCAAGGAGGACCTCGACCGCTACCTCGAGTGGTGCGAGGCCACCCGCCCGCTGGCGGTGGCCACCAATCTCCAGACCCTTCGCACCGAGGGGGACTGGGAGTTCGGCCTTCCCGGCCTCACCTACCTGGCCCACAACCTCCCGCCGTCGGTGGCGGTGATCGTCACCGGCGCCTCGAGGCGGGACCGCATCGGGACCCTCGTCGAGCTCTTCGGCACGCGCCTGCACCTGGTCAGCCAGAACGCCCAGCAGTACGCCCGCCACGGGGCCCAGATGACGGCGTCGGGACGGGTGGACACGCCGGCGCGGGTGACCGACCTGTTCGCCGTCAACGTTCGCTACTACGCCGGGCTGGTGGAGGGCGTCTCCTCCCCGGCCGACGACCTCGACGCCGAACCCGAGTGGGCCGACGACGACGCCGGTGAGCAGCCCCCGGCGGGGGAGGGCTGAGGACCGGTGGGTACCCGCCCGGGCGTCGCCCACCGCAGCTATCGAGTGGCGCCCGCCCCGCCGCCCGGCGGCAACCCGGCGGCCGACGCCGGGGCGCCGACAGCCGCGGAGCCGTTGGGCAGCACCCGCACGTACCGGGCCCCCCAGCGGGCGCTGAGCATGCCCAACGTCACCTCGGTGCGGGACCAGGCCCGGGACGGCGAGCAGCTCTCGGTGCCCGTCACGCTCATGCTCGACGACGCCGCGGTGAGCGGCACGGTGGGGGTGCGCCGGCGGGGGGCGCTGCGCTATGACGTCGTCGACGAGGGCCTGTCCTGCAGCCTCGACGGCGCCGGCTGCCCCCACGTCGACGAGGCCCGGGAGTCGGCCCGGGCCGTGCTCGAGGCCCGCCGGGTGCGCACCGGCCTGGAGGGTATGGCCCGGGCCACCGACGCTGCCGCCGGGCCCCTGGCCGCCGACCACGCCGCCTCCGAGGCTGCCCGCCAGGCGGCCGAGGCCGCCGGGGGAGCTACCTCGAACTGGGAGGACGACCACGCCGCCTTCCAGGCCGCCTACCGGGAGGCCCAGGCACGGCGCCAGCGGGGCGAGGCGGCGGTGCCGTTCATGACCGACAACGCCACCGGAGGTCTGGGGGCCCGCAACGGCGGCCGCAGCTTCGGCGTGGAGATGGAGTTCGACATCGGCCCCGGCGTCGATCGCTACACCGCCCTGGGCAGCATCGCCCGGGACCTCCACGCCGAGGGCCTCATCCCCCAGCCCCGCCAGAGCGGCTACCACTCCAACCACGGCGACTACAGCCGGTGGCGCTTCGAGACCGACGCCACCGTGCATGGCGAGGTCATCAGCCCCGTCCTCTACGACGAGCCCCAGTCGTGGAACCAGCTGGCCCGGGTGTGCGAGATCGTCCGCCGCCACGGGGGCCGGGCCACGGCCCGCACCGGTGGCCACGTGCATGTGGGGGTGGGCGACTACGACCACACCGTGGAGAACCACAGCCGGTTGCTGGGCGCGTTCAAGCAGAACGAGGACACCCTCTACCGCCTGGCCCAGAACCCCGAGCGGCGATCGCACCGGGGCACCAGCTGGTGCCGCCCCAACATAGCGCCGGCCGGGCCCTACGCCAACCCCCGCAGCCTGGCCGCCGTTCACGGCGGCCACGGCCTGGGCATGAACTTCCAGGCCGCCGCCTCCGGCCGGGCCAGCGACCACGTCGAGTTCCGCATGTGGGACTCCTCCCTGGATCCGGGGGTCATCCAGACGCAGGTCAAGGTCAGCCTGGGCATGACCCATGCCGCCCTTGCCTCGAGGGGCGGTCCCGCCCCGGGCCCGGCCGAGCCCATCGGGACGCACCGGGCGTCCAACGCCGGGCTGGGCCGGGGGGGGAGGCTGCGGGGGGAGACGTGGCAGCAGGACACCCGGGGCTTCCGGCGCCTGGTCGACCGGGTCTTCACCCGGGACGTCGACAAGGCCCAGGCCACCGCCCTGTTCGCCGTGACCCGCTGGCAGCGGGCCGGCCGGTGAGGGATTGACAGAGACACCCCCTGTGTGTAAGCATGAGGTATACACAAGCACTACAGGTAAGGTGTGCGATGACCAACCACCCGTTCTTCGTCTACGGCACACTCCGCCCCGGCCAGGGCAACTACCGCCTGTTGGCCGGCCGTACCACCGCCGAGTTCCCCGCCACCCTGGAAGGCCACGCCCTCTACGGGCCTGGCCTTCCCTACGTGACGGCGGGGGAGGAGGACTCGGCGGTAGTGGGGGACCTGATCTTCGTGGCCCCGAAGCACTACGGCGAGGTCCTGGACCGCCTGGACTGCCTGGAGGGCTACCGCCCGGGCCGCCGGTGCTGCCACTACGAGCGCGAGGCCCGCACGGTGCGCTACGTCGACGCCGGCGGCGCCGAGGTTACGACCCGGGCCTGGGTCTACCTGGCCGGCCCGGCGGCGCGGGAGCGGCTGCGGCCAGCCGAGCGCATCGCCGGTGGGAACTGGCTGGCAGCCGAGCAGTCGCTGTGCCGGCGCTGATGCCCAGCTACACGGTGATCAACCGGCGCAACATCAGCCCCCTGGTGCGCAAGACACTGCTCGTCTCCGACGAGGCGGTGGAGCGCATCAACGTGATCGGCGCCGAGCTGCACGTGAGCCAGGGGTCGCTGGTGGACACGGCGCTGCGGCAACTGGCGGCGATGCCGCCGGCCGAGATCGCCGAGCTGCTGCGGTCCCATGGCCACCTGACCGACGAGGAGTACGACTACGTGATGGGGCGGGCGAAGAAGGGACGGAAGTGATGTGCGGCATCTTCGGCTTCGTGCGGGCGTCCGAGGCACCTGAGCCCCGCCTTGCCACCGAGGCGTTCTTCGTCCTGGGCCACCTGGCCCAGGAACGGGGCCGCGACGCGTCGGGCTTCGCCCTGGTCACCGGTCGCCACCACGGGCCGGCCACCGCCGCCGGCCCCGCCATCCGCCACCGGCGCGTCGCCGTCGACGGCTGCCTGGTCACCAAGGCCCCGGTGCCGTTCGCCAAGCTGTGGAACCCCAGCTTCGTGCGCCCCCTCGACCGCGCCGTCGTCGCCCTGGGCCACTCCCGCTGGGCCACCCGGGGCAGCCGCAGCGCGGTGGTCAACGCCAGCCCCATGGTCGTGGACCGCCTGATCGGGACCCACAACGGCGACGTCGACGAGGGCGCGCTGGCCACCCGCTACGACCTCCCCGACCCGATCGGCACCACCGACACCGAGGTCCTGCTGTCCGCCCTGGCTTCGGCGCCGACCGAGCCCCAGGCCATCGCCGCGGTGCTGGCCACCGTGTGGGGGCGGGCCGCGCTGGCGTGGGTGGACCGCTCCGACCCCACCCGCGTGCACCTGGCCCGTACCGCCCTGAGCCCCCTGGTCACGGCCCGGGACTGGGCCGGTAACTTCTACTGGGCCTCCAACCCCCGGTGGTTCCGGCTGCTCGACGCCAAGGGCGCCTACGGCTTCCGGGACGTGACCATGGTCCGGGAGGGCACCTACCTCCGGGTGCGGGGCGGGCTCATGCCCGACGTGGAGGCCGAGCGCCACTTCACCGCCCACGCTCGCGAGCGCGACGTGTTCGCCGCCGCCGCGGTGTGGCGGGGCTTCGACGGCACAGACATGCGCCTCGACCGGGCCCGGGCCACCCACGTGGTCGTGGGCCGCCGCCGCAGCGGCCGTCCCGGCCCGGGCCGGCGTCCGGCCCCCGAGGCCAGGGGGAGCCGCCGCCGTGGCTGAGGGGATCTGCACAACACTGACCGGCACACCAGGAGGGACTCGACCGTGACTCGCGACCGCCTTTCATCCCTGTTCGCTTTCGTCGGCGCCGCCGCCGTGCTCCTGTGGGCTTGCCTGGCCCTCGGCTACGTGCCCGATCCCGGGCCTTTGGCCGCCGCTTTGCAATGGCTGGCCCTCCTCTTGGCGACCGGCACGGTCATCGGAGTGCTCGTGTGGTGGGTGCTGAGGACACCCCGGCCCGGTGACGGCTGGGTGGCCATCGCTGTCGTCGCATGTACCAGCACCGCCCTCTATGTCACCGGCGGCGGGCCTTGGTGGGTGCTACTGGTGGTGGGAGGGCTGTCGCTCGTGCCCGTCGCCCTTGTCCGGCGCCGGCGCGACCTTGCGCTAGAGCTTGAGAGGGAGGTCCCACCATGGCGGTCGTAACCAGAAACCCCAGAGCGGACGTGGCCCCCGAGGTGCCGCAGCGGCCCGACGGAGGGCTCTTTCGCTTCGAGATGATCTTCGACGGTGGGCGCTACCGGGCCTACGCCGACACGGCCACCGAGCTGTGCGAGCAGCTGATCCCGGGCTACGCCGAGCTCGTCGACGACGTCTCGCAGGCGGCGGCCCGGATCCAGTACGCCGTCCGGGCCCAGGTCCACCTCCAGGCGGCCATCGTCGCCGAGGCCGACCTCTCGGGCTGCAGCACTGAGGAGCGGGAGCTCCTGCACGGGCCACGCCACGTGCCCCCGGTGCTCGAGGCGTGGGAGGCCGAGGTCCCGCTGGTGCTCGTCGACACCTACTACGAGCCCCTTGGCCGACTACCCCAGCCCCAGGGACGCCCTCGAGGCGGCGGTGCCGAGGGCTCGAACCTGATCTGGCTGCGCCCGGGTGACGAGGCGGAGCTGTTGACGTCGCTCGCCGATGCCGGCGTGCTGGTGCTCTCCGAACTCGACTGACACGCCCGGGCATGAGGTCCTCTCGGCAAACGTATAGCGTGTGTGCACAAGCGCGACCGCAGCAGCGAGGGGGGCTCATCACCGAAGGCGTCCGCAGCTTCGACCCAGATGCGCTGGCCCGGCTGCGCAAAGCCCGTGGGCTGTCTCTTGACGCGCTGGGGGAGCGGGTCGGGCGGGCGCGACCCAACCTCATCAAGTGGGAGAGCGGGACCGAGCCCCCGTCACCGCCCAAGCTGGCGGAGTTGGCCCGGGCCCTCGAGGTCGACCCATGGGAGCTCACCCGGGTCAGGCCGCAGGCGGCCGAGCTCGAGGATCTCCGGGTCTGGGCCGGCCTCACCCGCCGGGACCTGGCCGCCCGGGCCGGGATTCGCCGGCCGACGTACTCGGAGATCGAGCGGGGCTCGGCTCCCCTCTCCAGGGAGGCGGCGGCCGCCCTGGCGGCGGCGATGGGCTGCGACGTGGCCCGGGTGGAGCGCGCCTACCGACGAGTCTCACGACGAGCCTCGGCCAAGCCGATCGTCTCCACGTGAGCGGGCCGGTGGCCGAGCCGGGCATCTCCGTGGTCGACGGCGACCTCCTGGACGTCCTCGACGTCGAGGCCATCGTCAACGCCTGGAATCGCAACGTGGTGCCCTGGTGGCTGCTGTACCCGAGCGGCGTGTCCAAAGCGATCCGCCGGCGGGCTGGGGTGGGGCCCTTCCGGGAGCTCGCCCGCTTGGGGCGGATCCCACTCGGTGGGGCGGTGACCACGGGAGCCGGCCGGCTGCCCTACCGGGGGATCATCCACGTGGCCGGCATCGACCTTCGGTGGCGGGCCAGCCCGGGCAGCGTGGCGAGCTGCACCCGCTCGGCACTCGCCGAGGCCCGGGCCCACGGCTTCGGGTCGCTGGCCTTTCCCATCATCGGGTCGGGCTCGGGCGGTCTCGACAGCCCGGTCGCCCTCGACGCCATGCTGGCGACAGCCAACGACGACGGTGGTGATCTGCGCATCGTCGTCGTCCGCCACCGCACCGAGAGGAGGAACTGAATGAATCCAGTGACGTGGGCGGAGATGGCGATGCTGGAGCCGGCCCTGGCCGAACTCGAGGCCGACGTCGTGGCCCGGGTGGCGGCGCTGGCCACAGAGCCGGATTTCTGCCGGGTCGACGAGTTCTACGGCAACGTCAAGCCGCGGCTGTTCTACCTCGTCGGGTGGCAGCGGAAGGCGTCGGCCGAGCGCCCGGTGGTCGACACGGTGCTGTGGTCGTCCGACGCCTACGACGCAGCCTACAACCACCTCCTCGAGCTCCTGCCGCCGTGCCGGGGGGCTCGTTGCCTGTGCGCAGGTGCTCCTTTCGACGTGGTGGTGGCCAACGTGATTACTGGCCAGGAGCCACCTCCAGCCCGACCACGATGGTCGGCTGACGACCCCCAGGTCGAGCAGCTGCTCGACGACCTCCTCGGAAGCCAGGGCCTCCGCTCGGACGGGCGAGGCCGCCGGGCCATTGGCAACAACTGGGAGCGCCTGGAAGAACGGGTCGAGTCGGTCCGGGAGTGGTGGCGGCTGGCCGAGGCGGAGCTGCTCGTGGAGGAGGACCACGACGCCCGCCGGGTGTTGTTGGCGGCGGGGGACGTCGCCGTCGCCATCCTCCAGGACACCGTGGCGGCGATGCGCGACACCCTGGCCAAGGTGGCCGCCGCCGACGCCTTCGTGAGAGGGCCGTCGGAGTTCCGAGAGCTGTGCCTGAGGGCCGGGCGCGAGGACCTGTCGTGGTTCGTCGAGCAGTTCGACGCGGCAGCCGACGATGCCAGCCCGCTGCGCGACGCCGACGCCTACCGCGCCGCCGTTCGGGCTCGCCTGAGCCGGGCTCCGGGTTAGCGCGGGGCCTCGCCGTCGAGCTCCAGCTGCTCGGCTGGCGACACCGGATAGCCCTGGGCCTCCAGGAAGGCGAAGTGGCGGCGGGCCTCCGGTGTTGTCCACTGCGGCCAGTCCTGGCGCAGCGGCGGCTCGGCGACACCGAAGGCCAGGGCCAGAGCGACCCGCTCCAGCTGGGCCGGACCCCCGCCGGCGTACTCGAGCAGCGGCGCCGCGTAGTCGACGGCGCCGTAGTCACCCTGGGGCGGCACGCCCTCGAGGCCCAGCAGCTCGCACGCCAGGCGGCGTGAGGGGTAGCTGGCGGTATGGATCCACTGGATGACCACGTGCTCGAAGACGGCGGCCTTGGGGAGCCGCTTCTGGACCAGCTTGGCCATCGTGCCGCCCCGGGCCTCCTGGGCCTCCCGGCGCTGCTTGTTGTGGGCCCGCTTGGCCGCCATCTTCGCCTTCTCGTCGTCGCTCATCGGTCCTTTGCCCCCCCGGGCCTTCCACTCGGGATGGCGGTCGGGCCGGGTGCAGACCAGGTACACCCGGCCGTGGCTGTCCACGACAGCGGCGTGGCAGGGCTGGCCAGCGTGGACCTCGGGCTTGATGCGCAGCTGGTCATAGCCATTGCCGAGCTGGCGCTCCTTGCGCCCGTAGGAGAAGTAGTGGTCCTTGATCTCGATGACCTTGACGCCGTCGGCGGTGAGGCCCTCGACGGCCTTCTTGCGTGCGGCCGCCCACCCGGCTTCTTGGAGCTCGTCCTCGACGGCCCGCTCGACGTTGCCCCACTGGCGCCCCTTCTTGAGCGCGCTGAGGACGCGGCCCTGTTCCTTGAGGCGGGTGAGGTGGAAGGCGTCGGAGATGGTGATGCCGCCGGAATCAAGAGCCTTGCGGACCGGAGCGGGAAGCCGTAGCAACGCCAGGCGCTTGGAGATGTGGCCCTGGGAGCGGCCGACGCGCTCGGCCACGTCGCGCTGGGACAGCTTGAGGTCGAGCAGCTTCTTGTAGGCGAGGGCCTCGTCGAGGGCGTCGATCTCCGCTCGCTGGAGATTCTCGACCAGCTGAGTGGTCAGGCGATCGGCGGGGGCCATCTCCCGGATCTCGGCCGGGACCTCGGCCAACCCGGCGACGCGTGCCCCGGCCAGACGCCGGTGGCCGAAGACGACGAGGTACCCCTCACCGGGGGCCGCCTCCGGGTCCGGGGACACGAGCAACGGCTGGAGGACCCCGACGGCGGCGATCGACTCAGCCAGCTGGGTGACGTCTCCCACGCCGGCGCGCCGGGGGTTGGCCGGATCGGGCCGCAGCTTCTCGATGGGAATGAGCACGCTCATGCCGAGCGCTCCTCGGGTGTCGAAACCGGCACCTCCTGGACCTGTCGGGGGGTGAAGTGGATGCGCTGGTTGGCCTCGAACTCCGCCCCGTCATCGAGGTCGACGAGGGTCACGATCTCCCAGTCACTGGGGTACTCCTGGGTCTCCCAGTAGTCCGCGGCCTGCTCGGGGCTGTCATGGGCGCTAAGGAAGTGGCGGGCGTCGTAGCGGCTCTGCTCGACCAACAGGAAGCGACCGGCGCAGGCCAGGTCCGCAACCGGATCGGCGAACTGCGCCGGGTCCTGGAGGGGGAACCGCTCGATCAGCTGGGCCACGCGCTGGCGCCTGATGGGAGTGCCGCCGCTCACCATCCGACGGACCACTTCGCCATCTCGGGCCAGGGAGAGCCGTCGGCGAGCGTCGCTGCGGCCAGGGCGCCGGCGTCACCGTCGACGTCGCTGGCACCGCACCCGGCGCACTCGGCCACGATCGGGCCTTCGGCACAGTCACGGGCGACGACGATCCGGGTCACCTCGTCTCCGACCACCACGGCGTAGACCGGGCACTTGAACACGACCCGGACCTCCCGGGAGCCGCACTGGCATCCCGGCTCGTCGGGCCGACGGCGGTCGGCGAGGCTCGTGCCACCGCCGCCCAGCTTGGTGAGGATGCTGTGGTGATCCATGCGTTGGCCTCCGCTCTTGTCGCCTCGTTAGGCGTACACACTCTATACGTTCGGCCGCGCTGATGTAAAGACAAGATACGTATTCCATCTTGACAATCGGCCAGACCCGAGACGTATACTGTGTGCACACAGCGGACCAGTTGTCGGGGAGGCATCCGATGAGTCGCAACAGTGCGCACCCGGCCCGGGCCGATGACCCGGGCCGGGCGTGTCGGGCATGGGCTGGCGGCCTCGACGACGAGGAGGTCGCTGAGCTGCGGCGGCGGGTCGAGGAGGACGCAGTCGTCTGCGTCGCCCTGGCGCTCGCCCACGCCGAGCGCTGGGGCCGGTCCTCGGTGGAGGCGACCGGGCACGCCGGGGACACCCATCCATGACCGGCGCCGAGCGGGTGCAACGGCGGCTCACCTACATCGGCAAGCGGATAGCGGCCTCGGGCCGCCTGGTCGGCTTCTGGGTCGACGACGAAGGCAACGAGTACGGGTACCGCAAGTCCCTCGGGCCGGCCGCTCCCGGCACGCGCTACGACGTCACCGTGGCGCCCGAGGGAGGGATCTTCCTCGCCGGCGAGGAGGCCCCGCGCTATGTCGATCGGCTCCCCCTCGATGACAGCCGGGTCCTCGAGTGGACGGCCAGGGATCGAGCTGCGCAGGTGGCCCACGCTCTGCAGGCCCGGGCTCGGCGGGAAGCCGCGACCGATGCTCTCGAGTTGGCATGCCGCCCGCTGCAGGAGCTCTACGCGGCCGAGCGCACCGCCGTGGGCCGCTCGGCGCTGCTGGCTGCGCTGATCCAGCAGATCAGCCGGCCGCTGTCGCGTTCGACGGCGGCGGGAGCCCATTAGATGGGCAGGACGATGGAGCACTGCGAGGACCGCCGGAGCGGCGATGACCTTGGCCCTGAGGCCAGCGCCGGCGACGTCGAGTGGGCGTTCGCCGAGGCGCGGCGGCGGATCCCGACGCGACCTCGGGGCCGGGTGCCGGCGTGCGAGGGCTGTTCGGAGGCCGAGCCCGCCCTGTTGTGCGACTGCTGCGGGCAGGAGCTGTGCCCGGAGTGCTGGGGAACCGGCACCGCGGATCTCTGCCAGGGGTGCGTGGGCTACGGCTGGGACGACGGCGCGCTCGCCGTGGTCGAGGTCGCCGGCGGATTGCTGCGATGAGGACCAGGTGGTGGCGGGCGGGTGCGCTTGGCCTGGCCCTGGTCTCCTGTGGGCTGGGCGACATCGGGCCGCTCCCGTCGACGTCGCCAGGCACGTCCGCCGACACGGTGGGGGAGGGGTCGCTGGCCCGACCGCGGATCGGGCTGCCGGCCGTCGGTCGACCTCGCTATGACCGGGACGAATGGCAGCCCCGCGGCTGGGCCGACGCTGATGGTGATGGGTGCAACACTCGGGAGGAGGTGCTCCTAGCCGAAGGGACGGACGTGCGGACCGGGCCCGGGTGCAAGATCCTGACCGGCGTGTGGACGGACCCCTTCTCCGGCCGGCAGGTGACCTCGCCAGCTCAGCTGCAGGTGGACCACCTTGTCGCCCTCGCCGACGCCCACGCCAGCGGGGGCTGGGCCTGGACGGCCGAGCGCAAGGTCGCCTTCGCCAACGACCTGGAGAACCCCGACGAGCTCAATGCCGTGGCCGGTGCGCTGAACGAGGCCAAGGCGGACCGCGGCCCGGACCGGTGGCTGCCCCCGGACCGGGCGGCGCAGTGCTGGTATATCCGGGCCTACGCGGGCATCAAGGCCCGCTGGGATCTCACCGTCACGCCGGCGCAGTGGGCGGCCATCGAGGCGGTGCGGGCAGGGTGCGCCAACGCCGGCGGAGACCAGCGGTGAGCGTGTTGGGTGTGCCCGGTGACCGCGAGGGCCTCGACGGCGTGGCCACCGCCGGATGGCTGGTCACGTGCACCCGCTGCGGCGAGGCCGAGGGCTCCTTGGAGTGCGAGTGCTGTGGGGAGGTCCTGTGCCCGGACTGCTGGGGCGAGAGCGACCCGTTCTGCGAGCGCTGCCTCGGTGATGACGAGGCCGATGCCCGGCCGGTCGAGATCATCGACGTGGGGGAGGGGTACCTGTGAAGAAGAAGCGGCCCTACGACGTACGGGTGACGGTGGACGCCGTCACTTGGGCGACGAGCGCCGAAGACGCCATCCGCCTCACCGAGCAGGAGCTGCGCGACGGCGGGTTCATGCCGGCGCCCGGCAGCACAGCCGTGGAGGCCCAGGTCTGATGGCCCGCCACGCCCTGTTGGTCGACGCTGCCGGTACCCGCCTCCGGGTCGAGGGCGGCGCCTCGGCCCGGCGCCCGGTGCGGCTGGCCATGACGGACAGCACCCAGAGACGCACGGACGCCGTGTTGACGCGGTCGGAGGCGCTTCGGCTGGCCGCGGCCGTCCTGGACCTGAGCGACCCCGGCGGGGCCGGCCATCCTCCTGGCCAGGCCGCTCCGGCGCGAGCCGGCGCGAGGGACGTCCACCTGGCCCTTACCTGGAGTGGGGATCTCGAGCAGGCGTTCCTCGAGGAGGCACCCCCGGGCGAGGGCGAGGGGACGGCCGACGTCTATGAGGTTGACGTCCCAGCCGAGCTGTGGGCTGCGTACACCGTGGCGCAGCGCGCCACCCTCGCCGCTCACCACCGGCTCCTCGAGCTCATCGGCTTCGACGAGGAGCTTGGGCGGCTGACCAACCCGTGCCCGGCGTGGGAGGGCGACATTCATCCTGGCCACTCCTCTTGGTCGGTCGTGCTCGTACCCAACGGCGACCCCGAGGACGCCGAGCGTTGGCCGATCCGAGAGGCCCATCTCGCCTCCAAGCCCACCGAGCGCGACGCCGTCTCGTTCGTCGAGTCGCTGCCCGAAGAGTTCTTCGTCCTGCCCAGCCACGGCGGTGCACTCGAGCACGTCACCCGCCGGCGGCTGCGAGTGCGGCAGAGCGGCTCGGGGCCATGGACCAGCCGCTGTCACCGCTGCGGCTGGGCACGGAGCGACCACGAGGAGGGACGGCCATGACCGACGGAGCCGAACGGCGCCGGGGTCGCCGGGGGACCGGCAGTCCGCCCGAGGCACGGCACCGACTGAGCATCACGGTGTACGGGGAGGACGTCGACGTCCTCGATGCCGTGGCGGTGACGTCTGGCCAGGAGCCACAGGAGGCCGCTGCCGCCCTTCTGGTCCTGGCCCTCGATCGAGCTCGTCAGGATCCAGAGGTCGCAGCGGCCCTCGCCGCCCGGCGCAGGTGGCCCCGGCGCCGGCGACTCGAGGTCGTTCCGCCCGACTCGCTCGATGCGGATCCGCGGGATCACTCGACAACGGACCCTAAAGTTTGCCCGCCGGTCAACTCGCGGGAGGTCATCGCCATCGAAGCCGTGGCCAGCTTCGACCCCGACGCGTTGCGCCGGCTCCGTCAGGCCAAGAAGCTGTCCCATGACGGTCTGGCCGAACGGGTTGGCATCGCGAGACCGAACCTGATCGCCTACGAGCAGGGCCGGAAGCGACCGAGCCCCAAGACGCTGCGGGCGCTGGCGGCCGCACTGGGAGCCGACCCGATGCGGCTGCTGACCGCCAGCGCCCGCACCGCCACCCTCGCCGACCTGAGGGCGGCCAAGGCGGGGCTCACCACGACAGAGACGGCGGCCGCCCTGGGGATCGCCCGGCACACCTACGACCGGATCGAGGGAGGGAGGCGCCCGCTGGACGGGGATCTGGCCGAGCGCCTGGCGGCGCTCCTCGGTGTCGCTCCTGGCACCGTGCTAGCTGCCCATCGTCGAGGCTCGGGAGCCCAGGCGTGAGCCCGCCGCTCGAGCACCGGGCCCGGCTGCGCGAATGCCCGGAGCTCGTTCGCCTGATCGTGGCGAAGTTCCTCGAGCACGACGTCCGGTACCAGCGGGGTGGATGGTGGTGGCGGGTCCGCAGGCGGGCCGAGGTGTTCGCCGGCGCCTGGGGCGAGATCTTTTGCAGCGACGTCTGGTCCGACGAGGTCCACGACGCGGTGGTGTGCGAGACCCCCGAACGCCGCAAGTGGTGGCCCTTGGCTCCAGTGGCCGGCTGCGCCGCCCTTGGTCCCTTCGTGGCCATGCTCCCGGGCTCCGTCCAAGGCGTGCTCGTGGTCATAGCCGTCGTCGGGTTCATCTCGCTCATCCCGACGTTGCGACGAGAGCTGCGGCGATCGAAGCGGCATCGGCCCAATGCCGGAGTGCTCACGTTCCTCGCCTCCCGGCGCCCGGGGGCTGGCCGGGCGCTCCTCGACGCTCGCTGTGACGCAGCTGACGTCCGAGGGGCGTGGCTCTGCCTCGACGCTCCGGAGGCCCTCGAGCCCTGGTACGCGCAATCTGGCTTCGCCACCGTTGGCGATCCGGTCCTCGAACCGGGGCGCATCCTCGTCTACATGGAACGGGAGCCGAGGGTGAGGCACGAGCTGCCCTCGAGTCGCTGACCCCTCAGGGTCACCGCCCGGAGGCCCGCCGAGCGTCAAGAACGGCCTGAAGCGGCCCACAGGAGCCCCGAGAAGCCACGAAATCAGAGTCCGGAGGGGTAAGGGTGCGGGCGTTTCGGTCCTGACACCAGGTTTTGCCACGAGCCCGAGCAGAGTGCCGCCCATAGCGAGGTTCCCTTGTTTATGGGAACATCTGTTCGGTACCGTCCTGGAACGTGGGCCGAATGACGAACGAGGAGCTGGAGCGTCGACGCCGTAGCTACGTGATGTTGTCCCCTGGGCAGGCTGCAGGGATTTCCAGGGAGGAGGCGATCGAGCTGCTCGAGGAGCTGCAGCGGTGCCGTGCTCGCGGGCGCCAGCTGCTGGAGGCTCTCCGCGACGTCGCGGCCACAGTCGACCGGACACTCCGTATGCTCGTCACCAACGGCCAGGGTCGGAGGCGCTGACGGCTCCCCAGGGTCATGGAAGGAGCGTCGGCTCCGCGAGCACCCATTTCCCGATCGTGCAGCTGCTGTTGTTGTAGGGACCCGCCGAAGCCGTTGAGACCGTGATCCTCACACGCAGTGCCCCCTTGATGTCGAGGTCGACGGCGGGATCCTCGCCAAATCGGACCGTCCGCGTCCATGGCTGTGCGCCCGCCACTTCGGTGGAGATCTCGACGTTGAGAACGATGCTGCGGAGCGATTGCTCGTCTTCGAGTCCGAATGTCCCACTCAGGCGGGAGAAGTCGCCGCCGACCGAATACTCGGTGTACCGCTCAGTCGCACCGCACCCCGACGTCGGCCGTAGCACCGGTCCGGTGATCGACTTCTCGTAGGGATCCCCGGACACTATTGCCCGCTCGACACGCACGTCAGCCGATCCCTCGACTGGCCTCTGGAGCGTGAGGGACACGGGCTGTGCGGCGCGAAGCGTCGTTGGGGTTGTCGACGCGGTGGTCGTGGGGCTTGGTGGGACCGAGGTAGTCGTTGAGACATCACGGGTCGAGGAAGTTGAGGTCGAGCTCGAGGTCGTGAGCCCCTTGTCGTTGAGCGTCGCCGTGGAGGGCGTGTCGCCGTCAGGCCAAAGGAGGAAAGCTCCCAAAGCCAGGGCGACGAGGCAGACAGCTCCCGCCGCAAGATGTGAGCGCCGAACGGGGAGGGGTGGCTTGGGTGCGGGGGGCGGGATGGTGCTGTCGACGGGCGCGACCGTGGACCGAGTGATCCCCGCTAGCCAACTGCGGCAGCTCGTGGGGCGCTCGGCGGGGTCCGGGTCGAACATGGCCATGATGTGCTCGACGGTCGCCCCTTGGTGAGCGAGGCCGGGTACCGCCAAGAGGCTGGTCCGCAGTACGTCTAGGTCGTGGCCGTCGGGCGGGTGGCGGCCGGTGAGGAGGTAGTACACGACGCAGCCGAAGGCGAACCGGTCTGATGCCGGCGAGAACCGCCCCTCCCGGACCACCTCGGGCGCCATGTAGCCGGGGCCTCCCTCGCCGGGGAACCGGGTGGCGTTGGGAACGACGCCCCGCACGAGGCCCCAGTCGACGAGCACCGGGCCGTGCTCGCCCATGATGATGTTGTTCGGCTTCACGTCGCGGTGGACGATGGCCTCCGCGTCCTCCAGACGCAGGGCGTGGATGCGGTCCAGGACATCGGCGACTTGGGCCACGCTGCGCACTCGTCGGAGGTGGTTGGCATCGACATGGTCGAGGAGCCACTCATCCAGCGGCGTCCCGGCGACCCAGTCCATGACCAGGTACAGCTGCCGGCCCTCCACCATCTCTCCAGGGGAATGAGGGGGGCTGCCGACGAACAGCTCGCGCACCGTCACGATCCCTGGGTGGCGGAGGGTGCGCAGAAGCTCGACCTGTTCGCTCCATCGGCCGTAGAGGCGGTCCAGATGCGGTGCCCACTCCGGCAGCGGGATCTTGATGGCCACCGGAATGCGGCCGCCAGGCCCGCGGACCCAGCCCCGGTGCAGCGTCGCCTCGCCCCCGCTGGCGACTGCCTCGCCCAGCTCGTAGTGATCGGGGTCGTCAAAGCGGCCGACCGCCAACCGGCTCATTGGCCGCCTCCGTCGCCGCCGGGCTGCCCGGCGAGCAGTCGATCCAAGTCTTCGGGGCCGATCACACCCTGATCCAGCAGAAAGTCCGCCAAGTCATAGAGGGCCTTGTCGCCTCCAATGTCAGCGATGCCACTGCGGGACAGGCGGCCGCGGAAGTTCTCGATGCGTTTGCGCAGCGCCACCTCGCCCATGCCGGCAAGGCTGGCCGCCTCCCTGTAGGTCAGGGGATGGCGGTCGTGATACGGGAAGGGCCGCAGGTAGCCGCTGAAGAGAGCGGTCAAGGCGACGATGTCATCGGGCCGGCACAGGTCACGCACGACGACCGTCTTGCCCCCTTCGGCCGCCGACGCGACCGGCGCCACGTCGGTCTCGGGGATGCGCACCTCCACCCGGTGGGTGTAGCGCAGGCCCGGGACCAGCACCACGACCTGGGCATCGCAGAGCGCGTAGATGTGCTGGCAGCCCACTCGGATCTGACCGCCGTGCGAGGGGGCCTCCACCAGTAGCGGCCGTTTGCGGCTGCGGTTAGCCACGACCCAGCGCCCTCCCTCGAAGTACACCGATCCGGCAACCGCGGAGATCCCCATATCCGATGGGTCGAGCGCGACGACGTCGGAGGTCTCATCCCCACCCCGGCCGAAGTCGAGGCGGCCGGTGTGTCCCAGTTTGTAGGCCCGTCCCTGGACCACGACCTGTGCCTGCGTTTGCTTCGTCCTCACGGCGTAGACCTCCTCGGCTCGACACCAGCATGAGCGCCCCCGTCCCCGCCCACAATGGGGAGGGGTCCCCACCAGGGTGCCGGGCGGAGATGGCGGTCGACGGATTGCGGGGAGGGGAGCGTGCCCCGGACTGTGCTGACTCCATGGCCGAAGGGAGTCCTCCCCCTTCACCGTTTCCGAGCGACCCGTCAGGATGGCCGCAGTCGAGAGGAGGCATTCCGTGGCCCTGAACCTGATCGCCCTCGTGGTCCTGATTGCTTTGGTGGCAGGTGTTGTGCGAGCGTGCGTGGGGAGCGCGCACACAACAGCTCCTCGGGCCCTCATGCGTGAGGCGCTGGCAGTCCTGGCACCAACCATCGAGACAACACCGCCCGTGCTAGCCCGTCGAGTCCTTCGCTGCATGGTCGAGTCGGTCACTATCGGTCTCGGTGGCACGCCCCTGGTGCCCACCGGCTTCATGGTGTTTCTCGCTCCCGCCGACGCGGCGATGCTGGAGCCCGTTCGGCGGTGGTTCTGCAACGACGTCGCTAAGGCCTTCGTCATCAAGCTGTCGACCCAAAGCGGGCTGGGCCCGGTCGCTGCTCCTAATGTGACGCTGGCGGTCGAGCCGAGCCGTCCGGTGGGCGCACCCCGGGCCGTCCCGACTTACACCTCTGTCACCGTCGTAGGCCGCCCGACGGCCGACCGCCCCGAGAAGCGCACGACGCAACCCGACATCGTCCCGATGCTCGTCGGCCAGGGGGGCACGTGGCGTCTCCAAGGCTCGGCCGTGGTGGGGCGCTCCTCCAACTGCGACGTCTTGCTCGCCAGCGAGGTGGTGTCGCGCTCGCACTGCCGGGTCTTCCTCGATGGCGGTGGCTGGGCGGTCGAGGACCTGGACTCGCAGAACGGCACGGCGATCGGAACCAAGCGGGTGCGGGGGCCAGCACCGCTCCACAACGGTGACGAGCTCGTCCTGGCGGGGACGGTCTCGCTACGATTCATCGACCGACCCAGCGGTTCTACGCAGTCGACGTCGCTGGCAGAAGCCCGGCGGTGAGGGCGATTGACGGTGGTGCCGCGATTTCGGGCGACGTATGAACCCCCGGGGAAATGCAAGCATCCATGGCCTCGCCCGGCCTTCCGATGCACCGACGCTTCGTGCCGTCGGCATCACCCGTGGCCGTCGGCATCACCGCGGCCGAGCTCCTGAAGTTGCCTTTCCAGTACCTGCACCCTCTCCTCCACAGCGTCGTACTCTTCGGGGTTCTGCATAAACGGCTGGCCCGGCCGAACCGGCTCACCCATCCGGTGCTTCTCCCACAACTGCCCGGACTCTTCAACGGCCTGGCTGTGCATGATCGCCACTCGTGTTCTCCATGCCGAGCGGGTCTCTCCCTCAGCACGCGGCACGACCACCGGCCAGGCATTCCTCAGATGATCCTCGACGGTCTCGTCCACCGCTGCACCGCGCCAGCCACAGGAGCAGGACTATCGGCCAGCATTGTCAACGACGGTATGGCCCACCACTCGCGCCCAGGGTTCGACCGCCCGGGGCGGCGGACCCTGGTCCGGCTCTAACTCGCCCATCAGTCCTCCTCGCGTGCCTCATGACGAACGACTTCTCTTGGCGGGCCCTCTGTCCAGGTTCCCATGCGTGTTCGGTGACGTCGCGGACCGCCACCGTCACGGTCTAACTCGCGTTAGTGGATGAATTGTTGGCCACTTTGACGCCGTTACTCAGATGACCCCTGCTCCAGCACGAGAAAGCGCGGCGGCACCCGCCGGACGTGGACGCGAAACACGCCGACAGGGCGCCCGACCACGGCACGTTCCACGCGCCCGATAACGCCCAGGGCGACTTGCCGGGCGACCTGTCCACCACCCAGGTCTACCTGGCCGTGACCGGCTCGGGTCTGGAACAGACAGCCATGGCCAACCCCGCCCGGGCCCTCCTGCGCAAGCCCATCGCCCCGCCTCAGGTCAACCCAGCCGCAGAATGAGAATGAGTCTTTAAACTTAGGCAAGCCGGGCTGGTCCTTCGTGGACCATTCGATCCCGACGGGAGCGCCTGCTGACCCGGGGGCGCCGCGGCGGCATTATCGGGTGGCTGCGACACTGCATATCGATGCTGCCGGTTACTTCGCGCCTGCTCGAACGCGATCCGGGCGTTTGCTCGCTCCGGCGCGCACTGTTCGCAGCCGACGGGAAAGGGTTCGCGAGGGCGCCCCGACCGGCACCTTCGGGCTAGGCGCCGACAGATCGACGGTGGGTTCTCCTCTTGGATCGAATGAGCCGTACTCTCCGTCGGTCTGAAAAGACCAAGGAGGTCGGACATGGACGCCTACGGAACCGCTCGACTGGCCGCCAAGGACGCGGAGTCGTCGATCGTGGCCAGGATCTGTGAGGACTTCAACCTCACGCCGGTGCTGGCCCCGGCGCTCCAACTACCGGCGCAACACCTTCGAGCCTGCGGCCATCGCCGCCGGTTGGCCCCGCAGGCCCGACGGCCGGTGGGCGTGGACGTTCCACTCCCTGCGCCACGTGTTCGCCACCTGGGCTCTGGCCCAGCCCGGCGCCCGGATCGAGGACGTGTCCCGGCTCATGGGCCACTCCACCGTGCGGGTCACCCAGGACCTCTACATCTCCGCCGACGGCGACCTCTTCGAGCGGTTCTTCATCGCCACGGAGTAGAGGAGTGCGGGGAGTGACCCGTTCGCCTGTTCATGGGGATGTCCGCGTCGCCGTCTGGCCCTCGCCAGCTC